>JAKLER010000310.1 GCA_022711615.1 Acidobacteriota bacterium
GCGCCTCGGGGAGGTTGATCTTCCGGGAGAGGCAGAACTGCGCGGCCTGCTCCCACGCCTGCCAGTCGAACCCCGTCGCGTTGCGGAGCTGGTTCCGGATCTCGCCGAGGTAGAGGCCGTCGACGTCGGGGACCTCGACCCGGACCGGGACCTCCAGCTCGTCCCAGCGGAGAGCGACGGTCGCCTCGGCGGGCTTGCGCTCGACGAAGTCGAACGTCATCCAGTGCGTGTACGGCGCCTTCCGCGTCTTCACCTTCACGCGGAGCGCGTCCTCCTTCGCGTCGTAGAAGTAGTGTCCCCAGCTCGTGGAGTTCCTCGAGAAGATGACCGTGAACTCCTCCGGCCCCGGGATCATGAAAAGGCCGTACGAGCCCGCCGCGAGCGGCTGCCCCTCGATCCTCACGTCGTGCGAGGTCCGGAAGACGGTGTTCTCGTTCGCGCCGGCCCGCCACGGGCACTCCTCGCCGCAGGTGCCGAAGGAGTCCTTCGACATCCCCCAGGGGACGAGGCCGCCCCAGATCTTCCCGCGCCGGTCGGTTCCGTCGGGAGCCGTCACCTTCGGGCTGTTGTAGGTGACGTTTACCTCGACCGGGCCGATCCACTGCGAAACCGAGGCCTTCTGGTTGCCGCCGCTCGGCGGCCCGGCGAGACGCTGGGCGGCCGCCGGAGACGCGAGGGTGAGGGAGAGGGCGAGGGCCGGCGCGAGCCGGGACGTGCTACGGAGCATCGGGTCCTCCTTCGGCAAGGCCGGCGCCGGGCCCCGGGGCGGGGTCCGGACCGGCCGCTCTTCATGTGCGGGCGTCCGAGATACGCTTCCGGCGCCGCCGGGTTTCCGGCTCTCGGAACGCGATGCTGCCGACGCTCCTCCTCGCCGCCTCGCTCGGCCTTCCGGGCGGGAACCTCCTGCTGGGCCGTCCGGCAGAGGGGAACGGCCTCGCCGGAGCGCCCGCCGCCACCGACGGCCTGCTGGCGGCCGAGGGGACTGCTGCCGCCGAGGCGGCCGACGCGGGACGGGCCGTCCGCCTGGCCGACCCGTCGGCCTACCTGGTCGTCGACCTGGGCGAGGCCCGCCCTGTCGGCGCCCTCCTCCTGCAGGCAGACGCCGGGGACGACTACGGGGTCGAGGGCTCGACGGACGGCACGAGCTGGAGCGGGCTCGTCCGGATCGAGGCCGGCGACGCTTCGGGCGGGATGCGAACGCGGCGGGCGCCGGTCGTCCCGCCCCGGGAGGTCCGCTTCCTCCTCGTTCACGCCGAGGGCGGCGACGGAACCTACGCGGTCGGCGAGCTCGCGGCGTACGTGCAGCCGCCGCCGTCGTGGTCCGCGCCGGCAGCCGCCTCCACGACGCCCGCCCGCTCCGGGCCGACGGAAGGGGACCGCCTCGTCGCGATTCGCGCGTTCCTCGCCGCCGCCGCCGCGCTCCTCCTCGCCACGGGGCTCGTCTTGCGCCGACAGGGGCGCCCCGAGGCGTGGGCCCGCGTTCGGGACCGCGCCCTCGTGGCGCTGGGGCTCCTCTCCGCCGCCGCGTTCTTCGGGTTCGGGAGGCTTCACGGGGGACGCCTCGTCCACGTCTGGGACAGCTTCCACTACGTCGTCGGCGTGAAGTACTTCCCCGAGCTCGGCTACACCGGCCTCTACGAGGCGGCGCTCGCGGCCGAGCGCGCCGCCGGGCTCCTCCCTCCGGGAACGACCGTGCCGCTCCGGAACCTCGCGACGAACGCGATCGAGACGACGTCGGCCGACGACGCGCTCGCGCGCTGGCCTTCGCGCCTCGGCCCGCGCTGGGAGGCGTTCGTCACGGACGTCCTCTGGTTCCGCGCCGAGGCGGGGGCGGAGACGTTTCGGCGAATCCTCCTCGACCACGGCTACAACGCGACACCCGCGTGGGGCGTCCTCGGCGGCCTCCTCGCCCGCCTCGCCGGCCCGGCGACCGACGGCTCGGTCCGGGCGCTCGCACTCCTCGACCCGCTCCTCCTCCTCGGGGCGTGGCTCCTCGTCTTCCGGGCGTTCGGCTTCCGCGTCGCCTGCGTCGCGCTCGTCTTCTGGGGAACGAGCTTCCCGGCCCGCTTCGACTGGAACGGCGGCTCGTTCCTCCGGATGGACTGGCTCGCGGCCGCGATGTCGGGCGTCTCGCTGCTGAAGCTGCGACGTCCCCGGCTGGCCGGTGCGGCGCTCGGGCTCTCGACGCTCCTCCGGCTCTTCCCGGGGGCGCTCCTCCTCGGCCTCGGCGCGGCGGCCCTCTTCCGGCTCGCGCGCGAGCGGCGGCTCGAGGCCGTCCGCACCGAGCTGCACGTCGCGCAGGGCGCGCTCCTCGCCGCCGCCGTCGTCCTCCCCCTCTCGCTTCTCGCCGCGGGCGGCTTCACGTCCGTCCGCTGGAGCGCCTGGAGCGAGCTCGCCGCGAACAGCCGCAAGCACCTCGCGACCCCGCTGACGAACAACGTCGGCCTCGGGACGACCCTCACCTGGCGCGACGCCACGAGCGGCCGGGCGCTCGTCTTCCCGGACGCCGTCGAGCCCTGGAAGGGGTGGAAGGAGACGAAGGGCGCCGCCCTCCGCGAGGCGCGCCCCCTCCGCATCGCCCTCGCCGCCGCCTTCCTCGCCGCGGTCGCCATCGCGTTCCGCTCGCGCCCTCCGTGGGCGGCGACGGCCGGGAGCCCGGGGCTCGTCTTCGTTTTCGCCGACCTGACCTGCTACTACGCCGCCGTCCTCCTCCTCCTCGCGCTCCTCCACGCCGAGCGCGAGGAGGCCGGGGTCGTCACGTCGCTCCTCGCGGCCGCGACGGGCGCGGTCCCCTTCCTCCTCAAGTGGGACGACCAGCGCTACGCCCTCGTCGGCGCGCTCGTCCTCGCCGCGTTCGCCCTCCTCCTCGCGCTCTTCTCGCGAGAGGAGAAGCCGGCCCCTCCGCCTACTCCGCGAGCCTCTCGAAGACGTGCCGCGCGGGCGTCGTGAAGCCCCGCGCGCGGACCTCGTCGGAACGATAGACGGCCCACTGCGGCAGGCTCCCGCCCCACGCCTTCGTCATCTGGTGGAGCTGGAGGGCGGAGTTGCCCGCGAAGAGCCAGACGACCCGCTCCGGGTTCCACGGGTTCGGGATGCAGAGGTAGAGACCGTCGTCGGAGCGCCCGTACGTCGTGCCGTCGTACGAGAACCACCCCTTCCCAAACGTCGCGGAGATCTTCCCGGCGAGGCGCGCCGCGAGGGCGTTGTCGGACGGCGCGCCGAGGACGAAGAGGTCGCTCGCGGCGAGCGCCTCGTCGGTCAGCTCGGAGTCCTTCACGACGGGGGGCAGCTCCTCGCTGTAGGTGTCGGCGAGAAGCGTCTGGAAGCGGAGGGCGAGCGTGTGGTTCGCCTCGACCTGCCGCGTCGTCCCGTAGACGACCTTCGCGTGACGGAACTCGTCCGTGAAGCTGACGAAGGCGTAGGGGTTCTCGAGCGGTACCGGGAGGTCCCGGCCCGCGTCGAAGAGGACGCGCGACGGCCTCTCCGGAACCGCGAAAGCCAGCTCGGAGCGCGCTCCGTTCACCTCGAAGGGCCTTATGAGGCGCTTTCCGCCCGCGTCGATCGCGATGCTCCCGAAGAGGTGGTACGGCCGACCGGCCTGCGTGACGTCGAGCGTCACCCGCCAGCCCTTCCCGTCCTTCCGCGCCTTCGCCTCGACCTTCGGGTCCGGGAAGCCCTTCTCCTCGATCCACGGGGCGAGGAACGGCGCGACGTCGCGCCCGGCTCCCTTCGAGAGGGCGGCGACGAGCTCCTCCGCCGTCACCTCGCGCCCCGCGTTCGCGGTGAACGCCGCGTCCGTCGCCGCGCGGAACCTCTCGTTCCCGAGAAGGAGCCGGAGCTGGTGGAGCGCGAACGTCCCCTTGATGCGCGGGATCTGGTACGGCGAGCGCCGTCCGTATTCGCGCGTCGCCTCGCGGATGGCGACGTCCCCCTCCTTCGCGGCGAACCACGCCGCGCGGACGTTCAGGCCGGCGAGCTCGTCGCGGACCGACGCGAACGCCTTCGCCGGGTCGCCCGGAAGCCCCTTCAGTATCCGCCAGTAGGCCGCCGCACCCGACACGAGGCCGTTCGTCCCCTCGGTCTTCGGGAAGACGCTCCCCCTCCAGAGCTTCGCCGCGTCGTACGAGAGCCGCTCCTGGACGGCCGTCACGTCGAGCGACGGCTCCTTCGGCGCGTCGGCGGCCCTCGTCTCCTTCGCCCTCGCCTCCTTCAGCTTCTCCGCGATGAAGACGGGGCTGAAGACGGCGTAGCCGAGAGTCAGGTGCGGGATCGCACCGGGGTGGTCGGGCATCCGGCGGTTCCCGGCCGCGGGGAACTTCTCGCGGAGCGTGACCTTCCCGTAGTGGGCCAGGAAGACGAGCTTCTCGGCCATCTCGGCCGTCGTCACCTTGCCGTCGCAGGCGTGCGGCCGGTTGATCGGCGAGGAGGCCCAGAGGTTCACGGCCTCCGTCGCGTCGATCCGCCCCTTCACCTCGTCGTACCACTTCCGGAAGGCGACGTCGCGGTCCCACGGGCCGTAGACCGGGTCGAACGGCGCGTCGTCCGGCTGGACGCCGTACTCCCTCTTCACGCCCGGGTCGCGGGCGTTGTTGTTCGCCCAGAGGAAGCCGGGCGTCCCGAACGGCGCCGGGTCCTCGCCGGTCCTCCAGAGCTTCGACTCCTTCGTCCCGAGAAGGAGGATGGCCACCTC
>JAKLER010000311.1 GCA_022711615.1 Acidobacteriota bacterium
CTGATCTACGGCCTCCCGGGGCAGAGGCTCGCCGGCTTCTCGCGAAGCGTCGAGCAGGTGCTGACGCTCCGGCCCGACCGGATCGCGATGTACTCCTACGCCCACGTCCCGTGGCTGAAGAAGCCGCAGCGCGTCCTCGCCGCGCACCTCCCCGAGGGGACGGAGAAGTTCGCGATCTTCGTCTCGGGGATCGAGAAGTTCTCCGAGGCGGGCTACGTCTACATCGGGATGGACCACTTCGCCCTGCCGCACGACGAGATCGCGCGCGCGCAGGTGGAGCGGACCCTCTGGCGGAACTTCCAGGGCTACACGACGCACGCGGGCGTCGACCTCTACGCCCTCGGCGTCTCGGCGATCGCCCAGATCGACGACTGCTACGTCCAGAACACGAAGGACTACGCCGCCTATCACGCCGCCTGCGCCGATGGGCGCCCCTCGACGATCAAGGGATGGCGGCTGACGAGCGAGGACCACCTGCGCCGGACGGTCATCACGAACCTCCTCTGCCACTGCGTCATCAAGAAGCGCGAGGTGGAGAAGGAGTTCGGCCTCGCCTCCTTCGACGAGACGTTCGCCCGCGAGGTCGCGGCCCTCCCCGCGTTCGTCGCGGACGGGCTCGTCGAGCCGCGGACGGACGAGATCCGCGTGACGCCGCTCGGCCGGATCTTCATCCGGAACGTGGCGATGCTCTTCGACCCGTACCTCCTGAAGCGTCCGGCCGACCAGCCGAAGGTCTTCTCCAGGACGCTCTGATGACCGCCGGAAAGACCGGGATCCTCCTGGTCCAGCTCGGCGGTCCGACGAAGCGGGAGGAGCTGAAGGGCTTCCTCTACCGGCTCTTCGCCGACCCGGAGATCCTCGGCATCCCCTTCGCGCCGCTCCGGAAGGCGATCGCCTGGACGATCGCGACGACGCGCGAAGCCGAGTCGGCGAAGACCTACGAGAAGATCGGCTGGTCGCCGATCCGGTGCTGGACGGAGAGGTCGGCGATGCTCCTCGAGGCGGCGCTCGCCCCCTCCTGGCCCGGCGAGCCGCCGATCGTCCGCTCCGCGATGACGTGCAGCGCCCCGCTCGTCGAGGAGGTGCTGCCCTCCCTGCGCGCCGCGGGCGTGACGCGCCTCTTCGTCCTCCCGCTCTACCCGCAGTACTCCGTGACGACGACGAAGGGCTCCTTTGCGCGTGTCGACGAGGCGCTCTCGCGGATGGGGTGGTCGCCCGAGAGGGTGAACGCGCCGGACTCCTGGTACGCCGAGCCGAGGTTCCTCGACGCGCACGCGGACCGGATCCTCGCGGCGGCGGCCCTGCTCCCCGATCCCGAGCCGGCGGCGACGGTCCTCCTCTACTCGGCCCATTCCCTCCCCGTCTCCACGGTGGAGAAGAAGAAGGACCCCTACCCGAAGCAGATCGAGGAGTGCTGCGCTCTCGTCGACGAACGCCTCGGGCGGCGCTTCCGCTCGCGCCTCGGCTACCAGTCGAAGCTCGGCCCGGTCGCCTGGCTCGGACCGTCCACCGGGGAGGTCCTGGCCGAGCTCGCGCGCGAGGGGGTGAAGCAGGTCGTCGTCTGCCCGATCGCCTTCGTCTCCGACCACGTCGAGACGCTCTACGAGATCCGGATGCTCTTCGCCGAGGAGGCGAGGGCGGCCGGAATCACGCACTACGTCGCCGCGGACGGGCTGAACGACCACCCCGCGTTCGTCGACGCGCTCGCCGACGTCTGCCGCAAGGCGCTCCTCGCGCCGGGAGCTCGTTGAGGCGGATCGTCGTTCTCGGCGGAGGCGTCACCGGGCTCGCGCTCGGCTTCCTCCGCAACCGTTGCCCGGCTCCGGGAGACGACGTCCTGATCCTCGAGGAGGGACCGACCCCGGGCGGGACCGTCCGGACGATCCGCGAGGAAGGGTTCATCCTGGAGGCCGGGCCGGTCTCGCTCCGGACGACGCCCGCTTCCGATCGTCTCGTCGAGGCCCTCGGCCTCTCGGACGACGTCCTGGTGGCCGACCCGCGTGCCCCGCGCTGGATCGTGCGGGGCGGGCGAGCGCGGCGCGTGGCCCCGGGGCCGTCGATCCTTCTCGGCGGGGCGCTCCCGCTCGCGGCCCGGCTCCGCGCCCTGGCCGAGCCGTTCGTCGCCCGGCGCCCTGCGGACCTCGCCGACGAATCGGTCCACGACTTCTTCGAGAGACGTTTCGGCCCCGGCGTCGCCCGCTGGGGCGCCGAGCCGCTCGTCTCGGGCGTCTGGGCCGACGATCCCCGGACCCTCTCGGTGAGGAGCGCTTTCCCGGCGCTCTGGGAGGCCGAGGGCCGCGCCGGCAGCGTCCTGCGAGGCCTCGCGGCCGCGCCGCGGACCCGGCCGCGGAGGACGATCAGCTTCCGGGGAGGCCTTGGGGCGCTCGCCGAGGGGCTCGCCGAGCAGGGGGTCCGCGCGGGGGTGCGGATCGAGCTGGACGCCGAGATCGCCGGCATCGAGGGACCGTTCGACGGAGAGGGGAACGGCGGCGTCTGGAGGGTCCAGATCGCCGACGGGACCGTCTACCCGGCCGACACCCTCGTCTCCACGCTCGACGCGCCGGCCTTCGCGGAGGCGCTCGGCCCGCGCCTCCCGCGCTCGGGTGCGCGTCTCGCGGCGCTCCCCTACTCGCGCCTCGCCATCGTCCTCCAGGCGTTCCGCACCGAGTCCCCCGGGGCGGCCCTTCCCGGTCTCGGCCTCCTCGTCCCCCGCGGGGAGGGGCTGCGCTCGCTCGGCGTCCTCTACCTCTCCTCCCTCTTTCCTTCGCGCGTCCCGGCCGGCGTCGCGCTGACGACGTCGTTCTTCGGCGGAGCACTCGACCCGTCGGCTCCCGACCTCTGCGAGAGCGATCTTCTCCGGCTCGCGGAGGCCGAGGTGCGAAGGCTCCATCCGCTCCTCGGGCCGCGGCTCCACGGGCGGACGCTGAAGTGGCCGTCGGCGCTCCCGCGGCTCCCCGTCGGCCACCACGAGACGCTCCGCCTGCTGGACGCGGACCTCGACGACCTCAACGCCGGACGCGAGCGGCCGCGCCTCGTCGTCACCGGAACCTGGCGCGACGGGCTCGGGCTCGGCAACCGGATCGCCCGGGCCGAGGAGCTCGCCCCTCTGCTCTGAGTGTGAAACGGATGCGTCGTCTCCTCCCGCTCTCCCTCGCCGTCGCGCTCGTCCTCGGGGCCGCCGCCGTTCCCGCGCGGTCCGACCGGGCCGCGCGGGAACGCCCGCTTCACGCCGGCCACCCGGAGGGCCGGGCGAAGCGCGCCCGCGCGCTCGTCTCGGAGGCGGCCCGGGCCGGGAGCGGCCGGGCGGCGCTCTCTCCGGAGGGAGCGGAACGGGGCTACGACGTCCTCACGTACGACCTGCGCTTCGAGCTCGACCCCGCCGTCGTCGCGCTCGAGGGGAGCGCGGCGATTCGGATCGCCGCGCTCCGCCCCGGCGTCTCCGAGGTGAGGCTCGACCTCGACGACGCCATGACGGTCCGCGGCGTCGAGCGCGACGGCGCCCCGGTCGCCGGCTTCACCGCGGCCGGAGACGTCCTCACGATCCCGCTGACCCCGCCGCTCGGCGCCGAGGAGCGGACGACGCTCGTCGTCCGCTGGGGCGGGACCCCGCTCGCGGGCGGGGCCCTGACGTTCTGGACGGCCCCCGCGAGCGGTCCGGCGATCTCCTCCCTCGCCGAGCCGTTCGACGCGCGGACGTTCTGGCCCTGCGTCGACGACCCCGCCGACAAGGCGGTCGTCACGCTCTCCGCGACGGTCCCTTCGGGCTACGTCGCGGTCTCGGCCGGGCGCGGCGCCTCGAAGAGCGAGCCGGACGGGCGGGTGACGTGGCGCTGGAAGCTTCCTCAGCCGATCTCCACCTACCTCGTCTCGGTGGCGGTCGCCCGATTCGAGGAGATCGCCGCGGAGTACCGGGCGGCCGACGGGCGGACGATGCCGGTCGTCGGATGGGTCGTCCCCGAGCACGCCGCCCCGAACCGGGCCCGCGTCGCCTCGATGGTCCGCCACCTGGAGGTCCTGGCCTCCCTGTTCGGGGAGTACCCGTACCTCGACACGAAGTACGGGATCGTCGAAGGGAGCTTCTCGGGCGGGATGGAGCACCCGACCATCACCCTCATCGGCGCCTCGCTCCTCGGGAACGCCTCGCGCGACCTGACGGACCTCCTCGTCCACGAGCTGGCCCACCAGTGGTGGGGGGACGAGGTGACGATGCGGACCTGGGACGACATCTGGCTGAACGAAGGGTTCGCGACGTACGCGGAGATCCTCTACCACGAGCGGGCCTCGGGTCTCCCCCCCGGCTTCCTGCTCGCCTCCCGGTACGACGACGGGCTCTACGCCGGCCAGCTCGGCCCCGCCGTCGTCGCCCCCCCCTCGGACCCGTTCCGCTTCACGGGAGCGGTCTACGACAAGGGGGCCTGGGTCCTCCACATGCTCCGCCGCCGCGTCGGCGACGAGGCGTTCTTCGCGGCCGTCCGCGAGTACCGGAAGCGGCACGAGAGGGGCAGCGCGACGCGAGGCGACCTGCGCGCCGTCTTCGAGGAGGTCTCGGAACGGGACCTGAAGCAGCACTTCGACCAGTGGGTGGAGACGCCGTACCGGCCCGTCCTCCGGGCGACGTTCCGGAACGTCTCCGGCGGCGCCGAGGTGAACGTGAGGCAGGTGCAGGCCCACGCCGTCGTCCACCC
>JAKLER010000312.1 GCA_022711615.1 Acidobacteriota bacterium
CCAGGTCCGCGGACGCTGATCCGCGGGCGGCCCGGGCCGCGGCACGCAGCAGCTGCCCCGCCACGCGGGGTGCCCACGATGGGGGCCACCCACGTTGGGTGCCCCACGTTGGGTGCCCCACGTTGCGTGCCCCACGTTGCGTGCCAGGCGTGAATTCGTGTATTGTTTCAAACAATACACGAATTCACGCCTGGCACCAGAACTCGTCCTCCGGGCGCGATCCGGGGGTGGGGCTCCGCCTGAATGCGACGGGCCGCCCGCGAGGGCGGCCCGGGAACGCGGAGAGCGAAGAGGGTAGACCTCTCGTGTGGGCTACTTTCTCGGGGACTCCTTCGGGAGCATGCCGAGCTGCCACATCAGGAACATCCGCTGGTCGGCGACGTCGCGGACGCGAAGGGCGAGGGGCTTGCCCTGGCCGTGGCCTGCCTCGCGGTCGACCCAGAGGAGGATCGGCTTCGTGGCCGGGTCGGAGGCCGTCGAGGCCTGGAGGAGGGCGGCCATCTTGCGGGCGTGGAGCGGGTGGACGCGGGAGTCGTTCTCGCCGGCCGTCAGGAGGACGGCGGGGTAGCTCGTCCCCTTCTTCACGTTGTGGTACGGCGAATAGGCGCGGAGGAACCTGAACTGCTCCGGGTTCTCGGCGGTGCCGTACTCGGGGATCCAGTAGCGGGCCATCAGGAACGACTGGTAGCGGAGCATGTCGAGGAGCGGGACGGCGCTGATGACGGCGCCGAAGAGCTCGGGGCGCTGCGTGAGGACGGCGCCGGTCAGGAGGCCGCCGTTCGAGCCGCCGGAGACGGCGAGCTTCGAGGGCTTCGTGTACTTCTGCGCGACGAGCCACTCGGCCGCGGCGATGAAGTCGTCGTAGACGTTCTGCTTCCGCTCGAGCATCCCGGCCTCGTGCCAGGCGTCGCCGTACTCTCCCCCGCCGCGGAGGCCCGCGAGGGCGTAGACGCCGCCCGCCTCGAACCACGGAAAGAGCGTCGCGCTGAAGCTCGGCGTCTGGCTGACGTTGAAGCCGCCGTAGGCGTAGAGGAGCGTCGGGTTGCCGCCGTCGAGCTTGAGCCCCTTCTTGTGGACGACGAACATCGGGACCTTCGTCCCGTCCTTCGAGGGGTAGAAGACCTGCTTCACCTCGACGATCGACGGGTCGACGGGGACCTTCGGGCGCTCCCAGAGCTCGACCTTCTTCGTCGCGAGGTCGACGCGGTAGACGCCGGAGGGCTCGTTGAAGGAGGTGTAGGTGAGGAACGCCTCGGTCCGGTCCTGCGAGGTCGAGAGGAACGCCGTGCCGATGCCCGGGAGCGGCAGCTCGCCGAGGGGCCGGCCATCGAGCGAGTAGAGCTCGATCCGGGTCGCAGCGTCCTTCAGGAGCGTGACGGCGAGGATGCCTCTTGCGAGGGAGACGCCGCGGATCGAGACGTCCTTCCGCTCGGGGACGAGCGTCTTCCAGCCGGCGCGGGCGGGGGCGTTCAGGTCGACGGCGACGACGCGGCCGTTCTTGGCGCCGTCGGTCGTGTGGAGGAAGAGGGTGTCGCCGAGGATCGGCCCGCGAGAGGAGCCTTCGGAGCCGAGGATGACGTCGGTCTTCACGAACTCGCCGGTCCTGAAGTAACGGTCGAGGTCGACCGCCCAGAGGTCGTTCGAGCTGGTGCCGGTGGCGTAGGAGAGGAGGCCCCAGCGGCCATCTTCGCTCGCGGAGAAACCGGGCCCGTAGGTCGTCGCGAGCTTCGCGTTCTCTTCCTTCGTGTACTGCCGGAAGAGGCGGGCGTCCTGGCGCGGGTGGGAGCCGAGGCGGTGGAACATGACCTGGCCGGAGTAGGGATCCTTCACGTTCTCGAGGTTCCGGTAGAAGAAGCCGGAAGAGTCGGGGAGCCAGTCGACGCCGCCGACTTTCCCGGGGATCTCGTCGGCGAGCCAGCGGCCGGAGTCGACGTCGAGGACGTAGAGGGTCGAGTTCTCGTCGCCCGCGCGGTACATGCCGAAGGCGAGGAGCTTCCCGGCGGGGTCCGGCGAGGTCCAGGAGACCGTGACGAGGCCCTTCGTGTCGAGGGTGTTCGGGTCGAGGAGGAGCTTCGGCGCGCCGGAAAGGCCTTCGCGCACGAAGATCCGCGCCTGGTTTTCGTTCCCCTCGCGCTTCGAATAGAAGTAGCGGTTCCCTCGCATGCGGGGCGCGCCGATCGCGCCGACCTCCATCAGCTCGCGGAGGCGGTCCTCGACCCCCTTCCGGCCCGGCAGGTCGTCGAGGACCTGGCGGGTGTAGGCGAGCTGCGCGTCGGTCCAGGCATTCACCTCGGAAGTGAGGGCTCCCTTCTCGTCGCCCTCGAGCCAGCGGTACGGGTCGACGATCGACTCGCCGTGCAGGACGTCGGTGACCGGGCGGGCCTCGGTGGGCGGAGGGGCCGCGGGGGGCGCGGCGGCGGCGGGGAGGGCGAGCGCGAGGAGCGCGACGGCGAGACGCATGGAACCTCCGTGAGGGGGAATGGCGCGGCAGGCGCCGCGCGGCCCGCCATGATAGGGGAGCCGCCGGAGGGGCGAAGCGTCCCGTTGACGCGAGAAGGCCCGGCGCAGGCGCGCCGGGCCGTTCGAAAAGGGTCAGCGAACGAGCCGGGTGGGCCCCTACTTGGGGACGTTCCCCGTCGGCGGCACCTGCTTCTCCGGCTTCGCCTCGGGCGCGGCGGACGGCGCGGAGGTCGTCGCCGGCTGCGCCTTCGTGGCGTGCGCCTTCATGTGGTGCGCCTTGCCGTGGTGGGCCGCCGCCTTGTGGACGGGGGCCTGCGTGCCTTCGGCGGGCTTGGCCACCTGGGCGGCGGGCGTGTCGGCCGGCTTGGCCGGGTCGGCCTTCTTCGCCTCCTCGGCGAGGGCCGGGCCAAGCGCGAGCATCGCGACGGCGGCGGTTGCGATCAGGGCTTTCTTCATGGACGTGCCTCCACCGACCCTCGGGGTCCTTCTGAACTCCAGTCGGCAGACACGCCATTGCATACGTCCTGCCAGGGCAGGTGCGCCGAAGCGACGCGGAAGGGAGGCGGTGCCGAGCCGGCGCCCGTCGCAGGACCCGGGCGGAAAGGGAACGGCCCGGCGCGAGGCCGGGCCGTTCGGGGTTCGGGGCCGCAGGAGCGGCGGCGCGGGGGGGGCGCCGTCCGCTCAGCTCCCCTTCACGAGACGTTCGTTGAACCGGCCGCGCGGGGTGTAGTGCGTGTGGAGCAGCTCGTGGGAGAGGTGGCCGAGCGGCTCGCCGAGGTACTCGTCGTAGAGGGCCATGAGGGACGGGTTCTCGTGCGACTTGCGGCGCGGCTTGCCGGCGTCCTCGGCGTAGATGGCGCGCATCCGCGCCTCGCGGATCGTCCGGGTCGTCGGGCGGGGCTGTCCGCCGCCGGCGATGCAGCCGCCGGGGCAGCCCATCACCTCGATGAAGTGCCACGGGGCCGTCCCCGCGGCGACCTCCTTCATGAGGCGCTTCGCCCCCTTCAGGCCGCTCGTGACGGCGACCTTCACGGTGAAGCCCTCGAGCTCGGCGTACTCGGGCTTGACGTCCTCGAGCTTGAAGGCGGCCTCCTTGACCTGAGAGAGGCCGCGGACCGGGGTGACCTCGAGCGCCGGGAACGGGACCTCGCGGCCCGTGACGACCTCGTAGACCGTCCGGAGGGCCGCCTCCATGACGCCGCCCGTCGTTCCGAAGATGTCCGCGGCGCCGGTCGAGAAGCCGAGCGGGTCGTCGAACGACTTCTCCTCGAGGGAATTGAAGTCGATCCCCGCCTCCTTGATCATCCGCGCGAGCTCGCGGGTCGTCAGGACGGCGTCGACGGTCGGGCGCCCGTCCATGAACATCTCCGGACGCGTGATCTCGAACTTCTTCGCCGTGCAGGGCATGACGGAGACGACGTACATGTCCTTCGGATCGACGCCCTGCTTCTTCGCCCAGTAGGTCTTCGCGAGGGCGCCGAGCATCATGTGCGGCGACTTGCACGAGGAGAGGTGGGCGAGCTGGTCCGGGAACTCGTGCTCGACGTACTTGATCCAGCCCGGCGAGCAGGAGGTGACCATCGGGAGGACGACGTCCTGCCCGCGGACCGCGGCGAGCGCGCGGTTCAGGAACTCCGTCCCCTCCTCGAGGATCGTCAGGTCGGCGGCGAAGTTCGTGTCGAAGACGTCGTCGAAGCCGAGGAGCCGGAGGGCGTGGGCCATCTTCCCGGTGACGATCGTCCCGGGCTCCATGCCGAACATCTCGCCGAGGGCGACGCGGACGGCGGGGGCCGTCTGGACGACCGTGCGGACCTTCGGGTCGAAGAGGGCGTTCCAGACGGGGGTCATGTCGGCGCGCGTCAGGAGCGCCCCGACGGGGCAGACCATGACGCACTGGCCGCAGTTCGCGCAGTTCGCCGTGCCGAGCGGGAGGTCGGCGGCGGGGCCGATCGTCGTCCCGAAGCCGCGGTTGTTGACGCCGAGGACGCCGACCCCCTGGATCTCGCTGCAGACGGTGACGCAGCGGCGGCAGAGGATGCACTTGCTCGTGTCGCGGTAGACGGAGGGGCTGGAGTCGTCGACGAAGGTCTTCGACCGCTCCCCCTCGAAGCGGCAGTCGGGGATCTTGATCTCCTCGCCCAGCTTCTGGAACTCGCAGTTCTGGTTCCTGTAGCAGGAGAGGCAGTTGCGGGGGTGGTCGGAGAGCATGAGCTCGTAGAGGAC
>JAKLER010000313.1 GCA_022711615.1 Acidobacteriota bacterium
ACGTCAGGACTCGAACGGAGGCAGGCGTCTCGAGACGAGGCCCGGGTACGAACTCAGGTTTCCGGACTGCCGCAGGAGGTCATCGCCATGACGCAGACCACGCGAACCGGCTCTGGCTCCCGCGTTGAAACGTCCCGCGCGCGAGTCGCGATCCGGCCTCCGTTCCGTAGGTCGTAGCTGGCATACGCTCGACGCCCCAGAGAGCGACCGCAATCCGTGACGGGCACGCGCGAAACTTTCGGCCACGCGGACGGCAAGGAGGTCGCGCCGCGAAAGCCTCGCGACCTCGCGCGCATCGAAAACGGGCCGATCGGGCACGCGATGAGGTCGTCCCTCTGTAGGGTTTCGAGGGGATCGGCGTTCTCCTCGTCGCGCCGAACCGCCGATGGCGATCCCACGACCCGGAAGGCGGTCGCCGCGCGGACGACGTTCGGATCGCCGAACCCGGCCGCGCACGCAGAGGACGTCGGCGGCGACTCCAGAGTGAAGCGCGACGGTCCCGGCAACCGCCGCCGGCAGCGTCGGCTCCAACTCCCGGAGCAGTGGCGCGAAGCGAGACGGGGAGGACGGATCGCTCCGCCCTCCCCGGCCCGAGGTGTCAGGTTTCTACCGGGACGGACTAGTAGCGGCCGCCGCCGCCGCCGTAGCCACCACCGCCGTAACCACCGCCGCCGCCGTAGCCGCCACGGCCGCCGCCGCCGCCGCCCGTGCGGGCTTCCTGCGGGCGGGCCTCGTTGACGCGCAGGGTCCGGCCGCCGTGCTCCTGGCCGTTCAGGGCGCTCATCGCGCTCTGGGCCTCGCTGTCGTTCATCTCGACGAATCCGAAGCCCTTCGACTGGCCGGAATCGCGGTCGCTCACGACGCGGGCGGAGTGGACTTCCCCGAAGCCCTCGAACAGGCCGCGGAGGGTGGCGTCATCCATCGTGTAGGGGAGGTTTCCGACGTAAAGCTTCATTTCGATCTCGAGGTCCTTGTTTCAGTGCGCGCCGAGGCGAGCGGTTTTGGGAGTCGGCGCGATTCCGAGCCGACGGGAAGCGAGTTGTCACCGTCCTCACCGCCAGTCGGAGACGGAACGGGTCCCTTTCAGCACAACACGGTCGCGACCGGTTGTCAACTGCCGACCGGAGGGCGGCCACCGGGGAAGGTACGAAGCGCTCCCCGGGCTCACTCCCACTCGATCGTCGCCGGCGGCTTGGAGGTCACGTCGTAGACGACCCGGTTCACGCCGCGGACCTCTCCGACGATGCGTCGCGATGCCCGGTCGAGGAGGTCGTGAGGGAGGCGGGCCCAGTCGGCCGTCATGTAGTCGATCGTCGTCACCGCCCGGAGCGCGACGACGTGCTCGTACGTCCGGCCGTCGCCCATCACTCCGACGGTGCGGACCGGCAGGAGGACGGCGAAAGCCTGCGCCGTCCGGTCGTAGTCGCCCGAGGCCCGCAGCTCCTCCATGAAGATCGCGTCCGCCTCCTGGAGGATCCGGACGCGCTCGGGCGTGATCTCGCCCGGGATCCGCACCGCGAGCCCCGGCCCGGGGAACGGATGCCGGTAGAGCATGTCGCGCGGGATGCCGAGCTCCTCGCCGAGGCGCCGCACCTCGTCCTTGAAGAGCTCCCGGAGCGGCTCGACGAGCCGGAACCCGAGCTTGGCCGGGAGGCCGCCGACGTTGTGGTGCGTCTTGATGACGGCCGAAGGCCCGTGGATCGAGACCGACTCGATCACGTCGGGATAGAGGGTCCCCTGCGCCAGCCAGGCCGCGCCGTCCACCGCTTTCGCGTTCTCGGCGAAGACGTCGATGAAGAGGCCGCCGATGATCTTCCGCTTGCGCTCCGGGTCGGTCACGCCCGCGAGCGCGGAGAGGAAGCGCTCGGAGGCGTCGACACCCGTGACAGGGAGGCCGAGGTGCCCGAAAGCCGCCAGCACGTGGCGCCCCTCGTCCTTGCGGAGGAGGCCGGTGTCGACGAAGACCCCCCGGAACCGCTCCCCCACGGCCTCGCGGATCAGGACGGCGGCGACCGTGGAGTCGACGCCGCCGGAGAGGGCACCCAGGACGACGCCTTCGGTAACCGTCTCGCGGATTTTCGCGACGGCCGACTCGCGGAAGCTGGCCATCGTCCATCCCGGAGCGCATCCGCAGACTCCGTAGAGGAATGCCTCGAGCATCTCGGCGCCGTGGTCGGTATGGTGGACCTCGGGGTGGAACTGGAGGCCGTAGAGCGCCCGGTTCGGGTCCTCGAAGGCCGCGACCGGGGCGTTCGCCGTCCGCGCCGTCACCGTGAACCCGTCCGGCACGGTCTCCACGTGGTCGCCGTGGCTCATCCAGACGGTCTCCCGCGGTCCGAGCGCCCCGAGGAGCCGTCCGCCCGTCACGTCCACGACGGCACGACCGTATTCCCGCCCCGGCGCGCGGCCGACACTGCCGCCGTAGTGGAGCGCCATGAGCTGCATGCCGTAGCAGAGGCCGAGGACCGGGATCCCGAGGTCGAAGACCCTCTCGTCGCCTCGCGGCGCCCTTTCGTCGTAGACGCTCGAGGGCCCGCCGGAAAGGACGATCCCCTTCGGCGCGAGGGCCTCGATCTCCGCGGCGGGGGCGGAGTACGGGAGGACGATCGAGCGGACCCGGGCCTCGCGGATCCGGCGGGCGATGACCTGGGTGTACTGGGAGCCGAAATCGAGGACGACGACGGTGTCGAAGGACGGCATCGTCTCGATCATAGCCCGCCATCGGAACGCTGCCGGGGGCCGATCCGCCGCGCGACGGCCCTCGGAATCGAGGCGATCGCCGCGAGGGCGAGGGCGCAGGCGAGCGCGACGAACGGCACGGCCGCGACGAAGACAGGTGCCACGTTCACGCCGCCCGGGAGCTCCCCGCCGTGCGCCACCTTCGGGAGCTGCGAGCCGGCCGCCGCCGCCAGGAGGACCGCGGCCACGACGAGCGTCCAGAACGCCTCGGGCGCGAGGAGCCTCGGCCGCTGTCCTGCCGCCGGGGTCCGCCGCTCCCGCCTCCAGAGCGAGGCCGCGGCCGAGCTGCCGATGTCCGCCAGGAGGAGGAGCACGCCCGAGACGAGGTAAGGGACGATGAAGAAGAGCGTCGTGACGACGACGAAACGGGCCACGTTCGAGCGCGGGAGGCCGGAGCCGAGGACGTCGACCAGGAACGGGTAGACGGTGAACGAGGTCGCGGCCCGAGGCCCGGCGGAGAGGTAGGCGATCAGCGCGGCCAGGAAGGCCGGAGGCGCGAGCATCAGGAATCCGCGAACCGTCCGGAACACGCGGGCGAGTATAGGAGGCCGGGCGTCAGGAGCCGGCCGGCTCGCCCGTCCAGAGGGCGAGGACCTTCCTCACGTAGGCGCGCGTCTCGCGGTACGGCGGGATCCCGCCATACGACTCGACGGCCCCCTCGCCGGCGTTGTAGGCCGCCAGGATCTTCTCCACCTCGTTCTCGCCGAAGCGCTTCGCGAGGAGCGAGAGGTAACGCGCGCCGCCGCCGACGTTCTGGACCGGGTCGAACGAGCGGGAGACGCCCAGCCGGCGCGCGGTGGCGGGCATGAGCTGCATCAGCCCCCGGGCTCCCTTCGGCGAGACGGCCCGGGGCTTCCAGCTCGATTCGACGTGGATCACGGCCGCGACGAGGGCCGGGTCGAGCTGGTGGGCCTCCGCCGCCTCCTCGACGAGCCGGGCCCAGCGAGCGGGGGCCGAATGCGGCCGTCCCGACGACTGGCGCACCGAGGGCCACGCCTTCGGAGCGGGAGCGGCCGGCTCCTCGGGCGCGGCGAACGGCTCGAGCTCGTCGTCGACGATCCGCTCGACCCTTTCGATCGGGAGGACGATCTCGCCCCCTCCGACGAGGACGACCCGGATCTTCTCCTCTCCCTGGAGCTCGAACGAGGCCGCCTTCAGGTGGCGCCCTTCCGTCAGGACGACGAGCGCGGAGGCGGCCGGCGCGGCCGGGAGGAGGAGGGCCAGGAGCGCCGACGCGAGGAGCCTACGCACGGGGATGGCTCCTGTCGTAGACGCGCCGGGCCCGGGCCCGCGAGACGTGCGTGTAGATCTCGGTCGTGGCGATGCTCGCGTGCCCGAGCATCATCTGGACGGCCCGGAGGTCCGCCTCGCCGTCGACGAGGTGGGTCGCGAACGAGTGGCGCAGGACGTGCGGGGAGACCGCCGCCGGATCGAGGCCGGCCTTCCGCGCCGCGGCCTTGATCGCCAGGAAGATCGTCTGCCGCGTCACCGGCTTTCCGCCCGTTCCCGGGAAGAGCCACGGCGAGGCCGCCGCGCGCCCTCGGGCGCGGGGCCCGGCCATCCAGCGGACGACCCAGCGTGCCGAGGAGTCGGCCACGGGGACGACCCGCTCCTTCGAGCCCTTCCCCTTCACGACGACGAAACCGTCGGCGAGGTGGAGCGAGCCGACCCGGAGCGTCGCGAGCTCGGAGACCCGGACTCCGCACGCATAGAGGAGCTCGAACATCGCCTTGTTCCGAAGCCCCTTCGGGGTCTCGACGTCGGGCGCCTCGAGGAGGCGCTCCACCTCGTCGCGGCCGAGCAGCTTCGGGAGAGTCATCCAGCGCCGCGGGTTCTCGAGGCCGGAGGTGGGGTCGGCGGCGATCCGCTTCTCGGCGAAGAGGAAGCGGAAGAGACCGCGCAGCGCCGAGGTCGCCCTCGCGATCGAACGGGGCGACGCCCC
>JAKLER010000314.1 GCA_022711615.1 Acidobacteriota bacterium
CGGCGAACGTCCTCCCGCTCCTCGAGCCTCTCCTGCCGTCCGGCGCGCGCTGAGGAGCGGGGCTTCCCGGAGGAGCTACTCCTCCGTCCCGCGGTAGAAGCGGTTCTGCGTCCCTCGGAAGAGAGCCGTCAGGTCGAGGCTCCCGGCGTGCCGCCGCGTCGCGAGGCCGACGTACGACGAGGCGAGCGTGTCCTTGCAGACGCCGAGGACGGTGCTGACGAGACCGAGCGCCTCGGCGAGGCCGTCCGGCCGGATCTCCTTGACGACGCGCCGCCAGACGGCCTCCTCGAGGATGTTGATCGCCGTCTGAACCTCCTGGAGCCCCACCCCCTCGCCGAACCGCTGCCGCGCGATCTCCCGCGCGTAGGCGAGGACGGGCTCGAGGTCCCGCTCGTTCACCGCGTCGAGGAGGAGGGCGAAGAGCCTCGAGAGGCGGCGCCGCGTCTCCTCGTCGCCCGCCGCCTGGTAGCGCGTCAGGCGGCAGCGGGTCATCCCGTCGAAGGTCTCCGCGAGGATGGCGGTCTCGTGGCGCTTCAGGAGGTCGACGAGGGGCGATGGGGACGTCATGCGGCTCCTTCCGGGGCGTTCGCGGCGCTCTCCGAATCATACGGGGAGGCCGGTCGGGACGGGTGCGGGCCGGCCGCGCGGGCCGCGGTCGTCCGGCCCGGGCGGAGTCCTCCCTTGACGGACGGCCCGGGCGGTCCCAGACTTTCCATGTGGTCAGACCTCTTACCAGTAGGCCCGTCTCTCCCGCCCGTGTCGGCGAATCCGCCGCCTCCGGCGTCGCCCCGTCGCCCCGGCGCCCGGGCGCGCACGCCGAGCGCGAGCTCGCGGCGGCGCTCCTTTCCGGGCGCTTCGCCCCGGGCTCGTCGCTCCCTCCCGAGCGCGAGCTCGCCGCGGCGCTCGGCGTGACGCGCCCGACGCTCCGCGAGGCGCTCAAGAAGCTCGACCGCGACGGCTTCGTCTCCGTGCGGCACGGGCTGCCGACGCGCGTGAACGACGTCTGGACCGAGGGGGGGCTGAACGTCCTCGCGGCGCTCGCCGAGCACGGCGAGGTGCCGAAGGGCTTCGTGAAGCAGCTCCTCGAGGTGCGCGAGGTGCTGGCGCCGGCCTACGCTCGGGAGGCGGTGCGGCGCGCTCCGGCCCGCGTCGCCACGTACCTCGCCGCGTCCGGGGCGCTCGGGAACGACGCCGAGGCCTGGACGCGCTACGACTGGGGGCTCCACCGCCTCCTCGCGATCTCCTCCGGAAACCCGGTCTACGTCCTGATCCTCAACGGCTTCCGCGAGCTCTTCGCCCGGATGGCGCTCCTCTACTTCGAGCGTCCGGCGGCCCGCGCCGCCTCGCGGGAGTTCTACGCCGCCCTGCACGCGGCGGCGGAAGCGGGGGACCCGGACGCCGCGGGAGCGGCCGCGAGGGACGTGATGGCGAGGAGCGTCGACCTCTTCCGGCCGATCGAGGCCCGGCTCGCGGGCAGGAGGGCGCGATGAGGCGCTGGAACGGCTGGGGCGACGACACGGTTTCCTCCTCCATTCCGCCCCGGGCGGCCGAGGCGCTCGCGGCGTGGGTCGGGCCCGGAGCGCCGCCGCGCGATGCGGCGCCGGAGGCGGCGCTCGCGGCGGTGCCGCCGTCGCGGCTCGCCGCGGAAGGCGGCCTCTCCGTCGATCCGTGGGATCGGCTCCTTCACGCGCGGGGGCAGAGCCTTCCCGACTGGGTCGCGCTCCGTTCCGGGCGGCTCGGCGTCGTGCCGGACGCCGTCGCCTGCCCGGAGAGCGGCGAGCAGGTCGCGGCGCTCGTCGCGCGGGCGGGCCGGGAAGGCCTCCTCCTCGTTCCGTACGGCGGCGGGACGAGCGTGGCGGGACACGTCACCCCCGTCGCGTCGGACCGGCCGGTTGTCTCGGTCGACCTGTCGCGCCTCTCGCGCCTCGTCTCGCTCGACGAGTCGAGCCGCCTCGCGACGTTCGGCGCCGGCGTGAAGGGGCCCGACCTCGAGGCGGAGCTGCGCGCGCGCGGCCTCACGCTCGGCCACTTCCCGCAGTCGTTCGAGCTCTCGACGCTCGGCGGCTGGGTCGCAACGCGTTCCAGCGGTCAGCAGTCGCTCGGCTACGGCCGGATCGAGAGGCTCTTCGCCGGGGGGCGCGTCGAGACGCCGTCGGGGCGCCTCGACCTTCCGGCGTTCCCGGCCTCCGCTGCCGGGCCCGACCTGCGCGAGCTCGTCCTGGGCAGCGAAGGCCGGCTCGGCGTGATTTCCGAGGCGACCGTCCGCCTCTCCCCGCTTCCGGCCCGGGAAGAGGTCCACGGAGTCTTCCTCCCCGACCTCGCGTCGGCCGTCGCCGCGGTCCGCGACATCGCCGCGATGCGCCTCCCGCTCTCGATGCTCCGGCTGTCGACTCCCGAGGAGACGCGGACGACACTCCTCCTCGCGGGGCACGCGCGCCTGATCCGCGCGCTCGAGACCTACCTCTCCTTCCGCGGGGCTCGGGAGGAGAAGTGCCTTCTGCTCGTCGGAGTCTCGGGAGGAGAGAACCTCGTCCGGCAGACGCGCCGGCAGGTGCTCGGCGCGCTCGCCATGCGGGGCGGCGTCGCGGCGGGCCGGGCGTTCGGCCGGGAGTGGCACCGCAACCGCTTCCGGGCCCCGTACCTGCGCAACGCGCTCTGGGAGGCGGGCTGGGCCGTCGACACGCTCGAGACGGCCGCGCCCTGGAGCCGCGTCCCGGCTCTCCTCGCCTCCGTGGAGAGGGCGCTGCGGGTCGGGCTCGAGAGCGAGGGGGAGCGCGTCCACGCCTTCACGCACCTCTCGCACGTCTACCTCGACGGCTCGAGCCTTTACACGACGTACCTCTTCCGGATCGACCGCGACCCCGACGTGACGCTCGCGCGCTGGCGGGCGCTGAAGACCGCCGCCTCCGAGGCGATCGTCGCGGGGGGCGGGACGATCAGCCACCAGCACGGCGTCGGGACGGACCACGCCCCGTGGCTCGCGGCCGAGAAGGGGGCGCTCGGCGTCCGCGCTCTCGGAGACGTCCTCCGCTCGTTCGACCCGCAGGGGCTGATGAACCCCGGGAAGCTCCTGCCGTGACGCGCGCCGCCGATCGCCTCCGGCTCCCGGAATCCGCCGACCTCCTCGTCGTCGGCGGCGGGATCACGGGGGCCGGGATCGCGCTCGAGGCCGCGCGCGCCGGCGCCTCGGTCGTCCTCGTCGAGCAGGGAGACTTCGCCTCGGGCACGTCGAGCCGCTCCTCGAAGCTCGTTCACGGAGGGCTCCGGTACCTGGCGGAGGGGAATCTCCGCCTGACGCGCGAGGCGGTCCGCGAGCGCGACCGCCTCCTCGACGAAGCCCCCGGCCTCGTCGACCCGGTCGGCTTCCTCTTCACCCTCCGCGACGGGGAGAAGCCGGGTGCGGCGCTCGTCGGGACGGGTCTCGCCCTTTACGACCTTCTCGCCCGCCAGGGGCGGCACGCGCGACTGACGCCCGACGAGCTCCTCCTCCGCGCGCCCCACGTCGGCGGGCCGGGGCTCTCCGGCGCCTTCGCGTACGCCGACGCCGCCACGGACGACGCGCGCCTCGTTCTCCGGGTCCTCCACGAGGCGGCCGCCGCGGGGGCCGCGACGAGGAACTACGTGCGCTGCGAGGGGCTCCTGCGCCGCGGCGGCCGCGTCGCGGGGGCGCTCCTCCGGGACGTTCGCACCGGCGAGGAGCACCCGCTCGGCGCTGCGGCCGTCGTGAACGCCACCGGCGCCTGGGCCGACCGCCTCCGCGCCGAGGTGGGCGGCCGGCCGCGGATCCGTCCCCTCCGGGGAAGCCACCTCCTCTTCCCGCAGTGGCGCTTCCCGACGGCGCAGGCCGTGACGTTCCGCCACCCGCTCGACGCGCGACCGCTCTTCGCCTATCCGTGGGAAGGCCTCACCCTCCTCGGGACGACCGATCTCGACCACCCGGGGACGCTCGACGAGGAGCCGTCCATCTCGGCTCCCGAGGTCGATTACCTCCTCAAGGGAGCACGGAGCGCGTTCCCCTCTCTCGCGCTCTCCGCGCGGGACGCGGTGTCGAGCTTCTCCGGCGTGCGGCCGGTCGTCGGGACGGGGAAGGCGCGTCCCTCCGAGGAGAGCCGCGAGCACGTCCTCTGGGAGGAGGAGGGGCTCGTCACGGTGACCGGCGGGAAGCTGACGACGTTCCGCCTCATCGCCGTGGAGACGCTTCGTCTGTTGCGCAGGAGGGTTCCGGCCTTCGAGCGCGTCCGCGCCGACGCGGGCGTCTTTCGCCCGTCGGGGGCGCCTCCGCAGGAGGCCGCGGGCCTCGGCGCCGCGACCGCGCGCCGCCTCGCGGGCCGTCACGGCGCCGCGGCGGGCGAGGTCGTCGCCGGAGCCCGGCCCGGCGAGCTCGAGCCGGTCGCGGGGACCCCGTGGCTCTGGGCCGAGATCCGGCACGCCGCGCGCGCGGAGCGGGTCGTCCGCCTCGACGACCTTCTCCTCCGGCGCGTGCGGGTCGGGCTCCTCCTGCCGGACGGCGGGGCGTCGCTCCTGCCGCGCGTCGCCGCGATCTGCCGGGAGGAGCTCGCGTGGGATGATGAGCGCTGGCGGATGGAAGAGCAGGACTACCTCGCGAGGTGGCGCGCGAGATACGCGGCGCCCGCGGCGCCGGCCGCGCTCTGCGCGTGAGCGGCG
>JAKLER010000315.1 GCA_022711615.1 Acidobacteriota bacterium
AGGAAGAGCTCCGTCTCGCGGAAGTCGTTCGTGACGATCGCGCTCGAGAGCCCCTGCGGGACCGAGTTCTGCATCGCGATCGCTTCCTCGATCGTCCGGTACTTCATCAGGTAGACGATCGGCGCGAAGGTCTCCTCCTTCACGATCGGGAGCTCGCTCGACGCCTCGACGAGACAGGGCGTGACGTAGCAGCCGCCGGGGAGGTCGAGCGGCTCGCCCCCCGCGAGGACCTTCGCCCCCTGCCCCTTCGCCGTCTCAATCGCCTTCAGCATGGTGGCAACCGCCTCGCGGTCGACGAGCGGGCCCATCAGGTTCGCGCCGTCGAGCGGGTCGCCGATCGTCGTCTTCGCGTAGAGCCCCTTCATCCTGTCGACGAAGCGGTCGTAGACCGACTCGTGGAGGATGACGCGGCGCGTCGACGTGCAGCGCTGTCCGGCCGTCCCGATCGCCCCGAAGTAGACCGATCGGACGGCGACGTCGAGGTCCCCCTTCTCGCTCACGATGACGGCGTTGTTCCCGCCGAGCTCGAGGATGAGGCGCCCGAAGCGCTCCTGGACGAGCTTTCCGACGTGCCTCCCGCCGGGGACGGAGCCCGTGTAGGAGACGAGGGCGACGCGCGGGTCAGTGTTGATCAGGTCGCCGATGTCGCTCCCGCGGCCGATCGTGAGGCTGCAGATGGCCGGGTCGTGCCCGAAGCGCTCGAGGGCGCGGCGGGCGATCTTCGTGACGGCGATCGCCGTCAGGGGCGTCTTGCTCGACGGCTTCCAGAGGACGGTGTCGCCGGCGACGAGGGCGAGAGCGGCGTTCCAGCTCCAGACGGCGACCGGGAAGTTGAAGGCGGTGATGACGCCGACGACGCCGAGGGGGTGCCACTGCTCCTGGAGCCGGTGCTGCCGCCGCTCGCTCGGCATCGTGAGGCCGTAGAGCTGGCGGGAGAGGCCGACGGCGAAGTCGCAGATGTCGATCATCTCCTGCACCTCGCCGAGCCCCTCGCGGAGGGTCTTCCCCATCTCGAGGGAGACGAGCCGCGCGAGGGGCTCCTTCTGCGCCCGCAGCTCCTCGCCGATCGCCTTGACGACCTCGCCCCGCTTCGGCGCGGGGACGGTGCGCCACGTCGCGAAGGCGGCATGCGCCTTCGCGAGGACCGCGTCGAACTCCTCCTTCGTCACGTTGACGACCGAGGCGAGGGCCACGCCGTCCACCGGGGAAACGACCTGCTGGACCTTCCCGCTCCCGACCCACTCGCCGCCGAATCCGCCGGGGTTCTTCTCCTCGATCCCGAGCGCGTGAAGCGTCTCTTTCGCCGTCTCGACCCGCATGTGCATGACCAGTCCCTCCGTAGAGAGGTTATGCGACAGAATCTCCTATTTATGAAGCTCATTGTTTTCATTCTTTCAATCGATATCATTCATCCATGGCTGCGCCCGCCCTCGACCTCGACCTCGCCCACCTCCGCACCTTTCACGCCGTCGTGAAGGCCGGAGGCTTCTCGGCCGCCGCCGAGCGCCTCCACCGGACCCAGAGCGCCGTCAGCCACGCCGTGAACAAGCTCGAGCGATCCGCGAAGGTCCGCCTCCTCGACAGGCGGGGCCGCCAGGTCGTCCCGACCCCCGAGGGCAAGGTCCTCCACGAGGCGTGCGAGCGGGTCTTCGCGACGCTCGAGGAGGCCGAGGAGGCGCTCCAGCGCGAGCGGAAGCGGGCGGAGGGGCGGATCCGGCTCGGCGCGACGGTGGAGTTCGGGACGAGCGTCCTGATGCGCCACATCCGCCCGTTCCTCGACGCGAACCCGGGGCTGGAGATGGACTTCCACCTCTCGCACGACCTCCTGACGCCGCTCCTGCGCGACGACGTCGACCTCGCGATCGACTGCGTCGCGCACGCAACGCCCGACCTCGAGAGGACGCCGCTCTTCCGCGAGGCCTACATGGTCGCCTGCGCGCCCGAGTACCTCGCTGCTCACCGGATCGAGGAGCCGGCGGACCTCGCCCGCTGCGCCGTCCTCTCGATCGACAAGGAGGGAGGCTGGTGGGAGCGCTTCCTCGGGACGTTCCCGAAGAGCCGCCGCCCGGCGTTCGGCCGCGTCGTCGCCATCAACCACATCCGCGGCCTCATCACCGCCGCCGTGAGCGGCCTCGGCGTCCTTCTCGCCCCGAGCTACAGCGTGAAGAGCGAGCTCGAGCGCGGCGCCCTCGTCCCCCTCTTCCCGGCGTTCCGTCCCCTCGAGGACCGCTTCGCCCTCTACCAGAAGGCCGGCAAGGCGCGCCTCGCCAGGCACCGCCTCCTGACGGAGTACCTGGAGCGGCTGACGCCGGAGGAGTTCGGGGCGTAGGGCAGGAGCGGAAGCCGAAGGAGGCGGCGGCCGCCCCGCCGGGTCACGGCGCCTTCGTCAGCTTCTCGAGCGCCTCGAGCCCGTTCCGGTTCTTCGGGTCGAGCTCCACGGAGCGGCGGTAGGCGGCGATCGCCTTGTCCTTCTCTCCGGCGGCGAGGAGCGCCTCGCCGAGGCTGTCCCACGGGTTGCCGATCTCCGGGAAGAGCTCGGTGCCGAGCGTGAAGACCTTCACGGCGTCCGCGGGGCGCTTCTCGGAAAGGAGCCGGTACCCCGCCGCGTTGAAGTGGGCCTCCTCGAAGGACCACGCGGCCGGCTCCTTCGCCTTCAGCTCCCTCACGCGCGCGAGCGCCGCGTCGAGGCCCTTCTCGCGGAGGAGCTTCGCGAAGAGGCCGTCGGCCGAAGCGGGTCCGAGCGGGACCTCGGGGTCGAGGAGGTTGTGGCCGAACTCGTTCCACATCTGCGACGCGTTCGTCAGGATCACGACGGCCCGGCGCCCCTCCAGGTCGAGCCCGAGGTAGCTCCGGAACCCGCCGGTGCCGCCCCAGTGCCACGTGATCGTCCTCGTCTTCGGCTTCGCGACCATCCACGCGAGCCCGACGCGCTGGTCGTCCTTCATCGGGACGCGGGGCGCGTGCGCCGCCCGCATGGCCGCGTGGAGGCGATCGCTCTCGGCCGAGAGGTTCGCGGCCGCGAAGGAGAGCATGTCGGACGCGGTCGAACGGATCGCGCCGGCCGCGGGGAGCGGGCCGAGGTCCCACATCGGCGCGGGCGCGAACGCCTCGTCGTAGCCCTGGACCGCCTTCCTCTGGAGCGCGGGATCGAGGCCGACCGACGTCTCCGTCATCCCGAGAGGGGCGAGCACGCGCCCGGCGAGGAGCTTCGCGTACGTCGTGCCGGCGCGCCTCTCGAGCGCGTGGCCGAGAAGGCCGAAGCCGACGTTCGAGTAGGACCACGATTCGCCCGGGTCGCGCGGCAGCTCGCAGGTGGCGAGGAACTCGTAGAGCCGGTCGAGGCCGTAGTCCCCGAACGGGTCCTTCGGGTCGGCGGGCCTCAGGTTCGTCGGATTCCGCGGGAGCCCCGCGGTGTGCGTCGCGAGCGTCGCCAGGGTGATCGCCCTGCCGTTCCGCTCCGGGACGCGCGTTCCCGCCGGGAGGTATTTCGCGACCGCGTCGTCGAGGGAGACCTCGCCGCGCGCGACCATGTCGGCGAGGAGCGTCGCGGTGAAGGGCTTCGTGACCGAGCCGATCTCGAAGAGGGCGTGCTCGTCGAGCGGGACGCCGTTCCCCGAGGAGCCCGCGGCGACGAACCGCCGCGTGCCGTCCGCCTCGAGGAGGCCGACGACGACGCCCACGCCCCCGCCGCGGGCGAGGCGCTCGTCGAGCCGGCGCCGGATCTCGTCGTTCCCGGGGAAGGCGTCCTGGCCGAGGGCCGACGGCGCGAGGAGGAGCGCCCCCAGCAACCCTGCGACGGCCGCCCGGATCCGCGATGCGTGGCTCATGTCGACACCTCCCGGACTCGGGATACGGACGTCGCGCTCCGCCGGTTCGAGGAGACTCGGTCTCCTCGCGGGCTTCGTGCAGGCCGGACTCGCGGGGCATCGCGCTCCGCCCCCGAGCGGCCGTCGTCCGGCCCGACAGGCTCGTCGACCGGCCGAGGTCGGCCCGCCGCGCCGTCAGTCGTCCTCGCCGCGGCGCCTCTCTCCCCTCCCGCCGTCCCGCCGCTCGCCGCGGATCGTGTCGTCCTCGTCTCCCGAGGGATGGCAGCGACGGCAGCGGTCGAGGACCGTGATCCCTTCCTCGAGGTGCTTCGCCTGAAGGCGCGCGAGGGCGTGCTCGTGGCAGCCGGTGCAGGAGTACTCCTTCAGGCTGCGGCCGGGCGCGTGGCAGTCGGCGCAGCGGGGCGGGTGGTGCCGGTCGAAACGGAAGGACTTCTCGTGGTCGAAGGAGGCCGGCTTCCACCCCGAGACCCGGTGGCACGCGCCGCACTCGCCCGCCGCCGCTGCGTGGAGGTCGTCTTTCGGGCGGTCGGGGTGGTGACAGGCCGCGCACCCCGCCGCCACCTCCGCGGGCAGGAGGTCGTGGGCGAAGCGCCCGGCGCCCGCGCGGCTCCCGTGCTCCGAATGGCAGCGCTCGCAGCCCGTGCGCAGCGCCTCGTGAATCCGGCGCGCACGCTCTTTCGGCCGCGCGAGCAGCTCGCCCTTCGTCGTCCGGACGCCGACGTCGCCGGGCCCGTGGCAGGCCGCGCACTTCTCCGCGGGCGCGCCGCGGAAGAGCGTGTGACAGGAGAGGCAGTCGTCGCGCTGGCCGAGGTGCCCTGCGGAGAGCGACCCGGG
>JAKLER010000316.1 GCA_022711615.1 Acidobacteriota bacterium
CGCGAGGTGCGGGGAGAGGCCGGCGGCGCGGTCTCCGAGACCGCCCAGGTAGACGATCCGCCTCACGCCCGCCTCGCGCGCGGCCCGGCCGAAGGCGGCCGCCGCGGCGCGGTCCTGCTCGGCGAAGTCGCCCGCCCCTCCCATCGAGTGGACGAGGTAGTAAGCGGTGTCGATCCCCTCCATCGCGGGAGGAAGACTCTCCGGCCGGAGGCAGTCGCCTTCGACGATCTCGGTGCCGGGGCCGACGCGCCCGGCGAGGTGAGCCGGACGCCGGGCGAGGCAGCGGACGCGGTGCCCGGTCTCCTCCAGGGCCGTGAGGAGACGGCCCCCGACATAGCCGGTGGCTCCAGTCAGGAGGATGAGGGGTGTGGTCAGGCGATCCTCGCGTTCCGGAACCGCCGCGGCGGGCGGTCCCGACTCCAATCCGACGCGGATTCTCCGCCGGATCTCGGGCGTACGGGCAGGTGCGATGATCCCGGCGTTCCGGCCAGGTCAGGCACGAATGGAGGAGTCTCATGCTGAATCGTCTTCTCGCTCCGCGGGCAGAGGCCGCCTATGCCCTTCTCCGAGTCGTGTCGGGGCTCCTGTTCGCCCTGCACGGCGCCCAGAAGCTCTTCGGCGTCCTCGGGGGGACGGTCCAGGCGGCCGGCTCGCAGCTCTGGGTCGGGGCCGTCATCGAGCTCGTGGCCGGCCTCGCGATCGCGGCCGGCGTCTTCACGAGCTGGGCCGCGTTCCTCGCGAGCGGGACGATGGCGGTGGCCTACGTCCAGTTCCACTGGAAGCTGGCGTTCGACGCCGGCTTCTTCCCGGTGGTGAACAAGGGCGAGCTCGCGCTCCTCTACTCCGTCCTCTTCCTCTTCGTCGCCTGTCGCGGCGGCGGCCCGTACGGCTGGGACGGCCGGAAGGGCTCGAAGGAGAGCTGAGCCTCGGCGTCCCCGGGCGGTGCGGCGCGCCGGGAGCGGCCGGAGCGCGCCGCGGGAACGGGGGAGGGCGCCGTGCGGGGCGCGGCTCCTTCCGGACGCGGCCACGCCACGGAGACGTCGACGCCCTCCGGAGCCCGCGCCCGGAGGGCGTCCGGCCGGAGGAGCGTCCGCGATTCCGCGGGCGGCTCGGCGAGGAGGCGGAGCCGGACGAGGCTCCGCGGCTCGAGCCGGCCGAGCGCCGCGTCGATCCGCCCGGAGAGGCCGGCGGGCGCCGGGTCGAGGTCGACGACGGCCATCGGCCGGACCGGGTGCTCGCGGAAGGCCCACGTCGCGCGGCCGCCGGGGGAGCCGTCCGGCGAGAGCTGGAGGAGGAATGCCCCCTTCGGCTCGAAGCGCTCGACGAAGGAGACGCGGTCGGTCGAGCCGGCGAAGAGGACCGGCGCCGCGAGGGGGCGACCGGAGAGGTCCCTCGCGAGGACCTGCGATCGGTGGATGTGCCCCGAGAGGAGCGCGGCGAAGCCGGGCGGGACGTCGCGGCCGCGGAGGACGTCGACCCCCGAGCGGAAGACGAAGTCCCACGGGCCGACGGTCGCCCCCTCGACTGCCTGGTGCAGGCAGAGGAGCCGGACGTCCGCCGGAACGGACGCGGCGCCCGTGGCGTCGAAGAGGGCGGGGGCGTCGTCGCGGATTCGCGGGGCGTACGGGAAGCCGGCGAGGGCGAGCGTGACGCCGTCGCGCGAGAGGAGGAAGGTCCGCGGGCGGTCGAAGACCCTCACGCGCGGGTGCGTGAGGAGGAGCTCGCGCGGGACCGCGCCGCGCTCGTGGTTGCCGGGGACCCAGAAGAGGTCGACGCCGGCGTCGGCGAGGTCCGCGAGGCGGGCGAAGACCCGCGCGGCGAGCCACGCCGGGACCCGGCTCCGGTAGAAGAGGTCGCCGCCGTGGACGACGACGCCCGCCTCGCCGCGCACGGCCGGCTCGAGCGCCCGCTCGAAGCTCGCGAACAGGTCGTCGCCGCGGCGCGGTCGCTCCGCCCGCGGCCGGCCGGGGAGGTCGAGGCCGAGGTGCGTGTCGGAGAGGAAGAGGAGGCGCAGGGCCACGTGCCGAGGCTACCCCGACCCGAAAAGCGAAACGGGGCCGGAAGGCCCCGTTCGGTACGAAGGGAGAGCGGCGGGCGGGGCCGGCCGGAGCCGGCCCCGCCGCCGCGCGAGGTCAGGAGACGTGCGTGGCGGCCGGCTCCTCGCGGGGAGCCGTCTTCGCCTTCTCTCCCTTGAGGTACTTGTCGAGGATCCGGCTCGCCTCCGCGGGCGTGACCGGGCCGTAGACCTGATCGCCGACCATCATGACGGGAGCGAGGCCGCAGGTGCCGAGGCAGCGGGCGCTCTCGAGCGAGAACATCTGGTCTTTCGTCGTCTCGCCGAGGTGGACGCCCAGGTCGTCGGAGAGCCGCGCGATGAGCTTGTCGGCCCCCTTCACGTAGCACGCCGTTCCGAGGCAGACGTTGATGACGTGCTTGCCGCGCGGCTGGAGGCGGAAGTAGTGGTAGAAGGTCGCGACGCCGGTGACCGTCGCGTACGGGATCTGCGCGAGCTGGGCCACGGCGTGCATCTGCGTCTGGCCCAGGAACCCGAAGTGGGACTGGACCATGTGGAGCGTCGCGATGAGGTTGCTCTCGGGATGCTCGGTCTTCGCGTTCTTCTCGATGAACTCGACGATGTGCGGCGGCAGGATGCGGAGGCTGGTTGCCTTCACTTCCTCCCAGTTGTCGGTGCAGGCGGCGTGTTCGCTCACCGGATCCCCCTCGGCATGCGGGCCTGGTAGTGGGTGTGGAGCAGCTCGTGCGCCTTCTTCCCGTTCGGCTCGCCGAGGAACTCCTCGTAGAGGTGCTCGATGGCGGGGTTCTCGTGGGAGCGGCGGAGCTGCTTGTGGGAGTCGATGTCGTAGAGGGCGCGGGCGCGGAGCTTCGCGATCTCCGGGTCCATCGGGTCCTCGTCGAGGGGCGGGTAGGGCTGGCCGCCGCCCATGATGCAGCCGCCCGGACAGGCCATGATCTCGATGAGGTGGTACTTCTTCCCGCCGGCCTTGGCGGCGTCGAGGATCGCCTTCGCGTTCGTCAGGCCGTTCGAGACGGCGATGTTCACGTCGAGGCCGTTGATGTGGACCGTGGCCTCCTTCAGGCCCTTGACGCCCCGGACCTCCTCGAAGACGAGCGGGCCGAGCTCCTTGCCGGTCAGCTTCACGGCGGCGGTGCGGAGCGCCGCCTCCATGACGCCGCCCGTGGCGCCGAAGATATCGGCGGCGCCGGAGCTGATCCCGAGCGGGCGGTCGAAGTCGCCGTCCGGAAGGGCGGCGAAGTCGATGCCGTAGGACTTGATCATCCAGGCGAGCTCGCGGGTCGTCAGGACGGCGTCGGTGTGCGGGGTGCCGTCGGGCATCCGGTGCTCGGGGCGCGCCGCCTCGAACTTCTTGGCGACGCACGGCATGATCGAGACGACGTAGACGTCCTTCGGGTCGAGCCCCTTCTTCGCGGCGTAGTACGTCTTCAGGAGCGTGCTCGTCATCTGCATCGGCGACTTGCACGTCGAGGTGTGGGGGATCATCTCGGGGTAGAACTTCTCGAGGAAGTTGACCCACCCGGGGCTGCAGCTCGTGATGAGCGGGAGGTTCTCGTCGCGCTGGAAGCGGCCGAGGAACTCGTTGGCCTCCTCGATGATCGTCAGGTCGGCGCCGAAGTTCGTGTCGAAGACGCCGTCGAAGCCCATCCGGCGGAGGGCCGTGACGAGCTTGCCGGTCACGGGCGTCCCGACCGGCATGCCGAAGCACTCGCCGATCGTGGCGCGGATGGCGGGGGCGGTGTGGACGACGACGTGCTTGACGTCGCGCGGGAGGGCGAGCGCCTCCCAGACGCGCTCGGTGTGGTCCTTCTCGAGGAAGGCGGCCGTCGGGCAGACCGCGACGCACTGGCCGCACTGGATGCAGACCGAGTCGTCCATGTTCGCGAGGTTCGCCGGGCCGACGACGGTGTGGAAGCCGCGCCCGTGCTGGGAGAGGTTGCTGACGCCCTGGACCTCGGAGCAGACGCGGACGCAGCGGCCGCAGAGGATGCACTTCTCGGGCGTCCTCACGACGCTCTGTCCCGAGTCCTCCACCGGGAGCTGCTTGCGCTTGCCGGCGAAGAGCCTCTCGCGGATGCCGAGGCGGTAGGCCTGCTTCTGGAGCTCGCAGTTCCCGTCCCGGTCGCACGTCTGGCAGTCCATCGGGTGGTTGTCGAGGAGGAGCTCGACGATGTCGCGCCGCGCCTGGCGGATCTCCGGGCTGTTCGTCTGGACCTCCATCCCCTCCCAGACGTCCTGCGAGCAGGCGGTCAGGAAGTGATTGAAGCCCTTCACCTCGACGACGCAGACGCGGCAGGCGCCCTCGATCGAGAGCGCGGGGTGGTAGCAGAGGCGGGGGATGTGGATGCCGATCTTCTCGGCGGCGTTGATGACCTTCATCCCCGAGGGGACCTGGATCGTCTCGTCGTCGATCTTGATCGTGACCATCTTCTGGCTCGTGGGCATATCGGCCGTCCTTCGCTCAGACCCGCTCGACCGCGTCGAACCGGCAGATCTCGTAGCACTGGCCGCACTTGATGCAGCGGGCCTGGTCGATCACGTGGGCCTTCTTCCTCTCGCCCGAGATGCACTGCGT
>JAKLER010000317.1 GCA_022711615.1 Acidobacteriota bacterium
AGGCGATGAGGTAGGGCCGCGGAGCCTCGCGGCAGGGCCGGGATAAGATCCCGCCCCGCTGCGAGGCTCCGTGAACTCCCTTCCCCAGTCTGGCGAAACGACTCCTCCCGAGCTCTCCGTCGTCGTCATCGTCGGCCCGCTGAGGGAGCGCGCCGCGGGCTGTCTCGAGTCCCTGCTGTCGCAGGACACCGTCGACCGGCTGGAAGTTCTCCTCGTCGACCTCCGGAGCGACCTTCCTCCTGTGGAGGGCGCCTCTCATCCGGCCGTCGTCACGCTCCCGATGCCGCCGGAGACGAGCTTCGCCGAGGCGCGCGTCACCGCGATTCGCGCCGCCCGCGGGAAGGCCGTCGCGCTCGTCGAGGAGCACAGCCGCGCCCTGCCGGGCTGGGCCGGCGCCGTCCTCGCCGCCCACGAGGAAGGGTGGACCGCCGTCGCCTCCGAGATGCACGGGGCGAACCCGGGAATCGGCAAGGCCGACGTGAACGGCGTCATGAACTACGGCCTCTTCAGCCCCCCGCTCGCGCGCGGAGAAGGGACGATGGCGCCGCCGTTCCACACGAGCTTCCTCCGTTCGGCGCTGCTCGACCTCGGAGACGAGCTGCCGGCGGACGCGTTCTCCGACATCTGCCTCTGGGAGGGAGTGCGCCGCCGGGGCGGCCGGCTCCTGCAGGAACCCGCGGCTCGGCTCGCCCACATCAACGAGACGTCGCTCCTCGAGCCGTTCCTCGCGGACTTCCACTTCCACCGTTTCTGGGTCGGCTGGCGGAGGAGGACGGAGGGCTGGAGCCCTGCCCGGACGGCCGCCGCGGTCCTCCTCTTCCCCGTCTACCCGGCCTACTACCTCGTCCTCCACGGGCGGAGGCTCCGCGCGAGGAGCCCGGAATCGGCCCGGGTCCTCCGCCGACACTGGCTCCACGCCTGGCTCCGCCAGCTCGGACCGGCCCTCGGGCAGGCCGCCGGGATCCTCTTCGGCCCGGGCCGGGCCGCGGCCCGGTTCACCCGATACGAGATCGTCGAGCGACGCGGCACGGCGAACGGACCGTTGTGACCACGCGCCCCCGCGTCTCCGTCGTCTTCCCCGCCTACCGCTCCGAAGCAACCGTAGCGGGATGCCTTTCCGCGCTCCGCCGGCAGACGTTCACCGACTTCGAGGTCGTTCTCGTCGACTCCGGGCCGGGCGGGTCGACCGGGGCCATCGTGGCACGCGACTTTCCGGAGGTCCGGTGCCACGTCTCACCGACTCGGCTTCTGCCCCACGCCGCCCGGAACCTCGGAGTCTCGATGGCGCGGGGAGAGCTCTTCCTTCTCTCCGACCCCGACACGTATGCCCGGCCGGACTGGATCGAGCGGATGGTCTCCGCCTGGGAGCGCACCGGCGGGATCATCGTCGGAGCGATCGCGAACCACGGGGACCGGTGGCTCGATACCGGGATCCACATCTGCAAGTTCTCGAAGGTCCTCCCCGGCGGCGCGCCTCGACCCGTCGACAACGCCCCGACGGCGAACGCAATGGTGGACCGCGCCACCTGGGAGAGGGTCGGCCCGATCCCGGAGGACGTTCTGCAGGGCGACGCGAGCTGGAGCCGTCGCGCGCTCCAGCGCGGCGTGCAACTCACGTTCGCCCCGGACGCGGTCGTCGAGCACCACCACCTCGAGACCGCCCGCGGCTTCCTCCGGGAGCGCCATCGCCGGGGCCTCGAGCTCGGCACGCTCCGCTGCGAATGGGAACGGGGCCACCCCCTCCGCCTCGCCCTCGTGGCGGCCGCAACCGTGGTGCCCGTGCGCGCGCTCCGGATCGGTGCGCTCGTCACCGGGCAGTGTGCGCGCGGAGGAGGCCTCGGAGCTCTCGCGGTCTGCAGCCCGATCGTCGCCCTCGGGCACCTGTCTTCGCTCGCCGGCGAGGCCCGGGCGTACGTCCGGGCGGCTCTCGGCGCCCGCTCGCGACCGCGGTAGGCCTCAGGCGTCCGCCGCCCTCGGGAAGACGGACGACCCCGCCCGCCGGGACTCCGGTGCGCCCATGAAAAACGGGCGCCCTCGCCTTTCGGCGAGGGCGCCCTTCCCGGTTCCGTTTCCGGGCTGCTACTTGCGGATACGGAGGTAGAGGCCGTAGCGGTTCGCCTTGAAGTCCGCTCCGGTCCCGTAGGTGCGGGCGGTCTCGGCGTAGTCGTCGAGGTCCCACTCCGCGGCGATGCCGAAGAGCTCCGTGAAGTCCCAGGCGGCGCGCAGGCGCGCCCGGTCGAGCTCGTAGGCGAAGCTGCCGTCGTTCTCGAAGGTCCGGTAGAGGGCCTCGAGCGTGAAGGGCTTGAGGTTCAGGGTGAGGCCGCCCTCGAGCGAGTCGCCCCGCTCGCGGTAGACGGAGTCGGCGTCGGCCCAGGTCTGGGGCACCCGGTAGGCGATCGAGTGGTCGCCCTCGAACCGGCCGGCTCCGACGCGGAACGTGAGGAACTCCCACGGGGAGACCTCGACGTCGCCGCCGTAGGTGTTCATGTCGCCTTCGAAGCCGTAGCCGAAGTCGTCGTTGGACGTGTCGACGATCTCGGCGTTGCCGCCGAGGCGGAGCCACTTCGCGGCCTGCCACGCGCCGCGGAGGCGGAGCCGGTCGCGCTCCCGGAAGTCGGTCCTCACGACGGCGGCGTCCGCCTGCTCGCGAATGTAGTCGACGCCGAGGGAGAGGCCGCCGAGCTTGAAGGCGAGGCCGCCCTCCATCCCCTGGATGCAGCGGTCGTAGGTGCCGCCCTGGTTGCCCGGGACGACGACCTCGGCCTCGTCGTTCTCGACGGCGACGTCGGTCCGGTTGTCGACGAAGCCGAGGCGGAGGGTGACGGCCTTGCCGAGCTTGAGGCTCGCGCGGATGTCGAAGATGTCCTCGTTCCGCTCCAGGCGCGTCCGCGCCTCGAGCATCGTCGAGACGTCGCGCGGGTCGAACCCGCTGAACGTCGTCGTCGTCCCCCAGAGGTCGTTGACGAGGCTGTAGCCCTCGAGCTCGCGGTTGCGGCGGGTGAAGCCGGTGGAGAGGTCGAAGCCCGCCGCGAGGTGGACGTCGGCCCGGATGCTGCCGCGCCAGGAGAGCGCCTCGGCCGTCGCCGCCGAGGACTCGGCCAGGCCCTTGAAATAGCGGAGGATCTCGTACGAGACGAGGTTGCCGGAGAGGGTCTCGTCGCTCGTGTCGTCGCCGTCGGCATCGGCCCGGACGTAGGTGCCGGTGAGCCGGATCGCCGAGCCGAGCTTGCCGCTCACGACCGCCGAGGTGACCGGCGTGTCGAATTCAGCCTTCGAGCGGCGCGTGAGCGAGTCGAGCGAGACGGGAACGCCGAGGATGGTGCCCGACTCGTTCCCGGAGCCCGCGAGGAGCTTCAGGTTCTCGTCGGACTTGAACGTCCGCCAGCCCTGGACAACTTGGCCGGAGACGGGGCCGGCGTCGAAGGCGACGCCGACGCGATACTCCGTGTCGCGCTCCTTGAGGTCCTGCTGGAGCTGGAAGTCGTCCTGCCCGACGTGGTAGGTCGTCAGCCCGGGGCCGGAATACCGGCTGTAGCTGAAGCCGAGGAGAGGACGGATCTTCTTGCCCGGGAGGAGCTCGAGGTCGACGTCGACGGAGTTCCGGGTCCGGTCGTAGGAGTGCTGGCTGTCGAGGTTGCCGTTCCCCAGGAACGGGTTCGCGATGGTCGGGAGATTCGAGTAGCGCTCCGAGCGCCGCCAGGAGGCGTTCAGCTTCCAGTAGCCGGTGCGGCCGGTCTCCACGCGGAGGAGGCCGTTCGGGCCGGCGCCGAGGTCGGCGGCGTCGATGCGGAAGTGGTCGACGAAGTTCGTGTCACGGATGTCGCCGAGGCCCCACGACAGGGAGCGGAGCTGGAGTCCGTCCTCCTCGTCGAGCTGGCTCTTGAACATCTCTTCGTTGCCCTTGATGTCGGTGAAGCGGTAGCCGATCTCGACGTCGAGCGGCACGTCCTGGGCGGACGCGGCGCCGGCGAGGAGGAGCGCCGGCAGGAGGCCGGCGAGGAGGAATCGATTCGCGCGCATCTCCGGCTCCTCCTACTTCAGCAGCTTCGGCGACCGGTTGGAGCCGTGGACCGCCACGTGGCAGGTCGTGCAGTTCCGCCAGCGCGGGAGGGAGATGTTGTGCGTCGCCGGGGGCTGCGAGCCGAGGGCGCCTGCCGCGAGCGTGGAATGGCACTCGAGGCAGAGGAGGTCGACGCGGGAGCGGGTGAGCATCTTGGGGTTGTTCGAGCCGTGCGGCTCGTGGCAGGTGAGGCACCCGCCGGTCATGCCGCCGGTCGTCGGCCCGCCGTGCTCGTAGACGAACGGTCCGCGCTTCTCGGTGTGGCAGGAGAGGCACGGGGCCTCGCCCTGGCGCGTGAGCTTCAGCGCGCCCTCGCCCCGCCGGCCGTGAGGCTCGTGGCACGACGCGCAGGACATGCCGCCGCGGTCGAGGTGGTGGACGTAGGCCTTGCTCCGCATGGAGGAGGCGGGCCCCTGGTGGCAGGAGGCGCAGAGCTCCGTCTGGCGCTTCGCGAGGAGCTTCGGCTCCTTCGCGTGGGGCGTGTGGACGGAGTGGCAGGT
>JAKLER010000318.1 GCA_022711615.1 Acidobacteriota bacterium
CCGTCGAGGCCGCCGAGGCGCTCCTCGGAGCGATGGCCGCGCACGCCGAGCCGCTCGTCGCCGAGCTCCCGCGCCGGCCGGGGCAGAAGGAGACGCGCTGGACCCACCTCGTCTCGGGCCCGCCGCCTGCAGAGGCGTCCTCGCCGCGCTCCGCCGCGCCCCCGCGCATCTCGCCGATGGAGGAACGCCTCCTCGCCCTGGAGGAGCGGGTCGCCGCGCTCGAGGCCGAGCTCGCCGCGCTCCGGGGCTCGCTCGGCGGATAGAGGGCCGCGGCCTAGCGCCAGTCGTCGAGGACGAAGACGTCCTCGCGGTCGTAGCCCGGGTGCCGGTCGCGGTGCATCGCCACCCCTTGCTGGAACGGGAGCCAGCCGGCCGCCCGGAGCGTTCGCCACGCTCCGACCCGTCCCGAACCCGTCCCCGCGGTGACGACCGCCGCGCCGGCCGAGGCCGCCCACGCCTCGACCGCCTCGAGGAGGCGCCGCAGGCGCTCCTCGCCGCCCTCGCCCGAAACCACCGCGGCGAATCGCACTGCCGCGCGTCCCGAGCCCGCCTCGCTCCCCTTCCCGGCGTGGCAGACGGCGAAGCCCGCGAGGCTCGACCCGTCCCGGAGGAGGACCGTGTCCCCCGTCTCCTGCTCGCCGACGGAGAGGACTTCCCCCGTTACGTCGAGGCCGTCGAAGACCTGGTCCGAGAGCTCCCGGCAGGCCGAGAGCGCCTCCGCCTGCGCGTCGGGGGTCAGGCGCGAGAGCGCCTCGAAACCGGCGGGCCCTTCCCGCCCGGCCGCGGTCGCCTTCTGCATCAGCACGGCGAGGCTCATCGGCCAGTAGCCGTGGCTCTGGTAGAGGCCGACCGTCCTCGGGTCCGTGACGGAGGTGTAGAGGCCCCGGAATGCGACCTGCGGCTGTTCGAGGAGCCGGAGCGCCTCCTCGACGAGCGGATGCGCGAGACCGCGCCCCTGGCGCGGCGGGTCGACCACGAGAGGGCCGAGGAGGCCGACGCTTCCCCACCGGGAGACGAAGTTCGTCCCGGCGAGCGCGCCGTCCTCGAGGAGGGCGATCGCGGCGCCCGGGTCGGAGGCCCAGCGGCACCGCACGCGCTCGGCGTCTCCGTCGAAGGCGAGAGGGTCGGTCAGGCCGCAGAGCGTCCCGAAGGCGCGCCGGTAGATCCCGTCGGCCTCCCGGAGCTCGTCCTCGCGGAGCGGGCGGAGCTCGATCGTCATGACGCGACCTCCTGCTCCATCTTGCCACCGCCCCCGGGGGCGGTCAGAGCGCCGAGGCCGGATCGCGCGCGTAGACGACCGGGACCGCCCAGTCGACCGGGCCGCACGCGGCGTCGCATCGGACCGCCAGGCGCGCCTCGCGCGCCGCGTCGCCCAGCGCGCGCCCGAGCGCGAGGGAGCGGTAGAGCTCGCGGGCGAAGACGAGGGCCGCAGCGTCGAGGACGCTGAACTGGTTCGCGACGACGGCGGGGACCCCGGCCGCCACGAGCGCCGGCGCGACGCCGCGGGCGAGGTCGCCCCGGCTCCCCCGCGCGCTCTGGCAGGCATTCAGGACGACGAGGGCGAGCCCGCGGCCCTGGAGGAGCGTCCTCAGGACGGGCGCCTCGACGGGCGCGACCCCTCCGCCCTCCGACTCGAGGACGAGCGCGCCGACCCGGCGCTCGGCGTCCCACGTGCCGTGCCCGACGAAGTGGAGGACGTCGCACGGGCCGTCGGCCACGAGCCGGTGGAGCGCCTCGGCGGTGACGGCCCGCTCCACGCGCACCCGCGCGAGCCCCGAGGCGACGAGCGGCGCGAGGCCGGCGCGGATCGCTTCGGCCTCCTCCTCCCACGACACGGACGAGAGGCCCTGCGGCTGCGCGGCCGCGACGACGACCGAGAGCCGGCCGCGCCTTCGCCGCCGCGTCTCGCACGGGACGGCCGTGACGACGTTCCTCACGAAGCAGGCCTCGGTCGCGGCAAGGAACGCGCGCCGGTGCGGGTCGAACGCCAGCTCCCACGGCTTGTCGGCCACCCAGTCGAGGAGCGACGTGAAGACGACGTCGGTCGCCCCGCCCGATGCGGCCCCGCGCGCCGCGTCCCAGAGCCTCCGGACCTCCCCGGGGAAGAGCGTCTCGAAGAGGACGGCGCCCCAGCGCTCGAGCGCGGCCTCGGACGGCAGAGGCCGTCCGTCGCCGTCGAAGTGGGCGCGGAGGCGCTCGTGCCCGCGGATGATCTCCCTCCAGGCCTCTCCCTTCCGCGGCACCTCGGCCACGACCCGGGCCGTGCCGTACCGGGCGAACAGGAGCGCCGTCAGGTCGCGCCGGTCGCCCGGCAGGAGCGTCAGCTCGAGCGCCTCGCGCCGTGCTTCTCCGATCCGGGGGGCCGCGGCCCGGCGTGCCGCGCGGGGCACGGGCTTCGCTCCCTCGTCCGCAACGCGGGCGGAAGCAGCCGCTCGGCCGCGACGGCGCTCCTCCGCTCCGGCGTGGGCTGCCGGCTCGCCCCCGAGCGTCGCGGCGAGGAACGCGATCGCCTCGTCGCGAGAGAAGAGGTCGAAGTGGTGCGCGGGCACGGGCCGCGCGGACCCGCCCGACCCGAGGAGGGCGACCCTCTCCGCCGGGACGCGGGCGCCGCTCGACCGGTCGAGGACGAAGCAGCCCTCGGTCGGGACGACGAGGTCGTTCGGCTCGCCGAAGAAGCGGTCGGCTCCCGCGTCCAGAAGGCGGCGCGCGACCGCCCCCGTCGCCTCGTGCCGCGCGGCGAGGGCCGAGTAGGCTCCCGGGAGCGCGCGCTTCCCGAGGGCGGCGACCGTCTCGCCCGCCGGGTCCATCGCCGAGAGGCCCGGAAGGAGCGTCGTCACGCGCCGCGCGAGCCAGAGGAGCGCCTCGACGACGAAGGCCGCGAGGAGCGGCGCGGGCGCCTTCGGCAGCAGGTCGACGAGGTTCAGCCAGCCCGAGAGGGCGAGCTCCCAGCGGTCGGGCGAGGCGAGCGGCGTCCCGAGGTTCGGCACCCCCGCGAGGACGGTCCGGCCCGTGGCGATCCGGCTCGCGACGGGGCCGACCTCCTCGGGCCGCTCGACGAGCGTTCGCAGGGCAAGGCCGCCGCGGGAGTGGGCGACGACGTCGAAGAGGAACGGCTCCTCTCCGGGCAGCGCCGCGGCGAGCGCGCGCGCGTTCTCGGCGGGCGTCCGGCTCAGCGTGAAATGGTCGAAGCCGACGATGCGCTCTCCGTAGATCGGCTCGAGCGCGGCGAAGAAGCCGCTCCGGGCGAGATCGGCGAACGCCGAGGCCGTGCTCGAGAACGTCCCGTGGAGGAGGAGGAGGTTCCGGGCCGGCGGCGGCGCGAAGAGCGCGGGAGACGCGGGCGCGAGATGGCCGTCCCGCAGCCCTTCCGGGCTCACGTGGACGAGCCCCTCGGCGAGGCCTGCGCGCCGGAAGGCCGCCTCCTCGAACGTCCGGGCCAGCGTCGCGGCCGCACGCGCCTCGACGCGCGCGGCCGCACGGAGGACGAGGACGACGGCCTCGCCGGCCGGGCCGCGCCGCCCGGGCGGCCGTCGGAGCGGCAGCTCGAAGACGACCTCGCCGGAGCCGCGCCGCGCCGTCGCGCCGACCGGCCGGTGGATCGAGAGCGCGCCCGATGGCTGACGGAGGACGACGAGGAGGTCCTCTCCGCGGCGCGCCGGCAGGACGACCCGCGCCGTCCCGTCCGGGGCTCCCGGCCGGGGCGCGAGCCGGAACGTCCGAAGGAGGTCGAGTCGCGCTCCCTCCGTCAGCCGGCGAGCGAGCGGGTCGGGCGCCGCGCGGCGGGCGGGCGCCTCCGCCCACCCGTGCGGCGCCTCGCACCGCACCTCGCCCGCGCGTTCGTTCGCCATCGGCCGTCTCCCGAAGGCGGCATCGTACCGCCCCCGGCGCAGGTGCGCCGCGGAGGCGGGGCCCCCCGCCTCTACAATCGCGGCACATGTCGCGTCCGCCCCGCATCGAGCTCCCGGGGGCCCTGCATCACGTCTCCTGGCGGGCGCTCGAGCGGAGCCCGCTCTTCCGGGACGACGTCGACCGGGAGCGTTTCCTCGCCGACCTCGGGCGGACCGCGTCGGAACGGGGCTGGATCGTCCACGCCTACGCGCTCCTCGGGAGCTCCGTCGAGGTCCTCGTCGAGACGCCCGCTCCGAACCTCTCCCCCGGGATGCGCGCCCTCGGCGGCCGCTACGCGCAGGCCTTCAACCGGCGACACGGCCGGGGCGGGCCGCTCTTCGACGGGCGCTTCCGCTCGCTCCTGATCGACCCCGGGACCGCTTTCCTCGACGCCGTCCGCGTCGTCGCCCTCGCCCCCGTGCGGGCCCGGCTCGCGCGGGCCGCGCTCGACTGGCGCTGGTCGAGCGCGCCCGCCACCGCCGGTCTCGCCGAGCGCCCGAGCTGGCTCACCGTCGACGCCACGCTCCGGCGCCTCTCCCCGGCCCGGCCGCGCGCCCGCGAGCGCTACCGGCGGCTCGTCTCCGACACGCGCAACATCCGGCCGCTTCGCGAGCGGGCCGTCTCGCGCGTCGTCGTCGGGAGCGCGGAGTTCGCG
>JAKLER010000319.1 GCA_022711615.1 Acidobacteriota bacterium
AAGGGGATCGACTCGCTCGTCTGGCTGAACTCGACGAGCCCGCAGACGGGCGTGCAGGTCTCGTCCTTCTACGCGAACCCGCCGTTCGGCGTCCAGGTCCTCTTCGCCGAGGTCGTCCTCCTCGGCCTCGTCCCCGCCGTCCTCCTCCTCTCGCGCCGCGTCCGCGCGCGGACGGGCCTCCTCGTCGCGGTCGCGGCGACCGCCTGCGCCGGCGTCGTCCTGAACCGCTACGTCATGACGATCCAGACGCTCGCGCTCCCCTCGCTCCCGTTCGACAGCTTCGCCTCCTACACGCCGTCCTGGCAGGAGGTCGCGGCCTTCCTCGCCGTCCTCGGCTACGGCGTCCTCCTCTACTCGATCTCCTTCCGCTGGCTCAACCTCTTCCCCCAGGAGAGGGAGCTCGCGGCGAAAGGCTGACGGAGGTTCCGAGATGCTTCCCGGCAACACCGACTTCATCGCCGACCCCTTCAACATCGCCTTCCTCGGCCTCTTCGCGCTCATCCTCACCGCCGTCGCCGTGACGCTCGTGCGGATCGGCCTCCGGACCCGCGAGACGATCGCGCGCGGCAAGGCCGCCTCGATGCTCTGGCACGAGGAGTTCGAGGAGCTCCCCGCGTCGGCCCGCGGCTGCCGCCACGCGCTGACGGGCGAGCTCCCCGGCCGCACCTGCGCCCGCGCCTTCGATTGCAGGGGATGCGAGACCCACGCGAAGCTCGTCGCGGAGGGGAAGGTGCTCCCGCCCGCCGAGGCCGCCGGCTTCGACGTGCCGACCGACCGCCTCTACCACCGCGGCCACGCCTGGCTGAAGCCGCTCGAGGACGGCACCGTCGCGATCGGCCTCGACGACCTCGCCACGCGCCTCGTCGGAAAGCCCGACGCGGTCGTCCTCCCGGCCGTCGGTTCGACACTCGCCGAGAACGGGCCGGCCCTGCGCCTGCGCGCCGGAAAGGCCCGCGTCCGCGTCGCCTCCCCCGTCACCGGCGAGGTCGTCGAGCACGGCTCGCTCTCCTCGGACTTCCTCCTCCGCGTGAAGCCCGAAGGCGAGCTCGACACGCGCGCCCTCCTGACCCCGCGCGAGGCCGCCGCCTACTTCTCCCGCGAGCTCGACCGTCTCCAGCTCGCCCTCTCCGGCAGCGTCCCCGCCCTCGCCGACGGCGGCCTCCCGGTCGGCGACCTCTCGAAGGCCATCCCCGAGGACGACCGCGACCGCGTCCTCGGCGAGATGCTCCTGGAAGCCTGAACCTCCTCGTCGGCGACTCGGGGGCGTCCCCCCCTTCCGCCCCCGGCACCGCCGAAGTCCCCGGGGCCCGCCCGGTTCCACGCACAGGACCGGGCGGGCGTTCTTCTTCCCACTCACTCCTCGCTCTCTTCTCAAGTCGCTCCACCCTCGGCGTTCCCACCCCGCACCCCCTCAAAGACAAGCCCGCGCGAAGCGCGCACCGCAAAGGGTGGTGGGTGGGGGGCGCGGGGTGGGTACATAGGGCTTCCGCCCCCGGCACCGCCGATGCCCCCGGGGCCCGACCGGTCCCACGCACAGGACCGGGCGGGCGTTTCTCTTCCCCTCTCTCCTCTCTCCCTTCCACCCGCGACACTCCCCACCCCGCACCCCATCAAACACGAGCCCGCGCGAAGCGCGCATCGAGAAGGGCGGTGGGTGGGGGGCGCGGGGTGGGTACATAGGGGGGCGCGGGGTGGGTCCATCGGGTAGGCGGGGGGCGCGCTCCGATCCGCAGGCGAGGCGCGGGGTGCGTCCGCAGGCCCCCCCCTATACTCGGCCCATGGCCCATCCCCCCGCCACCGCAGCTTCTTCCTGGCTGAAGCAGTGGCGGGCGGCCGGACCCGCTCTGGAGGAGGTGCGGAGGCGCGAGCTCCGCGAGCTCCGGGACGACGAGGCGCTCGCCGCGGCCGAGGCGCTCCTCTCCCTGGCCGCCTCGTCCCCCCTGCCGGAGGAGCGCCGGGTCTCCTCGGGTCTCGTCGCCCAGCAGGCGCTGCTTCACCGACGGCGCCCGCGATGAACCCCATCTTCGCGGCCGCCCGCGAGATCCAGGACTTCTGCCGGGGCCGGGGCTGGCGCTCCTGCGTCATCGGCGGGCTCGCCGTCCAGCGCTGGGGCGAGCCGAGGCTCACCCGGGACGTGGACGTGACGCTCCTGACCGGCTTCGGCGCCGAGGCCTCCTACGTCGACGGCCTCCTCTCGGCGTTCCGCGGCCGCCTCTCCGACGCGCGCGAGTTCGCCTTGCGAAACCGAGTCCTTCTGCTCTCGAGCAGCACCGGCACCCCGATCGACGTCGCGCTCGGCGCCATGCCGTTCGAGGAGGCGGCCGTCTCCCGGGCCACGCCCTTCCCGATCGGCCCCGACTTCGAGGTCCTCACCTGCGGCGCGGAGGACCTCGTCGTCTTCAAGGCCTTCGCAGGTCGGCCCCGGGACTGGCTCGACATCGAAGGGATCGTTGCCCGACAGGCGACGCGGCTCGACGTCCCCCTGATCTGGCGTGAGCTCCTCCCCCTCCTCGAGCTCAAGGACGACAGCGAAACCGAGGGCCGGCTCCGCCGGCTTCTCGCGTCCTCCGGAGCCGAAGACGTCGAGTAGCCCGCGCGACGCGGGTCGCGCCGCGCCCGCCCGCCGCGCTCAGCCGCAGGGCGGCCGTTCCTCCCCCTCGACGACCGGGACGGGCGCGGGTACGGCCCTCCAGATCTCGCGCGCGTAGTCGCGGATCGAGCGATCGGAAGAGAAGCGCCCCATACGGGCCGTGTTCAGGATCGAGTCGCGCGTCCAGCGCTCCGGGTCGCGCCAGGCCGCCTCGACCTCGCCCTGCGCGTCGACGTAGGCGCGGTAGTCCGCGAGGACGAGGAACGGGTCTTTCGTGAGGAGGCCGTGGACGAGCGGGCGGAGGAGCCCGCGGTCGCCCCGGGTGAGCTCGCCCGAGACGAGCGCGTCGACGGCCTCGCGGAGCTCGGGGTCGGCCTCGTAGCGCTCGCCGGGGCGGTAGCCGTCGCGCCAGGTCCGCTCGACCTCCTCGACCGTCAGGCCGAAGAGGAAGAAGTGCTCGGCGCCGACGGCCTCGCGGATCTCGACGTTCGCGCCGTCGAGCGTCCCGATCGTGAGCGCGCCGTTCAGGGCGAGCTTCATGTTCCCCGTCCCGGAGGCCTCTTTGCCGGCGGTCGAGATCTGCTCGGAGAGGTCGGCGCCGGCGAAGATCGGGAGGCTGCTCTTGACGTTGTAGTCGGGCCAGAAGACGACGGCGAGGCGCCCCTTCGTCGCCGGGTCTCCGTTGACGACCTCGGCGACGGAGTGGATCGCCTTGATGATCAGCTTCGCCGTCGCGTAGCCGGGCGCCGCCTTTCCCGCGAAGAGGACGGTCCGGGGCGGGACGTCGAGCCCCGGGTTCCGCTTCAGCCGCCGGTAGAGCGTCAGGACGTGGAGGAGGTTCAGGTGCTGGCGCTTGTACTCGTGGATCCGCTTCACCTGGACGTCCCAGAGGCTCGCCGGGTCGGCGGAGACGCCGGCCCTCTGCCGCGCGGCCTCGGCGAGGGCAGACCGGTTCGCCGCCTTCACGCGCCGCCACTCTTCGCGGAAGCCGGCGTCGTCGGCGAGCGGCTCGAGGCGGCGGAGCTCGTCGAGGTCGCGGACCCACCCGTCGCCGATGGCCGCGGTGACGAGGCGCGTCAGGCCGGGGTTCGCGAGGGCGACGAAGCGCCGCGGGGTGACGCCGTTCGTGACGTTCGTGAACCTCTCCGGCCAGATCGCCGCGAAGTCGCGCATCACGTCGCGCCGGAGGAGCTCGGAGTGGAGGGCGGCGACGCCGTTCACGTGGTGGCTCCCGACGGCCGCGAGGTGCGCCATCCGGATCGACCTCGGCCCGCTCTCGTCGACGAGGGAGAGCCGCGCGGCGAGCCCCTCGTCGCCCGGGAACCGGCTGCGCAGCTCGTCGAGGAAGCGGCGGTTGACCTCGTAGACGATCTCGAGGTGGCGCGGGAGCGTCTTTCCGAACAGCTCCACGGGCCACTTCTCGAGCGCCTCCGGCAGGAGCGTGTGGTTCGTGTAGGCGAAGGTCGCGCGGGTGATCGTCCACGCCTCGTCCCACCCCATTCCGTGCTCGTCGACGAGGAGGCGCATCAGCTCGGCGACGGCGATCGCCGGGTGCGTGTCGTTCAGCTGGACGGCCCAGCGGTCCGCGAGGTCCGCCAGGTCGGGCGAGGCCTGCAGGTGGATCCGGATCATGTCCTGCAGCGAGCAGGAGACGAAGAAGTGCTGCTGCGAGAGCCGGAGCGCCTTCCCCGCGGCCGGCTCGTCGTTCGGGTAGAGGACCTTCGAGATCGTCTCGGAGCCGACCTTCTCCTCGACGGCGCCGTAGTAGTCGCCGACGTTGAACGCCGCGAAGTCGAACGACTCGGCCGCCTCGGCCTTGAAGAGGCGCAGGAGGTTCACGTTGCCGACCTGGTAGCCCGGGATCGGCGTGTCGTAGGCGACGCCCTTCACGACCTGCGCCGGGACCCACCGCACGCGGTAGCGCCCCGCCTCGTCGGTGAAGGCCTCCG
>JAKLER010000032.1 GCA_022711615.1 Acidobacteriota bacterium
GCCGACGCGACCTCACCGGCCGCTCTCGAGATCGCGGGGATCGCGCGGGCCCGGGCGCTCGTCGTGACGGTCCCCGACCCGGCCGCGAGCCGGAAGATCGTCCGGATGGCCCGATCCCGGAACAGCGGGGTGAAGACGATCGTCAGGACGCGCTACATCCGCGAGGTCGACGAGCTGCGGCGCGCCGGCGCCGACGAGGTGATCCCGGAAGAATTCGAGACCTCGATCGAGATCGTCGCGCGGCTCCTGCGCTCGTTCCACGTCCCGGGGAACCTCGTCGCGACGCAGATCCGCGTCCTCCGGGACGAGGCGTACCGGAAGCTGCGCGACCCGCAGGCCCGGCCCGAGACGGGACGCCGCCTCTCGGCGCTGATGGCCGCGGGGACCTCCGACCTCGTCCTCGTCCTCCCCGAGATGGCGGCGTCCGGGAAGACGCTCGGCGAGCTGGACCTGGAATCGGACCACGTGGCGGTCCCGGCCCTCCTCCGGGACGGCGCCCCGCTGGCGCCGCCTCCCCGGGAGCTGCCGATCGAGCCGGGCGACACGCTCCTCCTCGTGGGCGCGCACGAGGACCTCGTCCGCGCCACGAGGAAGCTGGAGGGGGCCGGCCCAGCCGATCCGGACGCCTGATCGGTCCGCCGAGTGGACGGGCGGACCGGCCCTACCGCTGCGCGAACGCCGCCACCTTCGGCTTCACGAGGCGTTCGAAGTCGGCGTAGCGGAGCTTCATCAGCTCCGTGTGCGATCCGGCGTTGAACGCGATCTCCTCGTCCTCGGCGAGCTTCGGCGCCACGTAGACGTCCATCCCGTAGAGGTTCCCGAACGGGGGCATCGCGCCCGCCTCGCAGTCGGGGAAGAGCTCGCGGAACTCCGCTTCGCTCGCGAGGACGACGTTCTGCCCGCCCGTCACCTCGCGCAGGACCTGGAAGTCGACGCGCTGTGAGGCGGGGAGGACGATCATCACCGGCTTGCCGTCCACCTTCACCATGACGGTCTTGGCCAGGTCCTTCCCCTTGACGTGCGCGGAGGCGGCGACCTCCTGGGCCGTGTAGGCCGGGGAGTGGACGATCGATACCCAGCGGACGCCGTTCTGGTCGAGAAACTCCTTCAGCTTCCGGACGGGCATGGGACCCTCCTTTCCGGCCGGGCGGGGCGCGCCCCGTCCGGCCCGTTCACGGGCGCTCGGTGGGGCTCGGTGTGGTGCGGCGCGCTCATGCCGTCACCTCCGAAGAAGGGCGGGTGCGAGGGGAATTCTATGCCCGCGCGGCCGAGGGGAATCGGGAGCCGCGGCGGCCCGTGACGCGGGGCGGACGACCGGCTCAGGCTCGGGCGAGGCGGACGCGGGGCCCGGCTTCGAGCAGAGTCGTCCCCGTTCCGATTCGCGCCCTGTGGCCGTGCCAGACGACCTCCCGCGAGACGAAGGGGACCGCCTGCGTCGCGACCTGGAGGACGTCCTTCAGCGGCACGGCGAGGAGCGCGGCGAGGGGGAGCGGGGCGCCGCAGAGCCGGCCGAGGAGGCTCGCCTGCAGGAGTCGGACGAGGAGCGCGAGGAGGGCGAAGGAGGCGAGCGGCCCGGCCCAGGGAGAGCCTCCCGCGAGCGCGAGGGGCGGGGCGAGGAGGGCGAGCGGAAGGGGGTTCATCAGGACCTCTCCCGCGAAGAGCGCCTTCGAGAACGCGAAACGGATCTTCCCCCAGCGGACCTGGCGCTCGAGCGCGCGCTTCAGGGTGCGGCGCTCGACGACGTTCTCGACGACGACGGGCGAGAGGAGGACGCGGAAGCCGGCCGCCTTCACCGCGAGGCCGATCGCCTGGTCCTCCGCGAGGACGTCCCCGAACGCGGCGAATCCGCCGATCGCCTCGTGGACGTGCCGCGGGAGCGCCATCGACTTGCCGACGACGCAGGGGATGCCGTGCCAGGCCGCGAGGACGTTCCCGGGAACGACGAACGTCAGGAGGTGGAGGATCTCCACGACGGCGCCGAGGTCGCGCGCTCCTGCCCCGACGAAGAGGTTCGAGACGCAGCCGACGGACGGCTCGTCGAAGAGGACGACGGTTTCGGCGACGGCGTCGGGGGCGACGCGGACGTTCGAGTCGGAGACGAGGAAGAGGTCCCCGCGCGCGACGCGCGAGGCGGCGACGAGGCGCTCCACCTTCGGGTTCCCGATCCTCCCCTCCGGAGCGCCGCCCACGACGAGGACGAACGGGGCCTCCGGATGCCGTGCCCGGACGCGGTCGACGACGGCGAGCGCGGGGTCTTCGGAATCGGCGACGGAGAGGACGACCTCGTAGTCGACTCCCCGAAGAGCGGCGAACGACGCGAGGTTCTCTTCGAGGCCGTCATCGAGCCCCTTCAGCGGCTTGAGGATGGAGAGCCGCGGACGGTCGGGCGTGGAAGCGGCCCGCGGGGAAGGAGCGGAGGCCCGCCCTCGCGGGCCGCGGGAGAGAGGGCGCTTGCTCCGGCGGAGGCGGTGGAGGAGCGCCACCGGCAGCGAGGTGATCGCGAGGCCGGCGAGGGCGATCGCCGCGAGGAGGAGGGCGGCGGGCGTCACGCGGAGGCCCTCGCGAAGGCGGGGAGCTGCTCGCACGGCTCCGGCCCGGGGGCCGGCGAGGGAGCCGGGGCGTGGAGCCGCGTGAGGCCGAGGCCGCGCCCCCTGCGGAGCGCGGCGAGGACCGCCTCGGGCTTCTTCTCGCAGTCGAGGAGCGTCTTCCACGACCAGAGGTGAGGCGCGCGGTGAAAGTCGCTGTTGCCGAGGAACGCGAGGCCCGATCGGCCCACCTCGGGGAAGAGGTCCCAGCGGCAGGCGAGCTCCCAGAGGTGGACGAGCTCCCTCACCGCGTCCTTCCGGTTCCAGAGGTAGAAGGTGTTCGCGAACCACTCGGACTGCTCGTTCGGGTGGCAGGCGACCGTGACGGCGCCGGCGTCGCGGGCGCGCGCGAGCGCCTCCTCGACGGGCCCGTCGGCGGAGACGAAGTCGTCGAGGCCGAGGGCGAGCGCGTGGGCCGAGCTCCGCCCGGTGAGGCCGTTCCGCGTCAGCTCGACGCCGGGGAGGACGAGCATCCGGTAGGTGTCCCAGGCACGCCGGCTCTCCCGTTCGATCTCGGCGCGGTACGCGGGCCATCCGTCGCGCGTGACGGAGAGGCGGAAGCCGTGCGCCGCCTTCCCGAGGAGAGAGTCGGCGTTCACGACGTGGTCGGTGATCGCGATGACGTCGTGCCCGGAGCGCCCGAAGAGGTCGACGACCTCCGGGAGAGGGTGCCGGCCGTCCGACCAGGTCGTGTGAATGTGGAAGTCTCCGAGGAGCATCCCGATCCCCCCTTTCTCGCGCCCCGAAGATCGGCGCGGCGCGGGAGGACGGGGTGAGGAGACGATGAGGACCGGGTAAAGGTCGGCCGTGGGGTGCCGGTTCGGGATCGCCGAGGTTCCGGGCCGAAGGGCGATCCACGAGGCGGGTACGGCGGGGCACGGTCGCCGACCCGTCCTCGCCCGTCGCCCTCAGCTCCCCTTCGCCAGCTTCGCGGCGTTCCTCGTGAAGCGCTCGAGCTGGATCTCCTCGAGGGCGGGAGCGAGCTCCGGGCGCGCCGCGAGGAGGGCGCGCAGGTCCGCCGCGGGGAGGCGCAGGAGCTCGCACTCCGTCACCGCCGTCACGGTGGCGGTGCGAGGCCCGTGGCGGAGGCTCGCGACGTCGCCGAAGAGCTCGTGGGGCGTGAGGAGCGCGAGGGCGAGCTCGCGTCCGCCGAGGCGCGTCGTGACTCGGAGCGCGCCGCTTCGGACGAGGAAGGCGTCGCCGCCGGGCTCCCCCTCGCGGAGGACGACGGATCCCGCCTTCACCGTCCACGGGCGCATGCGGTGGGCGACGGCCTCCCGGTCGCGCCGCGGCAGAAGGCCGAAGAGGCGCGAGCGGGCGAGCGCGCCGTCGAGGACCCGTTCGGAGAAGAGCTTCGAGAGGGCGTCGGCGATCTCGCGGTGCTTCTTCACGAGGGGAGCGAGCGCGGCCCGGTCGAGGCCGAGGAGGTCGGCGTGCGTGCGGGCCACGGCGCTCTCCGGGTGCGGGACGCCGCTCAGGAACGGGACGACGCCGAGGACGTCGCCGGTGCCATGCCGCTCGAGAGGGACCGGCGCCCCGGCGTCGCCGCGGGCGAACGTGTCGATCTCCCCGGTCGCCACGAAGAAGAGCGTGCCGCCGGGCTCCCCTTCGGCGAAGAGCGTGGCCCCGGGCGCGAGCGAGAAGAGGCGGATCTTCTCGAGGACGAGCTCGAAGAGGAACGCGGGGACGTCGCGGAGGAGCGGGACCTCCTTGCGCAGGGTATGGACCCGCGCGGACTTCTTCCGCCGGTCGGTCGCGGCCGCGTCGGCGGCCGAGCTCTCCGGGAGAGGCGCCGCAGGCGGCCGGCCGCGTTCTTCCGCCTCCAGGAGCTTCTTCAGCTCGAGGATCGAGAGGTAGCTCGAGGTGACCTCGGCCCGCGGGTCGAGCGCCTCGACCTTCTTGAAGACGGCGATCGCCTCGACGAGGCGGCCCGCCTTCCGGAGGCGCGCTCCGACGCGGTTGAGGATCCCGACCGCCTCCGCACGCCCGTCCGAGGCGGAGAGAAGATCGGCGAGCCGGAGGGCCGCGGCGCCGTCGGCGGGGTCGGCGCGGAGCCGCTTCCGGCACTCCTCCACGGCCTCCCCGAGGCGCGCGTCACCCGCCGGCCGGCTCCCGAACAGCGCCACGGGGGAATCGTATCCCGGGCGCAGCCGGGACCGGTGCGCCCTCGCACGTTCCGCCGCGGACGGGGGCGCGCCTATCATCGGGACCGTTGCTCCCGCACCTCCTCCTCGCGCCGCCGGCCGCTGCCGGTCTCGCGGAGCCGTTCCCGGGTTCCCCGCCCCGGCTCCAGCTCCCTGTGGAGCTCCTCGTGCCGGGGGCTTCGGCCGTCGCGATCGCGACGCTCGGCCTCGTCGCGCTCCTCTTCTGGGCGCGCGACCGGAGCCGGACGGACCTTCTCCTCTACACGCTCCTCGCTTCGGGGCTCGCGACGTTCCTGGTCCTCGGCCTGCGGTCCGCCCCGTCCGGAGACTCCCCGGCCGCGGCCGCGCTCGGCCTCCTCCTCCCCGCGCTCGCCTGGCTCCTCCTCGTCCGGTTCCTCGACCTTCCGCTTCGGCGCGGTCGTCTCTCGCTCCTCGCCCTCCCGGCCGTGGCGCTCCCGTTCGTCGTGGCGCTTCCCTCCGCCCGGGCGCTCGCGGCGCCGATGGAGGCGGTCGCGCTCGTCGTCTTCGGGGGGGCGGCGCTGCTCGACCTCGTCCGCCTCCACCGGCCCGACGCGGCCCTCCTCTTCGCGGCGACCGCCGTCCTCCTCCTGGCCGCGCTGTTCGACGCGGCCGCGGCGAAGGGCGTCCTCCTTCCCGGGGAGCGGCTCCCGCCCCTGCTCGGGCCGGCGTTCCTCCTCTTCACGGCGCTCCTCCTCGTCGCGGTGGCGGACCAGGGGAGACGCCTGGTCGAGAAGGCGACGATCGACGCGCTGACGGGGCTCCCGAACCGGGCGACGTTCCTCGAGCGGGCTCGTCGGGAGCTCGATCGGGCGCAGCGGAACGGGAGCTCCGTGGCGCTCGCGATGCTCGATGTCGACCATTTCAAGCGCTTCAACGACCGCTACGGGCACCCGGCCGGAGACCGGGTCCTGAAGGACGCGGGACGCGCCGTCGCCAGCGCCGTCCGCGGGATCGACCTCGCCGGGCGCTACGGCGGCGAAGAGCTCGTCCTGCTCCTCGTCGACGTCGACGCGGAGGCGGCGCTCGCCGCCGTCGAGCGGGTCCGGGCGGCGATCGCGGAGGTCCGTCTCCCGCACGTCCCCGACGCGGTCACGGCGTCGGCGGGCGTCGCGCTCCACCACGGCGCGTTCGACCGGTGCGGGGTGGCCGACCTGATCCGCCGGGCCGACGCGGCCCTCTACCGGAGCAAGGCCGAGGGGCGCGACCGGACGACGCTCGAGACGCGCGGACCGGAGCGGCCGACGTCTCCCGCCGAGGTCCGCTACCGCTGAGGCGGCTTCCGCGCTGGTAAGATCGCCGGGCGATGGGCGGCGACACGGGGATCCGGGACGTCGTGACAGGCCTTTACGTACGGGAGTACTTCGACGACGTCATCGCGCGGGAGCTCGAGCGGTCGCGCCGCCACGGGATCCACCTCTCCGTTCTCTCCGTGGTCCTCGCGAACCTGGCGGAGCTGTCGGAGGCGGGGGAGGAGACGGCGCTCGCCGCCGTCGTCGAGGCGGCGCGCGCCCTCCAGGCCATCGTCCGGGAGACGGACCACCTCTTCCGGTGGGAGGAGGACGAGCTCCTCCTGCTCCTCTTCAACGCCGACGCCGAGGCCTGCGCGCTGAAGGTGAGCCAGCTCGACCAGCTCTTCCGTCCGTGGCGCGACGGCGGAGGCCCGGTCGCATGCGCGGTCAAGGTCCGCGTCGGCGGTGCGACGCACGAGGAGCACCTGGTCTTTGCGAGCGTGCTGCAGGCCGCGCGCGAGACGGCGCGCGGCGGGGCGTCCGGCCCCGCCTGACCGGTCCGCCCCGTCAGGGGCCCTCGTCCCGCTTCACCTCGTCCCAGGTCCGGTCGAGCTCCTCGAGAGGGGCGTCGCGCACGTCCCGGCCGGAGGCTCTCACGCGGCGGGAGACCTCCTCGAAACGCCTCACGAACTTCGCGTTCGTCGTCTGGAGGGCGGCCTCCGGGTCGACGCCGTGCCGCCGCGCGACGTTGACCACGGTGAAGAGGATGTCCCCGATCTCCCGAGCGACCGATTCGCGCGTGGCGCCCTCGGCGAGGAGCTCGACCTTGAACTCGGCGACCTCCTCGTCGAGCTTCGCGAGCACGTCGGCGTCGCGCTCCCAGTCGAACCCGAGGTCCGCCGCGCGGGACGTGACGCGGACCGCCTTGAGGAGGGCGGGGAGGGCGGCCGGGACGCCGGCGAACGGAGAGAGGGGCTCCTCGCGCCCGGCCGGGGAGCGCTCCTGCTCCTTCAGCTTCTCCCACTGGACCTTCACGGCCTCCGCGTCGGCGACCTCGGCCTCGCCGAAGACGTGGGGGTGCCGGGAAACCATCTTGGCGTGGATGCGCTCGGCGACCGAGGCGAGGTCGAAGGCGTTCGATTCCCGCCCCAGCTCGGCGAGGAAGACGATCTGGAAGAGGACGTCGCCGAGCTCTCCTTCGAGCTCGTGAAGGTTGCCCCGCGCGAGGGCGTCGAGGGCCTCGTAGCACTCCTCGAGGAGGTACCCCGAGAGGTCTGCGAAGGTCTGCTTGCGGTCCCAGGGACACTCGGCCCGCAGGCGGGCCATGAGGCGGACGAGCGCGGCGGCCGCCTCGCCGGCGGCTTCGGGACGCGGGGATCTCGGCTCGGGCGGCACGGAGGACCTCCTCGGGCGGGCGTCGGCGGGAACATCCCCTAGAATGAAGCGCCCGAACGAGGCCTTATGTCAGAAGCACCCAAGACGATCAAGGTCGTGGACCGCAGGATGTTCACCGCCGAGGGGGACCTGCGCGACGACGTGAAGGAGGAGCTGGCGGCGACGCCGCCCGCTCCCGAGCCGCCCCCCCCCGCACCCGAGACGGCCGCTCCCCCCGCCCCCGAGCAGACGACTCCGACGAGCCCCGCGTTCCTCCGGCTCCTCGACATGCTCGCGCAGACGGCGTCGCTCTACCTCCAGGGCGTCCCCGACCCGGCCACGGGGCGGCGGGCGGTCGACCTGAACGCCTCGCGCGAGATCATCGACACGCTCCTGGCCCTCCGGGAAAAGACCCGGGGCCGGCTCTCCTTCGAGGAGACGGACGCGCTCGAAGGGCTCCTCGGCGAGCTCCAGCTCGTCTACAGCCGCCTCGCGACCCAGGCCCGAGGAGGCGGCGCCATGCCGCCTCCGCCGAGGCCGAAAGGCTGACCCTGCGGGAGCCGATGCGCCGCCGGACGGGGCTCGGCCCTTCACGACCGGGGGCGCTGCTCGCGGCCCTCGCGCTGCTCTTCCCCCTGCTCCTCTCGGGCCTTCCCGCGAGCGCCCAGGTGCTCCAGGCGCCGGGCGAGGCCACGGAGTCGACCTTCCGTCGCGAGGTGCGCGGGCAGTGGTTCGCGTGGCTCGCCGCGCACGAGGAAGGGGACCCTCTCCTGGCGGCGCAGAAGGTCGAGGAGATCGTCAAGCACGCCCGAAAGATCGGGCTGAAGCGGCTCACGGACCTTTCGCTCGCCGCGACGCTCCTCGCGCGCCGCGAGGTGACGCAGGGGAGCCCCGAGAAGGCCCGATGGGCGCTCGACGCCGCCGTCCGGCTCGATCCCGACCTGCCGGAGGCCCGCTGGGCCCGCGTCGGGCTCGCGCTGAAGGCCGACCTGCTGGCCGCGCCGAGAGAGCTGCTCGGGGCGATCCGCGCGTCGGTGGTCGACCTCGAGGGGAGGAGGGTCCTCTACGTCCGGACCTCTCTCCTCCTCGTCCTGACCCTCGCCGCGGTCGGGCTCTCGTTCGTCGTGCTCCTCGTGGCGGGCACGTCGCGCCGACTCTTCCACGACCTGACCGAGCTGGCCGGACGATGGGTTCCGAGGTCCGCCGAGCCGGTCGTGGCGCTCGCCCTCTTCCTGCTCCCCCTGCTCCTCGCCCTCGACGTCGGCTGGCTCCTCCTCTGGCTCTTCGTCCTCTCCCTCGGCTACGCCGAGCGGAACGTGAGGTGGGCGGCCGTGGCGGGTCTCGTGCCGCTTCTGTTCGTCGCCCCGGCGCTCGACCGCGCGGCCGTCTCCCTCTCCTCGTCCGCCTCGCCGGTCCTCCGGGGGGCCGAGGCGCTGGAGGAGAAGCGATACGACCAGCGGGTCCTGGACGACCTCGAGGCCGTGAAGGCGCTCTTCCCCGAGGACGCCGACATCCGATTCCTCCTCGGCTGCCTCTACCAGCAGCTCGGCCAGAACGACCGGGCGGTGGCCGAATACACCGTCGCGTCCCAGGCCTCGACGGCCGAGGTCCGCGCGCTGATCAACCGGGGCGACATCCGTTTCGTCGACGGCGACTTCGGCGCGGCGCAGGAGGACTTCCAGGAGGCCCTCCGGCGCGACCCGCGCGACGTGCGCGCCCGCTACAACCTCTCCCTCGTCTACGGCGAGACGTTCCGGACCGTGGAGGCGCAGGAGAAGCTGAGCGAGGCCCGGGCCCTCGACAACGCGCTCGTCACGCGTTTCCTCGACAGCCCGACCCTCGTCAAGGTCGTCTCCCTCGGCTTCACGCCGGACGAGGCGCGGGCGAAGATCGCGCTCCTGCAGCGCGACCCGAGGAGCCGGCGCATCCTGGGCCACTTCCACCTCGGGAGCGTCGTCGCGACGTGGGCCGTCCCTCTCGCCGTCGCGATCCCGTTCGCGCTCGTCGCGGCCTTCCTGCTCGACTCGTTCCGCCGGAAGGGGTACGGCTACGCCCTCGCCTGCCAGAAGTGCGGCCGGACGTTCTGCCGGCTCTGCAAGCCGCCCGGGGAGAGCCCGCTCCTCTGCTCGCAGTGCGTCCACGTCTACCTGAAGAAGGACGGGGTCTCCATCGAGACGAAGCTCCAGAAGGTCGAAGAGGTGAAGCGGAGGCAGGGTTTCGAAGGGCGCCTCCGGCGCGTCCTGAACCTCCTCCTGCCCGGCGGGGAGCCGTTCCTGGACGGGAGGGTCGCGAAGGCCGCCGCGATCCTCGCCGTCTTCTTCTTCGCGCTTCTCGCAGCCCTCTTCCGCGAGCACCTCGCCCTCTCGCCGCGCCCGGGCGCCGAACGGCTCCTCGCGGGGACGGCCCTCTGGGGGCTCGTCGCGGCCGGGGCGTGGGTCTCGGGACAGCTCGCGGCGCGGAAGGGGTGACGACGTGGCGCTCGAAGGGACCCTCCACGACTTCGCCCTGGCCGACATCCTCCAGCTCATCGCGCTGCAGAAGAAGACGGGCCTGCTGACCCTGCGCGGCCCCGCCGACACGGTGATCCTCGGGTTCGACGGAGGACTTCTGGTCTCGGCGGAATCGCAGGCGCGGCGGATCGACACGCGGCTCGGGACCCTCCTCGTCAAGACGCGCAGCCTCTCGCCCGAGTCTCTCGCGAGGGCGCTCGAGATCCAGGGGCAGACCTTGCAGCGCCTCGGCTTCATCCTCCTGAGGAACGGCTTCTGCGACGCCGACCAGCTCCGGGCCGGCCTCGACGCGCAGGTCCGGAAGATCGCCTACGGTCTCTTCCGCTGGACCGACGGGGACTACGTCTTCGACCCCCAGGAGAAGATCGACTACGACCGGGAGTACGTCCACCCGATCCAGGTCGAGAGCCTCCTGATGGAAGGTGCCCGGATGATCGACGAGTGGCCGATCATCCAGAAGGTCGTCCGTTCGCCCGAGCTCGTCTTCCAGCGCGTCCCGGTGGGGCAGCGGGTGGAGCCGGCGGAAGAGCTCGACGACGTCGAGGAGATCGCGGAGCCGGCGGGCTCCCGGGCGCGGGAGAGGCGGGACGGCCCGATCCGCGTCTCACGGCCCGAGTGGGCGGTCTACGAGCTCGTCGACGGACGCCGTTCCGTCGGGGACATCGTCGACCGGACGTTCCTCTCGGAGTTCGAAGGGTCGAAGGCCTTTTTCGACCTCCTCAGCCGGGGGCTGGTCGAGGAGGCGCGGCGGACGGGGGTCGTCGACGAGACGGGCGTCTCGTCGGTCGAGGTCCCGGTCGTCCGGCCGAGCCGCCTCGTTCCGTCCGCGCTTGGCATCATCCTGGCCACCCTCCTCGGAGCCGCGTTCCTGTTGCAGCACCGGAACGCGCTGAACGCGTTCACGGTCCCCGGACGCCGTGTCGCGGCGGTCGCGGGGTTCCAGAAGGCGATCTCGCTCTCCCGGCTGCGCAAGCTCTCGGAGGCGATCGACGCGTACTACCTGACGCAGGGGCGCTTTCCGGACTCGCCGGAGGCGATCGTCCAGGCGGGGCTGCTGGGGCCGGAAGAGATCCTCGATCCCCGGGGACGCGCGTACCGGTACATCCTGCAGGGCGAAACCGGGAAGTACTACCTCGCGGGATTCGGCGCGGAGGGAAAGACCGATACCGATCTCTTCTTCGCCCACGCGGCCGTCGGCGGAATGACCGGTTCCGAGAGCTATTCGGGCGGCAAGAAGGAAATAATTCTCATACAGTGACTTGCGCGATTTCTTCGGCGCTGCTGAAGATTTCTTTCGCAATGAACTTGACAGTATCGCGCTAATATCCTAGATTCCCGCTTGGGCCCGCAGCGGTCCGGAGGAAATCAGGATGAGCAAGATCATCGGCATCGACCTCGGAACGACGAACAGCGTCGTGGCCGTCCTCGAGGGGGGCTCCGCGGACGTGATCGCGAACTCCGAAGGGGGCCGGACCACTCCGTCCGTCGTCGCCGTTACCAAGTCGGGCGAGCGCCTCGTCGGGCAGGTCGCCAAGCGGCAGGCCGTCACGAACCCGGAGAACACCGTCTACTCGATCAAGCGGTTCATGGGGCGCCGCTTCGACGAGGTCAACGAAGAGATGAAGATGGTCCCCTACAAGGTCGTCCGGTCGGCCAATGGGGACGCCCGCGTGACCGTCGGCGGCAAGGAGATGTCGCCGCCGGAGATCTCGGCACAGATCCTGACGAAGCTGAAGGAGGCCGCGGAAGCCCACCTCGGCGAGAAGGTGGAGCGGGCGGTCATCACCGTACCGGCTTACTTCAACGACGCCCAGCGCCAGGCGACGAAGGACGCCGGGCAGATCGCCGGCCTCAAGGTCGAGCGGCTCGTCAACGAGCCGACGGCCGCGGCGCTCGCCTACGGCCTCGACAAGAAGCACAACGAGACGATCGCCGTCTACGACTTCGGCGGCGGCACGTTCGACATCTCGATCCTGGAGGTCGGCGAGGGGGTCGTCGAGGTCAAGTCGACGAACGGCGACACGCACCTCGGCGGCGACAACATCGACCAGCGAATCGTCGACTGGCTCCTCGCCGAGTTCCGGAAGGACCAGGGGATCGACCTCGGCAAGGACCCGATGGCGGTGCAGCGCCTGAAGGAGGCCGCCGAGAAGGCGAAGATCGAGCTCTCGTCGACGATCGAGTCGGAGATCAACCTTCCGTTCATCACGGCCGACGCCTCCGGGCCGAAGCACCTGAGCCTTAAGCTGACGCGCGCGAAGCTCGAGCAGATGGTCGACGACCTTCTCCAGCGTTCCATCGGCCCCTGCCGCCAGGCGCTGAAGGACGCCGGCCTCGAGGCGAAGCAGATCGACGAGGTCGTCCTCGTCGGCGGCCAGACCCGCATGCCGAAGATCCAGCAGATCGTGAAGGACTTCTTCGGCAAGGAGCCCCACAAGGGGGTCAACCCCGACGAGGTCGTCGCGGTCGGCGCGGCGCTCCAGGGAGGCGTCCTCGCGGGCGACGTGAAGGACCTCCTCCTCCTCGACGTGACGCCGCTCTCCCTCGGCGTCGAGACGCTCGGCGGCGTCATGACGCGCCTCATCGAGCGGAACACGACGATCCCGGTGAAGAAGAGCGAGGTCTTCTCGACGGCGGCCGACGGGCAGACGTCCGTCGAGATCAAGGTCCTCCAGGGCGAGCGCGAGATGGCCGCCGACAACAAGCTCCTCGGCGTCTTCTCCCTCGTCGGGATCCCGCCCGCGCCGCGGGGCATGCCGCAGATCGAGGTGACGTTCGACATCGACGCGAACGGCATCCTCCACGTCACCGCGAAGGACCGCGGCACCGGCAAGGAGCAGAAGATCACGATCACCTCCTCCTCGGGCCTCGCGAAGGACGAGGTCGAGAAGGCCGTGAAGGAGGCCCAGGCGCACGGGAGCGAGGACAAGAAGCGGCGCGAGGCCGTCGAGGCGAAGAACCAGCTCGACTCGCTCGTCTACGCGACCGAGAAGCTGCTCGCCGAGAACGCCGACAAGGTCCCGGCGGAGGACAAGACCGCCATCGAAGCGGCCGTCGCGGACGCGAAGAAGGTCCTCGAGACGCAGGCCGACGACGCCGAAGCGCTCCGGAAATCGGCTCAGGAGGTCCAGAAGGCGAGCTACAAGGTGGCCGAGGCCCTCTACAAGAGCGCCCCGGCCCCGGAACCGGCCGCCCCGGCCGGCGCGTCGACCGCGAGCTCCGGGAAGGGCGCGGACGACGTGATCGACGCCGAGGTCGTCGACGAGAAGAAGTGACGCCGTGGCGGGCTCGCGAGACGGGGCCGGCCGCGGGAAGACGCGCCGCGACGACTACGTCCTGATCGGCGTCGTCGCGGAGCGCTTTCGGGTCCATCCCCAGACGCTGCGCCTCTACGAGCGGGAGGGGCTCATCTGCCCCCCCCGCTCGTCGGGGAATACGCGCCTCTACGACCGCGAGACCGTGGAGCGGCTGGAGATGATCCTGACGCTGACGCGCGACCTGGGCGTGAACCTGGCGGGCGTGGAGGTCGTCCTGGACCTTCGCGCCCGCCTCTCCCGTATGGAAGGCGAGGTCGAGCGCCTCATGGAAGCGTTCCGCTCGGTCGCGGCCGAGCACGCCTCGCGCGCCGCGGGGCGGCCGAACCCGCCCCAGAACGCGCTCGCGATCCGCCCGCGGGCGCCGCTGGCTCGCCGCACGTCCTGACGCCCGGAGCCCTCCCCTCCGGAGGGACGGCGGGATACGATGTGCGCACCTTGAACCAAAGGCGGGCCGACGACGACTCGGGGCTTCTGCGGAGGTATCTCCTGGAGATCTCGAAGTACCCTCCCCTCTCCGCCGAGCGTGAGAAGGAGCTGGCGCGCGTCATCCAGGACCGGCTCGTGCCCGAGGAGCGCCGGAAGGACGCGATCGACGAGCTCGTCCGGGCGAACCTCCGCTTCGTCGTCTACCACGCCAAGGGGTTCCACTCGGCGAACGTCCCCTTCATCGACCTGATCAACGAAGGGAACATCGGCCTGATCCAGGCGGCCCGCCGCTTCGACGCGAACAGGAACGTCAAGTTCATCACCTACGCCGTCTGGTGGGTCCGCCAGGCGATCTCCCACGCGCTCGCCGAGCAGGCCGGGACGATCCGGATCCCCCACAAGCAGGCGACCCACCAGTTCCGGGCCGTGCGGGCCCGGGACGAGCTGCAGCGGGAGCTCGGCCGGGAGCCGACGCACGAGGAGATCGCGGAGCGGACGGGCCTCGAGCCCGCCACGGTCGAGACGCTCCTGTCGGTGACGCGGAACGCGGAATCGCTCTCCCAGGGGGTCGGCAGCGACGAGCAGGAGCGGACGCTCGAGGACGTCCTCGAGCAGACGATGGTCTCCTCCGCCGACGACGACATGCTGCGCCGGGCGTCGGCGGAGCAGGCGCGCGAGTTCCTCGGCGAGCTGAAGCCGAAGGAGAGGGCGGTCCTCTGCCGGCGCTTCGGGATACCGGAGGACGGGAGCGAGGGAGAGCGCGAGCCGATGACTCTCCAGGAGATCGGGCTCGAGCTCGACCTCTCTCGCGAGAGGGTCCGGCAGATCGAGGCGCAGGCCCTTCAGCGCCTGCGCCGCGGCGTGAAGGCGCGCCGGCTCCTTTCCGTCCTCCGCTGACGCCGGGAGGGAGGCCCCCTACAATCGTCGCCGTGGACGAGCCCGCTGTTCCCGTCTCTTGTCCCGTCTGCCGCGGTTTCGGAAGGCTCGAGCGCCCGGACGGCTCGACCGTCCCGTGCGAGTGCCGGGCGGAGGAGATCTCGAGGGTGCGCCGCGCGGCGGCCCGGATCCCGGAACGCTACCGGAACTGCCGCCTTCAGAACTTCAAGGACCTCCGCAACGAGTCGCTCAAGAAGGCGAAGGCGGTCGCGAAACGCTGGGTCGAGGAGTGGCCGGCCGTCGACGCCGGGCTCCTCATCACGGGCCCGGTCGGCGTCGGCAAGACGCACCTGGCCGTCGCGATCCTGAACGAGCTGGTCGACACCAAGGGGGCCTCGGCCCTCTTCTGCGACTTCTCGGACCTCCTCGACCGGATCCAGGCGAGCTTCGGAAAGGGGAACGACGAGAGCCAGGACGACATCGTCGCGCCGTACCGGGACGCGGACCTCCTCGTCCTCGACGAGCTCGGGGCGAGGCGGCCGTCCGACTGGGTCCGCGAGATCCTCTACGGCCTCCTGAACACGCGCTACAACCGAAGGCGGCTCACGATCCTGACGACGAACTTCGCCGACGAGCCGGACGCGCGCGGCGGCGAGACGCTCGAGGTGCGCGTCGGCGCCCCCGTCCGGAGCCGCCTCTGGGAGATGACGCAGCTCGTGCCGATCAACGCCGACGACTTCCGGAAGGCGCACGGCGCCCGAGCGTTCGGCTGAGCCGATGACGCGGACGTCCTCGATCGCGGCCGTCCTCGCGGCGGCTCTTCTCGGCGCCGCCTGCACGCCCCGGCCCGCCCCGGTGACGGCCCTCCCGCCGCCGGCGCCCTCGCCGACGCCGAGTCCGACTCCGGCGCCGGCACCGGCGGCGACGGCCGCCTTCCCGGGAGTCGCCGAGCCGAGGCTCGACGTCGGGATCGCCGTCGACCGCGCTGCGTTCCGCCTCCCCCCGGGGGAGTGGCTGGTCCGGGCCGGCGGCGAGGTCCGCCGCGTCGTCGGCGCGCTCGAGGCGCGGCCCGCGGCCGCGGCGGGCGACGCGGCTCCGCGGTTCCAGGTCCAGGCGGGGTCCTTCGCTTCGCGCGTGGCCGCGGACGCCGAGGGATCGCGCCTCGGCGTCCTGCTCGGCCTGCCGGCTTCCGTCGCGGAAGCGGGAGGGCGGTTCGCCGTGCGGCTCGGACCGCCGGGCGACCGCGCCTCGCTCGACCCGCTCCTCAACCGGGTCCGTCGCGACGCCGTACCGGAGGCGTTCCTCGTCGGCCTCGCCGATCCGGGGCGGCCGGCCCGGACGCTCCTCGTCGACGGTCCGGACGGCCGGCGCGAGGCGCCCTCGCCGCTCGAGCTCGCGGCCGCGGACGGCTCCCTCCTGCCGGTGAACGGAGCCCTCTACCGGGGAACGCTTCTCGTCGTCGCGACGCCCCGCGGGACGCTGCACGTCGTCAACCGGGTCGGCCTCGAGGACTACCTCCTCGGAGTCGTCCCGCTCGAGATGGGGCCTCGCGTCTACGACGAGCTCGAGGCGCTGAAGGCGCAGGCCGTGGCGGCGCGCACCTACGCCGTAAAGCGGCGGGGCGACTTCGCAGCCGAGGGGTACGACCTCTGCGCGACCGCGCGCTGCCAGGTCTATGGAGGCGCGAGCGCCGAGCAGCCGCTCTCGAGCGAAGCGGTCCGGGCGACCGCCGGGCAGGTCCTCGTCTGGAACGGCGCCCCGGCCGACGCCCTCTTCACCTCCACCTGCGGAGGGCGTACGGAGGACGCCGTCGTCGTCTTCCCGTCCTATTCGCGGGAGGCGTTCCCGTACCTGCGCTCCGTGCCGTGCCGCGGCGAGGAGAGGATCGCGATCGCCTCGGCGACACCGGCCTCGGGCCACGACCTCGGCGCGCTCGCCGTTCGCGGCGCGGCGCTCCTCCATGCCGCGGGGCGGGCGGGGGCCTCCTGGGCCGACCTGAAGGCGGCACGCACCCTCCTGACGGAGCGCCTGGGCCTGCCGGCCGGAGCGCCGCCGAAGTCGCTCGCGCCGGACGCCGTCTTCGCGAACCTCGCGGGGCTCCTCGGCGACGCGCGGCTCCTCACGGAAGAGGCCGAGAGGGGCGCGGCCCCGAAGGAGTGGAGCGAGGCGGCGCGGACGGTCCTCACCGCGCTCGTCCGCTTCCAGGTCGCGGGCCCGACGCCGCTCCCGACCCGGCGGCCCTTCACGCCGCACGAGGCGGCCGGCCTCTGGGCCTCCCTCCTCCTGCGGACGGGAGGGCTCGAGGAGCTGGAGGGGCGGCTCGTCGGGGCGCCCTCGGGAAGGCTCGTCGTGAAGACGGCGAAGGGGAGGGAGGAGCGAGCTCTCTCTGCCGACGCCCTCCTGTACCGCGGGGGCGGGGAGGCGTGGACGCCGGCCGGGGCGCTCGACGTCGCGCCCGGGGACCGGGTGCGGCTCCTGACGCGCGACGGGAAGGTGCTCGCCCTGCTGGCGTCCGTCCCGGCGGCGGACGGCCTGTTCGAGCGCGAGTCGTCCTGGATACACTGGGTCCGCCGCTTCACGGGCGCAGAGCTGATGGGGAAGCTCCTCGAGCGCGACGCCTCTCGGAAGGGGAGCGTCGTGCGACGCGTCGACGTCCTCTCTCGCGGCGCCTCGGGACGCGCGGCGCGAGTGCGCGTGACGACGGACCAGGAGGCGTTCGAGCTCTCCGGTCTCGAGATCCGCTTCGCCCTCGCGCTCCCCGAGTCGCTCTTCACGCTCGTCACGGGGGCGGACGGCCGGGGAGCGCCCGTCCACACGTTCTACGGCCGCGGCTGGGGCCACGGCGTCGGCCTCTGCCAGACCGGGACGTTCGGGATGGCCCTCGCGGGCCGGACGCACGCCGAGATCCTCGCGGCCTACTACCCCGGGACCTCGCTCGGCTCCTGGCCTCCGCCGAGCGAGCCGGAGCGCTCCGGCTCGCCGGAGGCGCGTCCCGCCGCGGGCGGTACGCCCCCGCCGGCGCGCTGACCCGGCCCTCCCGGAGCCGCGGCTAGAATCGGGAGATCGGGCATCTCGCCCCAGGAGTCCGGCGATGACGACTCTCCTCGACAGCCCTGCGGCCGTCGGTGCCGCCCCTTCCGTCCCGTTCGGCTTCCAGCTGTCCGACGACCAGCTCGCCGTCCGGAAGATGGTCCGCGAGTTCGCCGAGAGCGAGCTGGCCCCGCACGTCATGGAGTGGGACGAAGCGCAGGCTTTCCCGCGCGAGGCGATCGCCCGCCTCGGCGAGCTCGGGATGCTCGGCGTGATCGTCCCCGAGGAGTACGGCGGGGCGGGGCTCTCGTACATCGACTACATCGGCGTCATCGAGGAGCTCTCGCGCGTCGACGGCTCCGTCGGGATCTCGATCGCGGCCCACAACAGCCTCTGCACGAACCACCTCCTCCTGTTCGGGACGGAGGATCAGAAGCGGCGCTGGGTCGTCCCGCTCGCGCAGGGAAGGATGATCGGCGCCTGGGGCCTCACGGAGGCCGAGGCGGGGAGCGACGCGAAGGGGACCCGGACGACCGCCGTCCTCGACGGGAACGAGTGGGTCCTCAACGGCTCGAAGAACTTCATCACGCACGGCTCCGTCGGCGACGTCGCGGTCCTGATGGCCGTGACGGACCGCGCCGCCGGGACGCACGGCATCTCCGCTTTCGTCGTCGACCTCCACCAGAAGGGGATCCGCGCGGGGAAGAAGGAGAACAAGCTCGGCCTGCGCGCCTCCGACACGGCGACCCTCGTCATGGAGGACTGCCGCGTCCCGAAGGAGGCCCTCGTCGGGCCGCTCGGCTCGGGCTTCACTCAGGCGATGCAGGTCCTCGACGGCGGCCGGATCTCGATCGCCGCGCTCGCCCTCGGGATGGCGCAGGGAGCCTACGACTGCGCGCTCGCCTACTCGCGCCAGCGCGTGCAGTTCGGCAAGCCGATCTCCGAGTTCCAGTCGATCCAGAACTACCTCGCCGACATGGCGACCGAGATCGACGCCGCGCGCCTCCTCACCTGGCGGGCCGGGTGGATGAAGGACCGCGGGATGAAGGTCACGAAGGAGTCGGCGATGTGCAAGCTCTACGCGGGCGAGGTCTCCGTCCGCGTCGCGAACCTCGCCGTCCAGGTCCACGGCGGCTACGGCTTCACGAAGGACTTCAAGGCCGAGAAGTTCTACCGCGACGTCAAGCTCTGCACGATCGGCGAGGGGACCTCCGAGATCCAGCGGATGGTCATCGCGCGGCAGCTCCTGAAGGCCTGACGCTGCGGGTCCCGGTCGAGACCCTCGTCCTCCCGAACGGCCTGACGGTCGTCGTCTCGGAGAACCGGTCGGCGCCGGTCTTCGGGCTCTGCGTCCTCTACCGGATCGGCTCGCGCCTCGAGCCGCGCGGGCGCTCGGGCTTCGCCCACCTCTTCGAGCACCTCATGTTCGAGGGGACGCCGAACGCCCCGAAAGGGGTCTTCGACAGGGTCTGCGAGGCCTCGGGCGGCAGCAACAACGGGCAGACGCGCCCGGACGTCACGCTCTACGTCGTCGACGCCCCGTCGTCCGCGCTCGAGCGGATCCTGTTCCTCGAGGCCGACCGGATGTCGGGCCTGGCGTTCGGCCAGGAGTCGCTCGACAACCAGCGGGACGTCGTCAAGGAGGAGATCCTCGTCAACGTCCGGAACGACCCGTACGGCCTCTTCGAGTACGGCGAGCTCCCGCAGGCGCTCTTCACGAAGTGGGAGAACGCGCACGACGGATACGGCGATTTCCACGACCTCGACGCGGCAACGCTCGCCGACGTGGAGGGCTTCTTCTCCGCGTTCTACCGGCCCGACAACGCCGTCCTCGCGGTCGCCGGAGACGTGGGGGCCGACGAGGTCTTCTCGCTCGCCGAACGCCGCTTCGGAGCGATCCCGCGCGGCGCGCCGTACGCGCGGCCCGACCTTCACGAGCCGCCGCGCGAGGCGCCCGTCCTCCTCGTCCAGGAGGCGCCTCTCGCGAGGACGCCGGCGGTCGCGATGGGGTGGCGGATGCCGGAGCGGACCCACGCCGACGCAGCGGGGCTCCTCGTCCTCGGCGAGCTCCTTCACAACGGGCGCGCCTCGCGCCTCTACCGCGGCCTCGTCGAAGGGCGCGAGATCGCGACGGACCTCTCCGGCGGCTTCAACCCGTTCCAGGGGGGCGTCTGGTACGACGGCACGACCCTCTTCCTCTCCCGGATCGGCTACCGGCGCGAGGTCTCGGCGGAAGCGGTCCTCGCCGCTTTCGACGAGGAGGTCGCGCGCATCGCCCGCGACGGGGTCGGGGAGGCGGAGCTCGCGCGCGTGAAGACGAAGGTCCTCGCCGACACCTGGGCGGGGCTCGAGCCCCGCCTCGGCCTCGCGATCGAGCTCGCCCAGGCGGCGGCGATCGCCGGCGCGCCCGAGGCGCTCCTCGACCTCCCCCGCCTCGTCGAGGCGGTCTCTCCGGGCGACCTCTCCCGCGCGGCGGCGTGGCTCGCGCCGGAGCGGCGTGCGGCGATCGTGAAGGTCCCGCCGAAGGGGGAGGCGTGAACGCGCCCGACGGCCTCCCGCCCCTCGGAGAGGAGCGTCCCGTCCCGATGCCGGAGGTCGCCGCTTCCCGCCTGCCGAACGGCCTCGCGGTCCAGGTCGTCCCGTGGCGAGGGGTCCCGCTCGCGAGCGCCCGCCTCGTCGTGCGCGGCGGCCTCTCGGACGACCCGTCCGGGAGGCCCGGGCTCGCGCGCCTCCTCGCAGCGGCTCTCCGCGAGGGAACGGCGTCGCGCAGCGGGGCCGACCTCGCGGACCTGGCGCAGGAGGCCGGGGGAGACCTCTCCGCCGGCGCGGGGCCCGATTCGCTCACGATCGGCGCCTACGGTCTCGCCGCGCGCCTGCCGCTCCTCCTCGACCTCGTCGCCGACGTCGCCCGCCGCGCCGCCTTCCCGGCCGACGGGGTCGCGCGCGCGCGGCACCTCGCGCACGAGGAGCTCGAGACGAGCGAGTCGGAGCCGTCGTTCCTGGCCGTCCGGGCGTTCGCGCGCGAGGTCTACGGCACGCACCCGTACGCGACGATCGCGCCGACGGCGGCGTCGATCGACGCCGTCACCCCCGGGCTCCTCGCGGCCGAGGCCCGGCGCCGTCTCCGGCCCGAACGCGCGCTCCTCCTCGTGGCGGGGGACGTGAAGCCGGAGGAGGCGATCGCGGCGGCCGGGAACGCGTTCGGCGACTGGGCCGCGGGCGGCTCGGCGCCGCCGCCCGTCGCGGCGCCGGCTCCCACGGGCGGTCCGCGGCGCATCCTCGTCCTCGACCGCCCCGGCTCCGTCCAGACGAACCTCATGGTCGGGAACCTCGGCTTCCCGAGGACCGACCGGGACGCCCGGGCCCTCGAGCTCGCGATGACGATCTACGGCGGCTCCTTCACGTCGCGCCTCGTCCAGAACCTGCGCGAGGACAAGGGCTACACCTACTCGCCCGGCGCTGCGGCGAGCTGGCTCGAAGGGTGCGGCACGGTCCGCTCCTTCGCGGCGGTCCGGACGGAGGTGACGGGCGCCGCCCTCAACGAGGTTCTCTACGAGATGGAGCGGATGGCAACGACCGAGGCCACGGACGAGGAGATGGACCGGGCCTTCCGCCGCGAGGCGGGCTCCCTCGCGATCGCGCTCCAGACGGCGGCCGGGGTCGCCGACGAGCTCGCCCGTCTCTGGGTCCTCGGCCTTTCCCCCGACGAGATCGCCCGGTTCGTCCCGGGCCTCGCGGAGGTGACGAAGGGAGAGGTCCGCCGCGTCTCGGGGCGCGTCTTCGGGACCGGCTCCGCCCGGATCGTCGCCGTCGGCGACGCCGCGGCAATCCGCTCCGAGCTCGGGACGTTCGGGGAGGTCGTCGAGGGCGAGACGTAGCCGGGGGCGCCGGGGCCGGCGCGCGCGCACGTCAGAGCGAGAACGTGAACTCGGCTCCCTCGCCCACACGGCCCCTGGCGGAGACCGTCCCGCCGTGCCGCGTCACGATGCGCTGGACGATCGCGAGCCCGACTCCGACGCCCGGGAACTCGGCCGGGCTGTGGAGGCGCTGGAAGACGCCGAAGAGCTTGTCGGCGTACCTCATGTCGAACCCGGCCCCGTTGTCCTTCACGAAGTAGGCGGTGCGGTCGCCTTCGCGGCGGCTCCCGACCTCGATCACGGCGCGCTCGCGGCCGGACGAGAACTTCACGGCGTTCGAGAGCAGGTTCGTGACGACGTGGCGGACGAGCGCCGCGTCGCCGTCGGCGGGCGGGAGGGCGTCGACGCGCAGCTCCACCCGCTCCCGCTCGGCGGGCGTCGTCACCTGCTCGAAGGCGGAGCGGACGATCTCGCACATGTCGAGGCGGGTGCGGCGGAGCTCGGAGCGGCCGGTCCGCGAGAACTCGAGGAGCTCGTCGATGAGCGTCGACATCGTCCGGGCGCTCGCCCGGACCTTCCGGAGCAGCTCGCGGCCCTCCGCGTCGAGGTTCGCCGACGCCTCCGACTCGAGGAGCGCGGAGTACCCGTCGATCGCGCGGAGAGGGGCGCGGAGGTCGTGCGAGACGGAGTACGAGAACGCCTCCATCTCGCGGATGCTCGTCTCGAGCTCGGCCGTCCTCGTCCGGACCCTCTCCTCCAGCTCTGCGTTCAGCGCCCGGACCTCCTCCTCGGCCCTCCTTCGCGTGGCGGCCTCCGCTTCCAGCTGGGCGACCTTCCTCTGCAGCTTGCGGAACAGGGCTTCGCTGTACTCCTGAAGGACCTCCCCGGCGTCCGCCGCCGGGCTCTCCGCGCGAGGCGTCTCGAGCGCCGCGCGGACCTCCTCGAGCAGCGTGTCCGGCGGGAGAGGCTTGACGAGGAAACGGTCGGCCCCGAGCGTCCGCGCGAGGGCCTCGTCCTTCGAGTCGGTATACGTCGCGGTGTAGAAGACGAGCGGGATCCCGCGGAGCCCCTCGTCGGCCTTCCACCTGCGGCAGAGCTCGAAGCCGTCCATGACCGGCATCAGGATGTCGGTGACGAGGAGATCGGGCGGGGCGATCCGGGCCGTCTCGAGCGCCTCGGCCCCGTTGGCGGCCGAGACGACCTCGTAGCCGCCCGCCTTCAGGACCGTCTCGAGGAGGTACCGGTTCTCGACGATGTCGTCGACGATCAGGACCCGGCTCACGAGGCCCCGCCCTCCGACCGCGCCGA
>JAKLER010000320.1 GCA_022711615.1 Acidobacteriota bacterium
GACGGGCGGGCGCGGCGCGCTCCTACCCGGGGTGGAGGCCGCTCGACGCCGCGGTCAGGCTGGGCCGGCGTCGCGGTCTTTGGCTGCCTTCCGAAGAGTGGAGAGGACGGTCCGAAGCATTGCGGCCAGCTCGAGGTCGGCGGCGATGCCCGCCTGGTCGAGCTTGCGGCCCGCGAGAGGGACGGCGGTCTCGTCCACGACGCGCGCGCCCATCACCCGCAGCGTCTCGACGAGAGCCCCGTGCGCGATCGTGGCCTGCGGCCGCGCGTTGAGCACCGAGACCGGCTTGCCGCTCATCTCGATGCCGCCGACGAGCCAGTCGAGAGCGTTCTTCAGGACGCCGGACACGCCGTGCGCGTACTCCGGGCTGGAGACGACGACCGCGTCGGCGCGGGCGACGTCCGCACGCCACGCCTGAACGGACGGGGGAAGGCCCGCCTCCTCCACGTCGGGGCTGAAGAACGGCAGCGAGTCGAGCGGCACCGGAAAGCCGACGGCGGTGTCCGCCGGTGCGAGCGCCGCGAGGGCGCGGAGGAGGGTCGTGTTCGACGAAGCCTCGCGGAGGCTTCCCGAGACGGCGAGGATCTGCATGCGTCCGTCGAGCCCCGAACCAGCGCGCTCAGACACGGAGGAGCCCGCGGAAGCCCCGCGCGGCGTAGTACGACGACGCCCCGTTGTGGTACGCGAACACCCGGCCGTAGCGGCGGTCGCCGAAGAGGGCCCCGCCGAGGGCCCGGACGTCGGGCGGCGTCGCGATCCAGCTCGAGGTCTTCGTATCGAACTCGCCGACGCCCTGGAGGGTCCGGTACTCCTCCTCCGTGAGCAGCTCGATCCCCATCGCCGCGGCCATCTCGACGGCGCTGCTCTCCGGCCGGTGCTCCTTGCGGGCCCTTCGCGCCTCGCCGTCGAAGCAGAGGCTCCTTCGCCCCGCCGGGCTCTCCGCCGAGCAGTCGTAGAACGTGTACGGGCCCCTCTCTCCGCCGCGCGCGAGGACGTCCGGCTCCCCTCCCGACGACTCCATCGCGAGCAGCGACCGGAGCGCCGGAAGGTTGCCGTCGAGCCGGGCGAGCACCTTCGCCCATTCCAGCCCCGGATGACGGTTCCCGTGCTTCTCGAAGCGTCCCTTCAGGACGTGCAGGAGCTCTTCGCGTTCGCTCGTCTTCATGGTGCTCCTCGGCTTCTCCGTGCGCCCGTGCGTGCTGTCCCGCGTGCCGCGGCCTGGCGCCGCGTACGAGAGGAGCTCTTCGGCCTCCGGAGCCGCGGGCCGGGATGCCGCGCGGTCGCGGCCGACGCTGCGAGCGCGGCCGATCAGGGCGCCCCGGTCGGCGCCATGCAGGCGCCTGCGGGGTCGGTCACGACGACGGTGCCTCCGGCCGGCACCTGGACCGGGCCGGGACCGGCGAAGACGTCCTGGCCGCGGACGAAGGCCAGGGAGTAGGAGCCGGCAGGCACCGAGAAGGTGCTCTCGCCCGGGACGGCGAGCGTGCCGAGCTGCCGGCCGTTCGCGGCGACCGTGACGCTCCCGGACAGAGCGCAGGGCTGAGTGACCTGGATCTGGAGGTTGCCGTTGGCGACCGGCGAGGAGGGCTCGGTGGGCGTGTCGCTGCAGGCCGTCGCGAGTAGCCCCGCGGCGATCAGAGCCGATGCCAGGACCGCGCGAGCGTTCATGGGGACCTCCGTGTCCGAGAGCTGCCGGGAATCATAGGACGACGCGCGACCTACTTCCGGACCTCTCCGGGCCCGAGGCCGAGCCGCTTGTTCTCCTCGAGCAGGGCGATGGCCTCCGCGACCCGCTTGTTTCGCGTCTCGTCCCGCTTCGCGGACGAGATCCATCCCACATAGCGCCGCTGGTGCGAGGGGGGCAGGGCGTTGAAGCTCTTCCACGCGAGCGGGCTCGTCCGCAGAGCGTCGACCAGCCACTCCGGGACGCCGGACGCCGGCTCCCGGGCCGCAGGCGAGTCGGGCGGCGCCGAGCCCCGCGCCGCGAGGCCCGCGGGAGTCATCAGGCCCCGGGCCTCCAGGTCCGCGGCCAGCGCCCTGTTCGTCTCCGACCAGCGGGACGACTTCGTCCTCGGTGTGAACCTCTGTGCGAATCGAAGGTCGTCGATCCTCTGCCGGACCCCGTCGATCCAGCCGAAGCAGAGCGCCTCCTCGAGGGCGTCCTGATACGTGAACGCCGCCCGCCCCGTGTGCTTCTTCAGGAACACGACCCAGATGGCCTTGCTCTCGGCGTGATGGCGGCCCAGCCACTTCCGCCAGTCCCGTCGGCTCCGGGGCTCGAAGGTCTCCGTGATGATCATGCTTTCGCCTGCCTCAATGTGCGGTCGGCCGGGCTCAGAGGCCCGAGGAGCGCGGCGCGACGGCCGGGGCGGCCGTGGTCGCGCCGCCGCGAACCGGAGCCGGCCGGCCGACGCCCGGGCACGGCTCGGGCGCGTCGGACAGCAGGACGGCCCTGAAGACGAGGGAGGACCGCTTGCGCCAGGTTCGATCGTTCAGCGGCGTGTCGTACTCCCCCGTCGTCCACCTCTCTGCCGTCTCCATCGAGACGTCTCGCGCGAAGTAGATGGCGTGCGCCCCCTTCTTCGCGGCCTTCGCCCTGAGGCGGCTCACGATCTCCTCGTCGGAGTAATAGCCCGAGACGTACGCCTCGACCTCCCCGAGGACCGTGAACGGCTCCTGGGGAGGCCGGGAGAGCACGCGAACGGACGACGGCTCCACCGCCGGGCAGGCGACGATGTCGCGGTCGGGGCTCGGGCGGAAGACCGTCGAGACGCAGCCCTGGGAAGCCAGGACGACGGCTGCCGCGGACAGGAGCGCGATGCTGAGGCGATTTCTCATATCTCTCGTCTCCCGTTGGACGAAATAAGCAAGAGCTGCACCTGCGGTGGGCGTCCTCTCCCCGGGACGCCACCGGGCCTCGGGCATCCCCGGTGGGGACGATTCCTCAGGCCACGTTGCCGGGGTACCTCAGCGTGAGGCGCAGCATGTCGAAGAGCTGTATCCCGTTCTCGAAGATCGGCTCGGGGTAGCTCCTGACGAAGAAGTCGCGGTCGATGCTCGTCACGCGAAAGCCCTGCCGCTGGTAGAACGCGAGCTGATAGCCGAACGTGCCGGTGCCCACCTCGAGCTGCCGCGCGCCGGCACGGCGATAGAGGTCGACGACCCATCTCAGAAGCGCCGTTCCGTATCCGGACTTCTGGTGTTCCGGGAGGACGGCGATGCTCATGAGCTCGTGTGCGCCCGCACCTCGCGGCTGCACGACGCACGCGCCCACGACGACCGCGCCGCGTGAAGCCACGAAGCACCTCGATTCCGGAAGGTAGGAGCGGATCTTCTCCTCCGAAGGATCGGCGAGCAGAAGCAGCTCCAGCGGCGCCTCTGCGGCAGGGACCTCCTGAATCCGTAGCGACATCTCTTCCTCTCCGCCTTCGGGACTCCGGATCGAGGTGGAAAGCGCGCGGCTCCGACGACCGGAGTGCCGGCTCCCTACTCCGCTCCCGAGACGTTCTGCCCGATCCAGAGCCGGTTGCCGTCCGGATCGTCGATCCGGAACTCCGTCATGCCGTAGAACGTGACCTCCAGGTCCGGGATGTCGAGGCCGCTGCGTCGGACGGCCTCGTGATACTCGAGGATGTCGTCCGGGTACAGGTAGAGGACGGGATCTCGAGGAGCGTCCGGATGGACGTTGATCGATTGATCGACCATGAGGCGACATTCGCCGAGGCGGAGCATCGCCCACCCCCACTCCTCGTGCCTCGTCTCGACGGTGAAGCCGAGCTTCCCGTAGAACGCGACGCTCGCGGGCACATGTCGGACGGGCAGCATCGGTATGAGGCGGCTCAGCATGAATGGCTCCTTCGAGGACGGCCTTCCGGCGCCGGAACGGGGACGTCCGAGATGAACGCAGCGAAGGCCGCCGGGCGGGGGGCGCAGGGACGCCCGTGATGAGCCCGAACGGCTACAGCCAACGCCGCACCGACCGGCAGTAGGCCTCGTACTCGGCGCCGAACCGAAGCCGGAGGTAGCGCTCCTCGCGAGGGATGACGAGGAATCGAATGGCGACGAGGGCCGGGACGAGGCACAGGAGCGGCAGGAGGGCGTTCGAGAAGGTCGCGATGCCCGCGTGAAGGAGCGCCATCGCGAGGTACAGGGGATTGCGCGTGAATCGGAACGGGCCGCCGACCACGAGGGCCGTCGTGGGACGCTCGGGGAAAGGGCTCGTTCGAGCGCGCCGGAGGGATGCGAACGCGGAGCCGGCCAGGACGAGAGCGGCCAGGGCAAGCGCCGTTCCCGTCCGCTCCAGCGCTTCGATGAGCGCGGTGGTCCGGCCCAGGTGAAGAGGGAAGAGGAGATGAAGGGCGAAGCCGAGCCCGAGCGTCGCGAGGAAGGCGAGGGGCGGCGGAAACGGGACGCCGGCGGTGGTCTGATCAGTCGCGCGCGTCGTCATGACTCCTCTCGCGGCTCGTCCGGGCGCGCGCCGAGGCGCAGCCTCGAGGGCGAGCGAGGCGAGTCCGTCGGCAGCGGCAGGG
>JAKLER010000321.1 GCA_022711615.1 Acidobacteriota bacterium
GACCTGGGACGAGTTCCGGAGGCTCGAGGCGCTCGGCCTGACGATGTACGGTCAGATGACGGCCGGCTCGTGGATCTACATCGGGACACAGGGGATCCTCCAGGGGACGTACGAGACGTTCGCCGAAGCGGGCCGCCGCGACCTCGGCTCGCCCGACGGCTCGCTCGCCGGGAAGCTCGCCGTCACCGCGGGCCTCGGAGGGATGGGCGGGGCCCAGCCGCTCGCCGTCACGATGGGGGGCGGCACGGCGCTCGTCGCCGAGGTCGACGCGCACCGGATCCAGCGGCGTCTCGAGACGCGCTACTGCGACGAACGGATCGACGACCTCGACGCCGCGATCGACCGCGCCCTCGCCGCGCGCGACGCGAAGGAGGGGATCTCGATCGGCGTCCTCGCGAACGCCGTCGACCTGCTCGCGCGCCTCGTCGCGCGCGGCGTCGTCCCCGACCTCCTGACCGACCAGACCTCGGCGCACGACGAGCTGAACGGGTACGTCCCGCACGGGATCTCGTACGAGGCGGCCCTCGCGCTCCGGAAGAGCGACCCGGGGGAGTACGGCCGCCGTGCCGTCGCGTCGATGGGCGAGCACGTGCGGCTCATGCTCGAGCTGCAGCGCCGCGGCGCCGTCACGTTCGACTACGGCAACAACATCCGCGCCCAGGCCGTGAAGGCGGGCGTGACGAACGCCTTCGAGATCGAGGGCTTCGTCCCGAAGTACATCCGCCCCCTCTTCTGTCTCGGCAAGGGGCCGTTCCGCTGGGCGGCGCTCTCGGGCGACCCGGCCGACATCGCCGCGACGGACCGCGCCCTCGTCGAGCTCTTCCCCGAGAACGCCGCGCTCCACCGCTGGCTCGAAATGGCGGCGAAGCGCGTCGCGTACCAGGGGCTTCCGGCGCGGATCTGCTGGCTCGGCTACGGCGAGCGCGAGAAGGCGGGCCTGGCCTTCAACGAGCTCGTCCGAAGCGGAAAGGTGAAGGCGCCGATCGTCATCGGCCGCGACCATCTCGACTGCGGCTCGGTCGCCTCGCCGAACCGCGAGACGGAATCGATGAAGGACGGCAGCGACGCGATCGCCGACTGGCCGCTCCTGAACGCCCTCGTGAACACGGCGGCCGGCGCGACGTGGGTCTCGATCCACCACGGGGGAGGCGTCGGCATCGGCTACTCGATGCACGCGGGGATGGTCGTCGTGGCCGACGGGACCGAGGCCGCGGCGCGCCGCCTTTCGCGCGTCCTCGTCTCCGATCCGGGGATGGGCGTGGTCCGGCACGTCGACGCCGGGTATCCGGAGGCGGTCGCCTGCTCCGAGGCGCACGGCGTCGCGATTCCGATGCGGCGTTGACTCTCCGACGCGCGGCCGCCCTCCTGCTCGGCCTCCTCGCCGCGGGGGGGCTCGCCTCGGCGCTGGCCGCGCGTCTCGCGCCCCTTCCGCCCGGGGCGGAGGAACGCCGCGCGAGCGCGCTCGAGGAGCGAGCGCGCCGCGCGCTGGAGCGCGACGCAGGGCGGCTCGCCGGCGTCGCGGAGAAGCTCGCGTCCGACCCGGCCCTCGCCGAGATTGTCGAAGGGGGGACGGCCGGGGTGAGGCCGGGCGGGCTCTACCGCCTCCTCGGCGCGTCCCTCCCGAAAGGGCCCGGGTGGGGCGCCGTCCTTCTGGACCGGAGCGGCGACGCCGTGGCGTGGGCCGGCGAGCCGGGGGACCTGCCGGATGCGGCCGCACCGCGGGCCGGTCCCTTCGCGGCGTCGTTCCGGGTGACGGAAGGGACGCTCGCGCACGAGTCCCGGCTCGGTCGAAGCCCGGAGACGCAGGGGCTCCTGATCGTGACCCGGCGCTTCCCGACGGGAATCGTCCGGCCGGACCTCCTGGACGCGAGCCGCGGCGCGGCCGCTTCCACGCAGCGTCGGGTCCGCGTCCGCGCGGCCCGATCGCCGGACCGCCTCCTCGCGGTGAGCCTCGAGCCGGGCACGAGGGCGGTCGTGGAGGAGGACGTCCGGACCTCCTCGTCGCGTTCCGGCGCGCTGCTCTGCGGCGTCGCGGCGGTCGCGCTCGGGCTCCTGGCCCGTCGACCGGCGGCCGGGGCCGTCGCGGCGCGGCTCGTCCTCCTGCTCGCCGTGCCCCATGCCGACGACGGTCCCTTCGCCCGGATCCTGGCGGATCCGACCGGCCTCCTCGCCACGCCGTTCGACGCTGCCTTCACCGGGGTGATGGCGCTCGTTCTCCTACGATCGGCGCTCGGAGATGCGCGACGGGTGGCCGGGGCGACCGGCCGGCTGGCCGCCGCCGCGGCGGGGGCGCTGGCGGCGTGCGCGCCGGCCGTCCTCGGCCTCGCCGGTGGCCTCGCGGTTCCGTCGCTCCTCCTCGGCCTCGGCCTCTTCGCGGGACCGCCGGAAGCGCCTCTCGCCTCCGCCGGCTTCGTGGCCGTCGCGACGAGCCTCCTGGGCCTCGGGGCGCTCCTCGCGGGACAGGCGCTTCGCGCCGGACGCGGGACGGCGGCGGCCGGCGCGGTCGGGCTCGTCCTCGTCGTCTGGTGCGCGTTCGCGTCCCCGTCGACGGTCTCGCTGGCGCTCCTGCTCGCGGGCGCGAGCCTGCTCGCCGCCGGGCTCTCCGGCCCGGCATCCCGCTTCGCGGACGCGGACCTCCTCTCGAAGGCCGTCGCCGTCGCGCTCCTCGTCGGCGCAGGGGCGCTCGTGACCGGAGCCGGCGCGGCCCTCGGGCGGCTCGCGCGCGCCGAGTCCCGCCTGGAGGCGGCGGCGAGCCGGTCGATGCTCGAAAGAGAACGGCTCGAGGAGGAAGGACCGGCCGGCTGGGAGGAGAGGATCTCGAGCCCCGAGCTCCTCCCCTGGACTCCCGGCGGGAGCCGGACCGCGATGAGCGACCTCGCGCGGGCTCTCTGGCTCCGGGGCCGAAACGACGAGTTTCCCGAACGGGGGGACCTCCTGACCGTGCGCGACGAACAGGGACGCGTCCTCTCCTCGTTCGGCACGATGCGGCCGGGGGACGAAGGGCGAGGGACGGCGATCGGCCTCGCGCTCCCCGTCCCCGGGACTCTGGGCGTCCTCTCTCGAATCCCGTGGCCCGACGCCGACGAGGAGGACCCGCTCCTCGTCGGGGAGCTGGGGAACCCGGTCCACGCGGAGCGTCCGGTCGAGAGAATCGACTTCGACGGCGCGGGACGCCCGCTCGGTCGCGGACGGCTGGAGCGATCGGAGCTGGCAGGCCCGCTCTTGGCCGAGGTCCGCAGGGGCGGCCCCGGCTGGATGACCGAGGAGTCGCAGGGACGCAGGTGGCGGATGTCGGTCCGCGGCACGGGCGCCGGCTTCGTCGCGTGGGGCGTGGAGGTCCCGTCTCCGGTCTTCACGCTCGTCTCGGCCGTCGCTGCTGCCGAGACCGCGCTCCCGCTCGCCCTCGTCGTCTTCCTTCGGCGGGAGCTCGCGGCGCTCGCGCGCGCCCGCCTCGCGCGGACGGGGGGCCGTCGGGGGACGCGGCTCTTCGGAACGTTCCGCGGCCGCCTCGCCCTCGCATTCCTCGTCTCCGGCGCCGTTCCGCTCGCCCTCGGCGCAGCGCTCGCCCGGACGGCCCTCGATCGCTCCACGGCGCGAACGACCGAGCGGCACGCCCTTGAGCTCCTGCGGGAGGGGCGGCGCATCCTGGAAGACCGCGTGGCGGGGAGCCCCTCGCCGTCCGACCTCAACCAGGCGGCGTCGGTCGTCGGAGTCGACCTCCTTCTCTACCGCGACGGGCGGCTGGCGGCGGCGTCGCGCGCCGTGCCGGTCGCCGCCGGCCTCGCGCCGGAGCGTCTCCCGACCGCGCTCGCCGCGGCGCTCGCGGACGGCGCCAGCTCCGCCGCCCGGACGCGCTCGCCGCTCCGGCCCGGCGGGCGGCGGGTTGCCCAGGCCGCCGTGACCCTCTCCCGGGAGGAGCGGACGACGCTCGCCGTCGTCCTCGGAGAGGACCCCGCGGGACGTACGGCCGTCGAAGGGCTCTTCCTCCTCGCCGCCGCCGTCGCCCTCGGCGCGCTGGCGTTCGGAGGCCGAGGCGCGCTCGCCCTCTCGCGACCCGTGGAGGAGCTCGTGGCGGCCTCGGAAAGGATCGGCGCCGGCGAGGCCCCGGGGCCGATCCGGCCTCCGGAGATGGAAGACCTCGCCCGGCTCGTCGAGGCGTTCGGGACGATGTCGGAGCGCGTCCGGGAGCGGACCGAGCTCCTCGAGCGGGAGCGCGAGGCCGCGGTGAGCGTCCTCGCCAGCCTCACTCCGGCCGCCCTCCTCTTCCGCGAGGAGACCGGGAAGATCCTCTACGCGAACCCGGCCGCCGACGCGCTCCTTCCGACGGGAGCAATCCTCGGCGAAAGGCTTCCGCAGCCGCGATTCGCTCCCGTCCTCGCGGCCCTCGATGGCCCGAGGCCCTTCGAGTCCCGGGTCACGCTCCACGGGGAGGGGCGGGAGACGGTCCTGCGGGTCGTCGTCGCCGACATGACGGCGGACGCCGCCGGACCTCGCGCGGTCCTCCTCCTCGAGGACCT
>JAKLER010000322.1 GCA_022711615.1 Acidobacteriota bacterium
CAGTCCGAAGGCAAACGCGGAGAGAAGGGCCGGCTGCCCGCCTGTCCCGTGGCAGAACGCCACCGCGCTGATCAATTCCCAGCCCATGGGATAGGTAGATTCCGCGACACCCGGGAACGGGCGGATTCCCCCCGCGAGGAGGTAGGCCTTGGGCAGGAAGGCGTGGTACGGATCCGCTCCGCGATCCTTCTCCAGACCCCTCCAGAGCGCCAGGAGGATCGGGATGGCCATGAGCACGAGGCCGCCGATCGAGACGGGCCTCCCCGTTCGTGCCGGCACCGGGCAAGCCTGGCCCGATGTCCTCCAAGATCGAAGAATGCCGAGTACGGCCCCACCATAGATCACACAGAGGACGATCGCTGGCCGGAGCAACGAGAAAGCCCCCAGCAAGACCGCCACGTGAGAGAGCGCGACGATGCCGAGGACGAAGCGCAGGAACCGCGGCTCCAGCTCTCTGCCGGGGACGGGACCGATCAGCTCGCCCCAGCCCCATGCCGCGATCAGGAGGAGAAGAACGGAGAGGAGGTCCAACGCGTCGAGAATAGAACAGGCTCGAACCCCTCGATTCTCGATGAGACCGAGACCTCCTGCTCGGGGTGCCGGCCACGTCTTCCCCGAGCCGCGAGAGCGCGATCAGGCCTTCGCGGACGAGAGCCGGCGCGAGCCGGGCGAGACGACCTCCTGGCCGAGGCGGCAGTAGGGGCAGTCCCCCTCCGGCCACGTCGGGACCTCCATTCGGAGGACCGACCGGAACGGGAGTCCTTCGAGCGTCTCCGTCCCGCCGCCCTGCGGGGCGCCCCGGCGGTCGACGACCGCCGCGCAGGCGACGGCCACCGCGCCGAGGCTCTTCACGAGCGCGAGGACCTCGCGCGTGGAGCCGCCGGTCGTCACGACGTCCTCGACGACGACGACGTTCTCGCCGGCGTCCAGGCCGAAGCCGCGCCGGAGCGTGAAGGCCCCGTCCACGCGCTCGGCGAAGACCGCCCGACGCCCGAGGGCGCGGCCGACCTCGTGGCCGATGACGAGCCCGCCCATCGCGGGCGAGACGACGGCGCCGATCCCGAGCCCCCCGAGCTTCGCGCCGAGGGCGGCCCCGAGCGCCGCGGCGCGCTCGGGCCACTGGAGGACTTTCGCGCACTGGAGGTACTTGTCGGAGTGGAGGCCCGAGGAGAGCCGGAAGTGCCCCGAGAGCAGGGCCTCGGTCTCCTCGAAGTGGCGGAGCGCCTCTTCTGCGTTCATGTCGCGTCCTCGCGCTTCTTCAGCCCGTACCGGTCGAGCTTCTTGTAGAGGTTCGACCGAGGCGTCTCGACGGCCTCGGCCGTCCGGGTCACGTTCCCGCCGTTCTCGGCGAGCCGGGCGACGAGGAAGAGCTTCTCCGCCTCGTCCTGGAACTCCTGGAGGCTCCGGATCGAGAGGAGGCGCGACCAGACGTCGTCGACGCCGCCGGCCGCCGGCGACGGCGGCTCGTCCGCGCCGGCCTCCGGCTCCCGGTCGCCCTCGCGGACGACGCGCCCGCCCCGGACGACGACCGGCCCCGCGGCGCGGGCCTCGCCCGGCGCCTCGACGTCGATCGCGTCGACGACGTCGCCGTCGGTCATGATCATCAGCCGCTCGACGTGGTTCTTCAGCTCCCGGACGTTCCCCGGCCAGGGGCGCGCGGCGAGCGCCATGAGCGCCTCGTCCGTGAAGCGCTTCGGCCGGTAGTTGTTCGTCCGGGCGAAGAGGTCGGCGAAGTGGAGGGCGAGCGCCGGGACGTCCTCGGCGTGCTCGGAGAGGGCCGGGGTCCGGAGCGGGATGACGTTCAGCCGGTAGAAGAGGTCCTCGCGGAACTTCCCCTGTCCGATCATCGCCGCCAGGTCGCGGTTCGTGGCGGCCACGACGCGCACCTTCACGCGGACGACGCGCGGGCTTCCGACCGGCTCCACCTCCCCCTCCTGGAGGACGCGGAGGACCTTCGCCTGCGCCGAGAGCGACATGTCGCCGATCTCGTCGAGGAAGATCGTCCCGCCGTCGGCCTCGACGAACTTCCCCACCTGCTTCCGCTCGGCCCCGGTGAAGGAGCCCTTCTCGTGCCCGAAGAGCTCCGATTCGATGAGCGTCTCGGGGATCGCGGCGCAGTTCACCTGGATGAAGGGGCCGCCGCGGACGGCCGAGCCCTCGTGGACCGAGCGCGCCACGAGCTCCTTGCCGGTGCCGCTCGGGCCGACGATCAGGATCGTCGCCGGCGTCGGAGCGACCCTCTGGACGTCCGCGACGAGCTTCTTCATGACGGGCGCGTCGCCGACGAGGCGCGTCAGGCCGAGGCGGCTGCGGAGCTCCTGGTTCTCCCGCGTCAGGCGAGAGGCGTCGAGGACGCGTCGGAGCGCGTTCAGGACGTGCTCCGTGGCGAGCGGCTTCTCGAGGAAGTCGTCCGCGCCGGCGCGGATCGCCTCCATGGCGGTCTTCACGTCGCCGTGCCCCGAGATCATGATCACCGGCGTCGCCACGCCCCGCTTGCGGATCTGCGCGAGCGTCTCGAGGCCGTCCTGGCCCGGCATCTTGATGTCGAGGAGGAGGGCGTCGTGGTCGGGGGACTCGGCGACCGCGTTCGGCCCCGCCGCGACCGCGGTGACGTCGAACCCCTCGTCGAGGAGGATCGCGCGGAGCGACTCGCGGATGTCGCCCTCGTCGTCGCAGATGAGGATCCTGTGGGCCATCGCGGCGGAGGATACGACGAAGGTCAGGGCGCCTTCGCCGGCCCGGCCGCGGGGCCTGCCGCCTTCCCGAGCTTCTCGAACGGGACGTCCAGGATCGGGAAGGCGTTCCAGTCCTTGAAGTCGAAGTGCCACCACTCCCACGGGTAGACGAAGAAGCCCTCGCGCTCCATCGCGCCCCGGAGGAGGTCGCGCTTCTCGAGCTGCTCCTTCGTGCCGCCTTCCCACGTGACGTAGGAGCGCGGGCCGAACTCGTCGTACGCGCCTCCCATGTCGACCGTCTTCCCGGTCGCCCGGTCGTACAGGGCCACGTCGACGGAGCAACCCCGGTTATGGCGCGAGCCCCGCCTCGGGTCGGCCACGAAGACCTTCTTCTCGTCGGGCGTGGCGTCCCAGAACGCCTTCGTCACCGCCCAGGGGCGGTAGCCGTCGAAGACGACGAGGCCGAAGCCCTTCTCCCCGAGCTTCCGGTGGGCCCGGACGAGCGCCTCCGCCGCCGGCCTCTGGAGGAAAGCCCTCGCCTCCCGGTAGACCGGGCGCCCGACGAAGTTGTCGTTCGTGGCGTACTTCACGTCGAGGCGGATCGTCGGGTCGAGCGCGGTCAGCTCGACGAGGTCCGTCTCCCGGAACGGGCCCGGCTCCGCGGGGGGCGCCATCTGGCCGAGGAGCGGGCCGGCGAGCGCGAGGAGGACGAGATGCGCGAGTCGTCTCACGGGACCTCCAGCCCGGGCTCGCGCCCGGGAGTGCAATGCGTGGCTCGGACGTCCGGCGGCGAGGCGGCCTCTCCGGTCCGCTTGAGGACGAGGAGGGTGAAGTCGTCCGTCGGCTCGTCGGCGCCGCGGAACTCCGCGACGGAGCGGACGATCGCCTCGACGAGCTCCGCGCTCGGGAGGCCGCGTCCGTCGCGGGCGGCCTCGGCGAGGCGATCCGCGCCGTACTCCGCCTCCGCCGGCCCCTCGCTCTCGACGACGCCGTCGGTGAAGAGGAGGAGGAGGTCGCCCGGGCCGATCGAGACCTCGCCCGACAGGTAGCGAGCGCTCGCGAGGAGCCCGAGAGGCGGTCCGCCGGTCGTCAGGCGCGTGTAGCTCCCGTCGGCGCGGACGAGGAGCGGGGGGACGTGCCCGCAGTTCGTGTACGAGAGAAGGCCCCGGGCGGGGTCGAGGACGCCCCAGACCGCCGTGACGTACTCCGTCGGCCGGACCCGTTCCCGGAGCAGCCGGTTCGCGGCCGTCGCGGTCCGGACCGGCTCGCCGCCGCCGTCGACCTGCGCGCGGAGGATCGCGCGGAACGTCGCGACCGTCATCGCCGCGAGGCTCCCCTTCCCCGAGACGTCGGCGACGACGAGGCCGAGCCGCCCGTCGCCGAGCGGGATCCGATCGTAGTAGTCGCCGCCGATCTCGTAGCGGGGCCGGGTGAAGCCGACCGCGTCCCATCCGGGGAGGTCCCTCCACGCCGCGCTCCCGGCCGCCGCCTGCAGCTCGACCTCGCCCCTCAGCTCCTCCTCGAGGCGTTCCCGCTGGACGAAGAGCCGGTAGAGGACCGCCTTCTCCACCGCGATCGCCGCGGCGTCGGCGAACAGGCGGAGCGGCTCGGCGTCCTCCTCGGAGTAGGCGCGCGGCTCGTCGCTCTCGAGATTCATGGCGCCGATCAGGCGTCCCCCCGCGCAGACCGGCACCGCGAGCTCGGAGCGCGTGGAGGGACGCCCCATCACGTACCTGGGGTCCGCGAGGACGTCGGGCGCGACGGCCGGCTCGCCGGTCCTGAGAACGTGCCCGACGAGGCCGTGGCCGAGCGCAAGGAGCCGGTCGACGTCGGGCATCGGC
>JAKLER010000323.1 GCA_022711615.1 Acidobacteriota bacterium
AGGCCGGCTTCGGCCTGATCCGGCCCGGCGGCCGCTGAGGGAGACGGGGCGGCCATGAAACCGGAGCGGGGGACGTGGAGAAGGGCCGGGAAGGCGGCGCGCCGCGCCGCGCGGCTCGCGGGCTTCGGGCTGCTGGCGGCGGCCGGGCCGGGGCTCCACGCAGACGACGCCGTGCCCGGAGCGGGAGCTCGCGAGTCCGCGACGTTTGCGGAGGCCTGTCCGCTCTTCCGGGAGGGCGCATCCGGCTCGTTCGGTTTCGGCGAGGAGACGTTCGGGGGCGGGAAAGCCGCGTGGACGATGGAGCCTGCCGGCGGCTTCTCTCTCTGCCCGGAGGTCGCGGGGGCGAGCGTCGAGGAACGGCCCGCGCCGAGGTGGGTGCCGTGGACGGAGCGGGACCCGCGGGAGCCGCTCCGCGGCGTGAGGAACGCGACGGCGCCCCACCGGAAGAGGCTCGTGCGCAGCTCGGTGATCCTGACCGGGACGGCGATCGCGAGCGGGGCGATCGACTCGCTCCTGCCGAAGGAGGAGACGAACTGGGAGGAGGGGGCCTTCGACCACGGCCTCTCGAACCTCGGGCGCGCGTGGTCGACGCTGCCCGTCTGGGACCGCGACGGGGCCTTCCACGACTGGTTCGGGCACCCGTACGCGGGCGCCTTCTACTACAACATGATGCGGTCGCAGGGGGCGACGGTCAGCCAGTCGTTCCTGTACTGCGTAGCCCAGTCGGTCCTCTGGGAGTACGTCCTCGAGGCCGCCGCCGAACAGCCGAGCATCCAGGACCTCGTCTCGACGCCGATCATGGGCGCGGCGCTCGGGGAGGCGCTCCACCGCTGGTCGATCTCGATCCTGAGGAAGGGGCGGCTGAATTTCGGTGAGAAGGTGCTCGTCTTCCTCCTGAACCCGTCTTACGTGATCAACAACGGCTACCGCGCCCCGGAGTGAGGTGCGGCGGCGGCGGCGCGCCGCCCGCTCAGAACGCGAAGAACGTCCCGGCGGAGAGGTCCACCTGGTAGGTGCCGTTCGACGGGACGGCGACTTCGCAGCTCGACCAGCGGCAGAGGTCCCGTCGCGAGCTCCCCGAGAAGAAGCCGAGGGCCCGCATCTGGACCTTCAGGCCGAAGCCTCGGGTCGTCATCACCTTGACGCCGCCGGAGAGCGAGGCCGTGAAGGAGGTCGTGTAGCCCCCGCCCTGGGCCTCGAACGAGGTGGCGCCGACGGCGCCGGAGACGAACGGGCGGACGCGCGCCTTCGGGGCGAAGTCCCACTGCACGCCGGCGAGCCCCGTCTCGAGGTCCAGGTCGTGCAGGTTGCCGTCGCCCCCGAGGAAGGCGTTCTCGGCGTCGAGCCTCGTCGCCTGCCGGAGGAAGGTCCCCTCGAAGATGAGGTTCGGGCGGCCGGGCGCGATCCCCGCCACGAAGCCCCACGACCACGACGGCCGGACGGAGAACCACTCGCCGGTCCCGAAGTCCTTCAGGCGGCCGCCGGAGCGCGCGCCGAGGAACGGCGTCAGCTCGACGATCCGGACCTCCTGGGCGCGGAGGGGAGGGGCCGCGGCGAGCGCGAGCGCGAGGAGGGCGAAGAGCCGACGCACCGGCGGATTCTGCCCGCCCGCGGGCTCAGGAGCGAGGGGGCTGCTCAGAGCGGGGCGGCGCTCGCGCTCGCGGCGACGACGGGCGGGGGCGCCGAGGGGAGCGGGCCGGCGGACGTTGCCGACGCCTCCCGCGCCACCGCGGCCTCGAGCGCCTGGCCCATCGGCTTCGTGAGCGGGAAGAAGGTGATCGTCGCGCGGCGCTTCGGCGTCCGGGCGTGGAGGACGTAGCCGGTGAGGCGCCGAACGAGGAGCGGCGCCCCGTCGGAGAAGGAGAGGCGACCGACGCGCGTCCGGAACCAGCCGCGGCAGGCGAAGACGGCTCCGCCGGGGACGAGGGCGACGTACCCGGGGATCCACCGCGGGACGCCCGGGAGCGAGGAGGCGTAGGCCGGAAGGAGGAGGCCGTCGCCCCCCGAGCGGACGCCCGCGTCGGCGAAGGCGAGGGCCACGTCCTCGGGGAGGTGGGAGGTGTCGAGGCCGGGAAGCTCGCGGTCGACGAGCTTGTGCTGGAAGAGGTAGAGGAGCGCCGCCACGCGGGAGCGGAGGAGCCTCCAGCCGAGCGGGGCGACGAGCGCGAGGAGGGCGAGCGCGACGACGACGAGGACGAGCGTGACGACGGGGTAGGCGAGGGCGAGCGGCGCGATCGAGACCGCGGCGACGTCCTCGAGGAGGCTGAGGCCGACGCCGACGCCGGTCGCGTGGCCGCCGGTGGCCGTCGACGCGAGGCGCGTTCCGGCCTTGCCGGCGTGGGTCGAGAGGGAGACGCCCCCGGCGAGGAGGAGGAGAGGGATCTCGAGCGGCTTCGGCACGTTCGCGTCGGAGACGGCGGCCCACGAGATGAGGACGGCGCCGAGCGGCCGGACGAACGTGTGGAGGACGTCCCAGACGGTGTCGACCGCGGGGATCTTGTCGGCCAGGAACTCGACGACGTACAGCAGCCCGGCGGCGGCGAGGACGGCCGGGTGGGAGAGGACGGCGAGCCCCTCGAGGCCGGCCGGGAGCGTCAGCCAGTCGAAGCGGACCGCGAGGCCCGTGACGAGGATCGTCGCGTAGAGGTTGAGGCCGGCGGTGAAGCTGAGGCCGAGCGTCGTCCCGAGGAGGGTCAGGGTCTCCATCGCGGCTCCTTCCCGGGCCGGGCTCTCGCGGCCGGCCCGGGGGAATGGTAGCGCCGCGCGGGGCGCCCGGGGGCCACGGGCCGGACCGCCGCCGGGGCGCGGCCGACGGCCTCCCTCTTTCGTGTGATGCGAATTGACATGGAAAACGCATCGGAATTAGCATCAGTGACATGAAAACGCGCAGGCCGGTCCGCCCCTACCGAATGGTCGCGCGCGCCGAGGCGGCCGCGGCGACCCACGCACGCATCGTGGAGGCGGCGCTCCTCCGGCTCTCGGAGAGGCCCTTCGACGAGGTCTCGCTCGCCGACGTCGCGCGCGACGCGGGCGTGACCGTCCAGACGGTCCTGCGGCGCTTCGGCTCGAAGGAAGGGCTCGCGGAGGCGGCGACGGAGCTCGGCCTCGAGCGGGTGCGGGCCCAGCGCTGGAGCGCGCCGCCCGGAGACGTCGGCGGTGCGGTCCGGGCGCTCCTCGCGCACTACGAGGAGTGGGGGGAGCGGAGCCTCCGCTTCCTGGCCCAGGAGGAGCGCGTCCCCGCCATGAGGCGGGTCGTCGCCGTCGCCCGCGCGCTCCACCACGAGTGGGTCGACCATGTCTTCGCCGGCCGGCTCGCGCGCGAGCGGGGCGCGGCGCGGGCGCGGCTCCGCGCGCGGCTCGTCGCCGTCACGGACGTCTGCACGTGGAAGGTCCTCCGGCGCGACCTCGGGCTCGACGCCCGGGCCGCCGGGGCGACCTTCCGCGAGCTCGTCGAAGCCGTCGCGCGCTGAGAGGAGGAGCCCATGGCCCGAGTCCTCGTCTACACCTCGCCCGCCCGCGGCCACCTCTACCCGCTCGTCCCGACGCTCGAGGAGCTCCGGCGGCGCGGGCACGGCGTCGCGGTCCGGACGCTGGCCTCGGAGGTCGGCCGGCTCGGCGCGCTCGGACTCTCGGCCGGGCCGATCAACCCGGCGATCGAGGAGCTGGAGCACGAGGACTGGAAGGCGGCCTCGGCTCCGGCGGCGCTCCTCGCGGCGTGCCGGACGTTCGTCGCGCGCGGGGCGCACGAGGTCGCCGACCTGCGGCGGGCGATCGCGGCGGAGCGCCCCGAGGTCCTATTCACCGACGTCAACTCCTGGGGCGCGGCGGCGGCCGCCGAGGCCTCCGGCATTCCGTGGGCCGCGTTCGCGCCCTACTTCCTGCCGCTGCGCTCGCCCGGCGTGCCCCCGTGGGGCCTCGGGCTCGCGCCGGCTCGCGGGGCGGCCGGGCGGCTGCGCGACGCGCTCCTCTGGCCTGTGGTCGACCGGCTCTACGACCGCGTGCGGCCGTCCCTGAACGAGCTCCGGGCCTCGGCGGGCGCGCCGCGGCTCCGCCACGTCTCCGACTTCGCGACGCGCGCGCCGCTCGTCGTCTCGTACACCGCCGAGCCGTTCGAGTACCCGCGGGCCTGGCCCGCGAACGTGAAGCTCGTCGGCCCCGGGGTCTGGGAGCCGGGGGAAGAGGCGGAGCCGTCGCGCGCCGGAGACGACCGCCCGCTCGTCCTCGTCACCTGCTCGACGGAGTTCCAGAACGACGGCCGGCTGGTGGCCGCGGCGCTGGCCGCGCTCGCCGACGAGCCGGTCCGCGTCGTCGCGACGACGGCGTCCCTCGACCCGGCGTCCTTCGAAGCGCCCGCGAACGCGCGGGTCGAGCGATTCCTCCCGCACGGCCCGCTCCTCTGCGAGGCGGCCTGCGTCGTCTGCCACGGCGGGATGGGGATCACGCAGAAGGCCCTCGCCGCGGGCGTCCCGGTCTGCGCGGTGCCGTT
>JAKLER010000324.1 GCA_022711615.1 Acidobacteriota bacterium
CGGCAGCGAGAACGAGCCCGAGGGCGGTGCGGTATGTCATTTTCTTGACCTCACGAGATCGACACGAGTCTTCGAATCGGGGACGGGCCGGTCGTGCAGATGGGGCTCCGGCGAAGTCACCGGAACTCCGGGGTCAGTTCAGTGAGATGGAGAGGTAACCGGAATTCAACGAGAGACGAGCCGGACGCTACCACGGTTAGACCCAAATGTGGATCGGATCTCAAAGTAACCCTTTACAGGTCCGGATTGAAACCTTCGCGCGCACGGGTCGTAGCCGTGATGCGTGTCGCACCGGCGTTGCGCAGGAACTGTGACTCGACGTCACACTTTTCGAGGAGGACTTGCCCCATGCCCGAAAATCCCGGCATGTCGAGACGAAAGCTGATCGGCCTGGGCGCGGCGACGGTCGCCGCCACCGCCCTGCCCGACGCCCTCTTCCGCCTCTCTTCCGCCGCGGCCGCGACCGGCCCGACGGAGGGGATCGGCTACTTCGCCCGCTTCGGCGTCACGGAGAAGATGCTCCGCGACGGCCTCTCCGCCGCGCTCTCGCGCGGGGCCGACTACGCCGACCTCTTCTTCCAGCACCGCGTCGGCAACAGCCTCGCGCTCGAGGACGGCGAGGTGAACCGCGCCTACGCGAGCGTCGAGCTCGGCGTCGGCGTGCGCGCCGTCAAGGGCGACCAGACGGGCTACGCCTACACGGAGGACCTCACCCCCGAAGCGCTCGTTCAGGCCGCGAAGACCGCGGCCGCGATCGCCGACGGGCCGGCGAAGCCGGGGCCGAAGGGGCTGAAGGCCGACACTTCCCTCCCCTCGCGCTATCCCGTGAAGACCCGGTGGGAGGACGTCCGCCCGCAGCAGAAGCTGCCGCTCCTCTCCGGCCTGAACGAGAAGGTCTTCGCCGCCGACAAGCGGATCACGAAGGTGAACGTCTTCTTCGGCGACGAGGCGGGGGCAATCCTGATCGCCGACTCGACCGGCCGCGTCGTCGAGGACCTCCAGCCGATGACGCGCCTCGGACTCTCCTGCGTCGCCGAGCAGGACGGCAAGAAGGAGACGAACGGCTACAACGTCGCCGGACGCGCCGACCTCGGCTACTACTCCCCCGACCGCCTCGAGCGGATCGTGAAGGAGGCCGTCTCCCGCACCGTCATCCTCTTCGAGGCGGTCCAGCCTCCGGCCGGCGAGATGCCCGTCGTCCTGGGCGCCGGCGCGTCGGGCATCCTCCTCCACGAGGCGATCGGCCACGGGATGGAGGCCGACTTCAACCGGAAGGGGATCTCGATCTTCGCCGACCGGATCGGCAAGCCGGTCGCGAACAAGTTCGTGAACATCGTCGACGAGGGGACGATCGCCGGCGCCCGCGGCGCGATCAACGTCGACGACGAGGGGAACCCCGTCGGCAAGACGATGCTCGTCGAGAACGGCATCCTGACGACCTACCTCCACGACTCGATCTCGGCGAAGCACTACAAGGTGAAGCCGACGGGGAACGGCCGCCGCGAGAGCTACGCCTACGCGCCCGTCCCCCGGATGCGCGCCACGTACATGCTCCCCGGCCCCCACAAGAAGGACGAGATCGTCGCCTCGGTGAAGAAGGGGATCTACTGCACGAACTTCACGAACGGGCAGGTGCAGATCGGCGCCGGCGACTTCACGTTCTACGTGAAGAACGGCTACCTCATCGAGGACGGCAAGCTGACGACCCCGATCAAGGACGTGAACATCATCGGGAACGGACCGAAGGTCCTGGAGAAGATCGACATGGTCGCGGACGACCTCGTCATCGACGAGGGGGGCTGGACGTGCGGCAAGGACGGCCAGTCGGTCCCGGTCTCCCAGGGAATCCCCACCGTGCGCGTCGCGTCGATCACCGTCGGCGGACGCGGGAAGCAGGCGTGAGGTGAGAGAGATGGCACAGCAGGACATGCTCGCCGCCGCCCACGCCGCCGTGAAGAGCGCCCTCGGCAAGGGGGCGCAGGAAGCCTCCGCCCGCACTTACCGCGTCCGCGAGGTCGAGGTGAAGTGGCGCGACGGGAGCCTCGAGAAGGTCCACGAGGCGACGACCCGCGGCCTCGGCCTCACGCTCTACGTCGACGGCCGCTACTCGAACGTCTCGACGAGCGACCTCCGCCCGGAGGCGCTCGAGACGTTCATCGGCGACTCCGTCACCCTCACCCGCGCCCTCGCGAAGGACCCGTTCCGGACGCTCCCCGACCCGAAGCTCTACGAGGGGCAGGCGAAGGTCGACCTCCTCCTCGAGGACCCGAAGTACGCGACCGTCACGCCCGAGATGAGGCGCGCCGTCGCGAAGGAGATCGAGGCAGCGGCCCGATCGGTCCAGGGCGCCAAGTCGATCCTCTCCGTCACGACCGGCTTCAGCGACACGCTCGCCGAGAGCTGGCGCGTCTCCTCGAACGGCTTCTCCGGCTCGCGCCGTGACACGCAGTTCTGGGTCTCGGCCGAGGTGAGCGTCAAGGACCCCGACGGGCGCAAGCCCGAGGACTACGCGTTCGGCGGCTCGCGCTTCGTCGGCGAGATGCCGAAGGCGGGCGAGATCGGTCGCGACGCCGCCGCGCGCGCCCTCTCGCGCCTCGGCGCGAAGAAGGGCGAGTCGGCCGTCCTCACGATGGCGGTCGAGAACCGCGCCGCCGGCCGGCTCCCGGCCTACCTCCTCGGCCCGCTCAGCGGCGGCGCGCTCCAGCAGAAGCGCTCCTTCCTCGAGGGGAAGCTCGGCCAGGCGATCGCGAGCCCCGCTCTCACGCTCGTCGACGACCCGCTCGTCCCGAAGGGCTTCGGCTCGCGCCTCTTCGACGGCGAGGGGATCGCCGCGAAGCGGATGCCGATCGTCGAGGCGGGCGTCCTCAAGTCGTACTTCATCGACACTTACTATGGGAAGAAGCTCCAGATGGCGCCGACGACCGGCGGGCCGTCGAACGTCGTCTGGACGCTCGGCGACAAGGACCAGGCCGCCCTCCTCGCCGCGATGAAGGAGGGGATCCTCGTCACCGGCTTCCTCGGCGGCAACTCGAACGGCCTCACGGGCGACTTCTCCCTCGGCGTCCAGGGCTTCCGCGTCCGCGGCGGCAAGATCGCCGAGCCGGTCGGCGAGATGAACATCTCCGGCAACCACCTCGACCTCTGGAAGAAGCTCGCCGCCGTCGGCAACGACCCCTACCCCTACTCCTCCATGAAGACCCCCACCCTCGTCTTCGAGGGCGTCCAGTTCGCCGGGGTCTGACCGAAAGACGCCGCCGAGAGCGACCGAGACACCATCAACGGGGGCCGGTCCGAAAGGGCCGGCCCTCTTCTCTTGGAGGACGGCTCACGTTCGAGCCGTGCCGAACCAGACAGGAGGGCATCCACTTCGCCGTGCCGCCCGAGTCGCGGGCGGGAGTGGCATCCCGCGGCTCGCCCTGCGCGCGCGCGACCCGCATCGGTCCCGCTGCGCGGGCCGCCGGCGAGCGCGCAAGCTCCTCGCTTCGCTCGTCGAATCGGTGCGCGCTCTTCCCCCGGCGGCCTGCTCGCGGAACCGTGCGGGTACCCCGCGCGTGCTCGGACGCTCGCGCGCGGGACACCACTCCCGCCCGCTCCCAGTCATCGCGAGGCTCACGCCGCCGATACCCAAACTGAGGCTTATGACGAGCGGGGTGATCGACGCCGTTGAAGACGGCGAGGATCTCGAGCCTGCGCGTCCCGCAAGGGTGGCTCCACCGCCACCATCGTCACTTTCACAGCTCTGACGATTGCTGCGCTCTCTCGGGAAACGAACTGTTGCTTCACCACGGCCGCGGGCGGCGCGGGGCGTCTCGCGAGCCGACTCGAGCACGGCCGGGGACCCGCTGGCGCGCGCCGCGAGGCGCTCGGGGGAAAGCGAGCGCTGTTTGAACGAGCCGAAGGCGAGCGAGTTCGCGAGCGACCCGAGCGCGGAGCGCCGCACGCGAAGACGCCGATGAACCGATGAGCGAGGATCGAGGTCGGGGGTCCGGGGGGCGCGCGAAGCTCAGCCCCCCGGCGAGTGCGGGTCGGCCGCGCGCAGCTGGAGGCGCGGAGACGCCCCGGAACGCCCGCGGCCCCCGGCCGAAGCGACGAGACGGCAGGTCAGGTTTCCTTCGGCCCTCGGCTCTCGCCTCCCCGTCGCGGTTCTCCCCGCCTACCCCTTCTTCGGCGCCTCGAGGAAGAGGTTTACCGAGCTCGCCCTCGCGAGGAGCTCGCCGTCGCTTTCGCGGGTGAGGGTCGCCTCGGCGTACGCCTGCGTGCGGCCGTGCTTCACGACGGTCGCCTCGCAGACGACGGGCTCGCCGGGCTTCGTCGCGCGGAGGTAGGTGACGTTCAGGGAGACGGTGGTGAACCCTCGGCCGTTCGCGATCGAGACGACCGCGGGTCCCATGGTGTCGTCGAAGAAGGCGGCGAGGATCCCGCCCTGGACGGCGCCCCAGGGGTTCGTCATCTCCTCCGTCGGGCGGAAGAGGCAGCGGACCC
>JAKLER010000325.1 GCA_022711615.1 Acidobacteriota bacterium
TCGGTCGCGAGCGCCGCGTCGAACGTCGCCAGCGCCGTCGAGAGACGGGCGTCCAGCCTCCGGGAGCGGAGCGCGAAGCCGCCCCAGACGAGCCCGACGAGGACGACGGCGCCGACGACGATCGCCGTCCACCTCTTCGCCGTCGCCTCGTGGCTCACGACGTAGTCGCGCGCCTCGACGAGAGCGTGCTCGAGCTCGTTTTCCTTCAGTTCCTTCCGGGAGATCTTGTCCTTGGACATGCGTGCGGTCGGGGCCGGGCCGGATCAGCAGAACGAGGCGAACGCCGCGTCCGGATGGTCGAGCCGGAAGCCCTCGGTCTCCTTTTCGAGGTCGTAATCGAGCGCCGCCCCTTCGAGGCGGCGCCGGGAGTATGCGTCGAGAGAGATTCGGAGTCCCTCCGGCCCGTCGAGAACGACTCCGCCGTCGAGCGGCGTCTCCCGGAAGACGAGCCGGTAGCCGGCCCCCCCGCAGCCGAGGACGTGCTGGACGACGACGAACGTCCGGGCAGGGTCCAGGCCCGCGGCGCGCAGCGCCGCGAGGGCCCGGTCGGTGACCCGGAACGCCTCCTCGGGGGCCTTCTCCATCTAGCGGCGGGCGGCCTTCCTCCGGGGCGCCTTTCTCGGCGCGGGCTTCCGGGCGGGTGTCGCCTTCTTCACGGCCGGCCTGGGGGTCGCCTTCCGGACGGGCGCGGCCTTCTTCGGCGCCGGCTTGCGGGCGGGCTTGCGAGGAGAAGCCTTCTTGCGGGAAGCCCCCTTCGGGGCCGCCTTCGCCGGCGTCACGAGCGCCAGGAGCTTCGCGAGCGCGCCCTTCGGCTTCTTCGCCGCGGCCGTCTTCGCGCGGGCGACCGCCTTCTTCGCGGAGGCCACGGCCTTCTTCACCACGGGGCGCTTCTTCGCGTCCGCAACGGCCTTCTTCGCCTTCGCGACGGCCCGCTTCACGGCGGGCTTCCTCTTCACGTCGGCGACGGCTCTCTTCGCCCCGGCGACGGCCTTCTTCGCCTCCGCGACCGCCTTCTTCACGGCCGGCTTCTTCTTCGCCGCGGCGACGGCGCCCTTCACGTCGGAGACGGCCTTCTCCGCCGTCGCGACGGCCTTCTTCACGGCCGGCTGCTTCTTCACGTCCGCGACGGCTTTCTTCGCGGCCGCGACGGCGTCCTTCACCTCGGGCGACTTCATCGCGCCCTTCACGGCCTTCCGAGACTCCGAGACGGCCGTCGAGACGGCGGCGCCGGCGGCCTCGACCGCGGCCTCGACCGCGGCGAAGGCCTCGGCGACCGGAGTCGGCTTCAACGCCGCGAGGACCTGCCCGGCATGGCGCTCGACGTCGACGTCGTCGAAGACGCGGACGATCGCGCCGTCCGGACCGACGAGGAACGAGCGGCGGATCGTGCCGATCCCCCAGGGGGTCTTCCCCCAGACGCCGTACGCCTCGTGCACCGAGTGATCGGCGTCCGTCAGGAGCTCGAACGGGAGGGAATACTTCTCCGCGAACGCGGCGTGCGACGCGGCGCCGTCCGGAGAGATCCCGAGAACCGTCACGCCGGCGGCGCGCAGGTCCGAGAAGCCGTCGCGGAGGCTGCAGGCCTCCTTCGTGCATCCCGGCGTGTCGTCCTTGGGGTAGAAGTAGACGAGGACGTGTCCTTTCCCGGCGAAATCCGCCAGGGAGACGACGCTTCCGGAGCGCCCGGGAAGCGTGAACGGAGGGGCCGGGGCGCCGGCCGCGAGCGGAGTCGGGGCGTGCGTATCTTCAGCCACTTTGTGTCTTCCTCCGGACGTCGAGGATAGCAGGAGGAGCGCCTAAACTGACGGGGATGACCGTGCCGTCCGCCCTCTCCGTCTCGGCCGCCGACCCTGCCGGAGGACTCCTCGGGGCCGACCTCCTCGCCTTCGGGGCCCTGGGCGTCGCCGGGTCGGGCGTCGTCACCGCCGTGACCGCAGGTGGGCTGCGCTCCCCGGGCCCTGCCCAGGAGGTGCCCGTGGCCCTCCTCCGGGCCAGTCTCGACGCCGCTTTCGCGGCGAGCCGGTTCGCGGCCGTGAAGGTCGGGGTCGTCCCTTCCGCCCCGGCCGCTCGGGCCATTGCCCGCGCGCTCGCTCCGCTTCGTGCCCCGAGGGTCCTCCACCCCGGCTTCGCCCCGGCCTCCGAGGTCCGGCTCGTCCGGGCGACCGCCCTCGACGCGGTCGTAAGGGACCTCTTTCCGGGCGCCGCGCTCGTCGTCCTCGGACAGGCAGAGGCCTCCGCGCTCGCGGGGTTCCCGATCCGCGAGGAGAACGACGTGAAGGCTGCGGCCCGCCGGGTCCAGGCCCTGGGACCGGCGGCCGTTCTCGTGACCGGCGGCAGCGCGGCCGGCGACCGGGTCGTCGACGGTCTCCTCGACGGACGGACGTGGCACCGCTTCGATGCCGAACGCCTCCCGCCTCCATCCGACCTTACGGCCGGCGACCGCCTCAGCGCCGCGGTGACGGCGCTCCTCGCCACCGGCGAGACCCTCCCCGACGCCGTCGCCCGCGCCCGCAGCTTGGGGTCAGGTCTACCATCTACACTCTACGGAAATCCGTAGAGCGTGGAGGGTAGCTCTGCCCCCTTCTCTGAACGTGTCCAGCGGTCGACGGCGCGGCCGGGTATCCGCTCCGCGCGGCCGAGGTCCTCGAGGTACATCAGGAAGCCGAGCACCTCCGAGTAGGCGAGGAAGAGGTCCATCGGCCGGACGGTCGGAAAGATGCGGCGGCAGAGCTCCGACACGGACTTCGGCCTTCCCGAGAGCGCTCTCTCGATCTGGCCGACACGAAAGACGTAGCGCCCCTCCAGCCTCGCGCGGTGGGCGGCGAAGTCGACGATCCGGCCCCCGTGGCTGGTGAGGAGGGCCGACTCCCCCGCCTCGATCGAGTCGAGCGAGGCGAAGTAGCGCGACACGCTCCGGAACGCCTCTCCCGGCCGCTCCGGGTCTTCGTCGACGATGGCGTTCGGCGTGATGTCGCGGAGGACGGTGTCGCCCGTGAAGAGGACGCCGGCTTCCGGGACCTCGAACGTCAGGCTCCCGGGCGTGTGGCCGGGAACGGACCGGACGACGACGGACCACCCGTCGCCCGGGAGGACCTCTCCACCCGAAAGCTCGTCCCAGGCGGGAAGCGGGTCGGCGAAATGGTCGACGGCGGCCGTCATCGCCACCATCGTAAGGCGCTCCAGCGCGCCGAAGCCGGCTCGGGCGAGCGCATCCAGGAGGAGCCGACGATTCCGGCGACCTCGGAAGTGCTCCCGGTCGAGCCGCCCGCCGAAGAACTGCGCCCTGCCCTCCCGCTCGATGCGCGCCGCGAGGCCGAAGTGGTCCTGGTGCCCGTGCGTCAGGAGGACGCGCTCGACGTCCCCCACGCCCAGACCGTGCCGGGAGAGGCCGGCGCGGAGCGCAGCCCAGGCGTCCTCGGTGAGCGGTCCCGTGTCGACGAGAGTGATCGGCTCGCCGAGGACGAGGTGAGTGTTGATGGGGCCGACGGGAAACGGTGTCGGCACCGGGATCGTGACGACACGAGGCGCACGCGCGCCGCCGTGAAGGGCAGGATGGTCCGCCGATCGGCGGGCGGGAGGGACCCGGCGGGGGGCCGGACGCGTCCGGCCCCCCGCCCGCGGCTCACCAGCCCCAGAGGTCGAAGGGGTACCCACCCGCCTCGTAGACGACGTTGCTGATCGCCGTCGCCTCGGCGTCCTTGTGCTTGTCGAGGGCCTTCAGGTTCGCGACCATCCGGTGCCGGGCCTGGAACGAGAACCAGCGGACGATCTCGATCTCCGGCCTCGCCTTCTCTTCGCCCTTCTTCTCGATCGCAGCCGTCACGCGCGAGAGCGTGGCGATCTGGGCGTAGAGGTCCATGACGACGTCGGCGATCCGGTGGAGGAGGTACTGCCGGTTCACGACGTTCTTCCGGTTCCGGTAGACCATCGTCTCGCAGGCGTTCCGGAGGACGGCCGCGTACTTTCCGACCTGGTCCGCCTCCGGAGCGAGGGACGGATGGACCTTGTCGAGCTTGTAGCTCGTCACGGTGCCGCGCATCCACATCCTCGCGTGGTCGACGAGGACGCCGTACTGCGCGACGGGGTGGCTGAGCGCCCCCTGGAAGTCCTTCAGCACGTCGCCCGCCTCCTTCATACCGGTCAGGGCGATGAAGAGGCGAAGGATCTCGTTCGTCCCCTCGAAGATCATGTTGATGCGGCTGTCGCGAAGGCCCCGGCCGTACGGGTACTCGTTCATGAAGCCGTTGCCGCCGGCGATCTGGAGCGACTCGTTGATCGTCTTCCAGAGGAGCTCAGTCCCCCAGACCTTGCAGCACGCCCCCTCGAGCGAATAGTCGACCTTCTTGTCCACGAGCCCGGCGGTCATGTAGACCATCGACTCGAGGACGTAGGTGTGCGCCGTCATCTCGGAGATCTTCTCCCGGATCATCTCGAAGTCGGCGATCCGGGTCTTGAACTGCTTGCGCTGCGTCGC
>JAKLER010000326.1 GCA_022711615.1 Acidobacteriota bacterium
CTCGAGGAAGAGCGCCACCGCGGCCGTGTCGAGCGTGAGCGGGACGAGGACCTGCGCCTCTCCCTCGCAGCCGACGAGAGCGAGACGGTCGCCCGGGAGCTTCTCGGCGAGGGAGAGCGCCGCCTGCCGCGCGAGGACGAACCGCGACGGGGTGACGTCGGTCGCTCGCATCGAAGCAGAGGTGTCGAGGAGGACGACGACGTCGGCGCCGCGGCGCTCGACCGTCTCGGTGACGAGGCCCCAGCGGGGGCGGGCCAGCGCGAGGCCCGTGCCGAGCGTCGCGAGGACCGCGAGCAGGGCCGCGAAAGGGGTCCACCGATCGCGCGAGAGGAGCCCCGCCTTCTCGGCGAGGGCCGGCGCGACGAGCCCCTCCCGCCGGCGGCGGACGCGGCGCGCGGAGAGCCACGCGGACGTCGCGGCGAGGAGGGCCCCGCCGAGGGTCGCCCAGAGCCAGGCCGGGGAGAGGAAGAGCTCCTTCATCGCGGGGCCACCGGGAACGCGAGGAGCCCGAGGAGCGCGGCCGCGGCCAGGAGTCCGGCCGCGGGGAAGGCGACGCGCGGGAACGTCTCGCGCCAGCGGGTGTAGGTCGTCGTCTTCACCTCGGTCTTCTCGAGGCGGTCGATCTCAGCGTAGGTCCGGGCCAGGCCCTCGGGGTCGGTCGCGCGGAAGAAGCGGCCGCCCGTCGCGTCCGCGATCCGCCCGAGGAGCTTCTCGTCGACCTCCACCTCGGCCATCACGCGGCGCTCCACGACGCGCCCGGTTTCGGGGTCGCGGACCGGGACCGGGATCTCGACCGGCCCGCCGGCCGTGCCGACCCCGATCGTGTAGACGCGGACTCCGAGCCCCTTCGCCACGTTCGCGGCGGTGTCGGGGTCGATCTCGCCGGCGTTGTTCCCGCCGTCGGTCACGAGGACGATCACCTTCGATTTCGCCTTCGAGGCGCCGAGCCGCGCGAGGGCGTTGCCGAGCGCCATCCCGATCGCGGTCCCGTCCCCCTGCTCCCCCAGGCTCAGCGCGCCGAGTCGCTGGAGGAGCATGTCGCGGTCGGTCGTCAGCGGCACGACGGTCCGCGACCGGCCCGCGAACGCGATCAGCCCGAGCCGGTCCTGGGGCCTCCCCTCGACGAAGGTCCGCGTCGCGGCCTTCGCCACGAAGAAGCGGTTCTTCGGCTTGAAGTCTTCCGCGGCCATCGAGCCGGACGCGTCGAGGGCGACGACGATGTCGACCCCCTCCGTCCACGACTCGGTCCTCTCGAGCCCGACCCGCGGGCGTGCGAGGGCGACGACGAGGCCCGCGAAGCCGAGGCAGGCGAGGACGAACGGGAGGTGGCGGAAACGGACCCGCCACCCCGGCTTCACCTTCGCGACGAACGCGAGGGTCGGGACGACGAGGGCCGAGGTCCCCCTCCGCTCCCGAGCGATCCGGAGCGCGACGGCCACCGGGACGACGAGCAGGAGGAGGAGGACGAGCGGATCGCGGAACGTGAGACCGGGCGGGAGGAGCGTCGCGAGGAGGCTCATCGCGCGCCTCCCGCCGGCCGCGCGGTCGGCGTGCCCTTCGCCGCGACCGGAGGCCTGGGGGCCTTCGCGGCGGCCTTCGCCGCTTCCCGCTCCGCCGCGGCCTGCGCGGCCATGCGCGTCCGGCCCCAGGCGAGGAGATGGCGGGCTCCTTCGAGCGCCCCCGCGGCTTCCGCGGCCGTCGCGCCCGCGCGGCCGAACTTGACGCGGTCGGCCCCCATGAGGAGATCCGCGAGCGCGACCTCCCGGGGCGGCTCGGCGCCGAGGTCGCGGAGGCGGCGGACCGTCTCGAACGTCGTCCACTCGAGGACCGGCTCCCCGAGGTGCCTCTCGAGGAAGCGCTTCGCGGCGTGCGTCAGGTCGGAATAGAAGGGGCGCGGGTCGCCGTCGAGCGAGGCGGCGCGCGCGGCGAGGGCCGCGAGCGCGGACTCGAGCTCGACGTCGGGCGGAACGGGAGGGGGAGCGGCCGCGGCCCCTGCCGTCGCCCCCTTCTTCCGGCGCTTCACGAGCCACGTGACGAGCCCGGCCAGGGCGAGGACGACCGCGGCGATCGAGGCCCAGAACCAGGGGCTCCGGGCGGGAACCCGGACGGGGCGGGCCGGCTTCGGGGCGAGCGCCTCGGAGTCCTCCCCCTCGGGGAGGCGAGAGGCGATCGTGAGCGCGACGCCCGGCGCGCGGAGGACCGCCGTCGTGCCGTCGGGGGCCCGGTACGCGAAGACGGGACCGGGGACGCGCGTCTCGCCCGGGACGAACGCGGCGACGCGGACGGTCTGACGAACGTCGACGTGGCCGGCGTCTCCCTTCACGCGCTCCGCCACTGAGGGTCCGACCGGCTCGAAGTCGAGGACGAAACCGGCGGTGGCGGGCTGGCCCTCGGGCCTGGGCGGCGAGACGAGGTGCGTCAGCCGGAGCTCGGCCCCTTCGGGGATGCGCGCGGAGTAGACCAGCGTCACCGGCTCGCCGACGGCGGCGGTCGTCCGGTCGGCGGCGGAGGTGACGACGAGCGGAGGAGGCACCGTCGCCTCGGGGAGTCCCGGACGGGGCGCCTGCGCCGCCAGAGGGGCGGCGAGCGCCGCGGCCGTCGCGAGGAGCGCGACGATCCTCATCATCCGGCCGACCTCCGCCGCTCGCGCTCCTTGAAAAAGCGGACGAGCGCGCGCTCGTAGGGCGCGTCGGTCGTGAGGGGGACGGAGTCGATGCCCGAGGCGCGGAAGACCTCCGCGGGGTCCGGGAACGGGCCGCCACGCCTCTTCCAGGCGGCGCGAAAGGCGGGGTCGCCCGCGTCGAAGACGCGCGCGAGGCCCGTCTCGGCGTCGCGCAGCCGCACGAGCCCGCGGTCGGGTATCGCGGTCTCGAGCGGGTCGGTGATCGGCATGGCGACGACGTCGTGCCGCCGCCGGAGGATCTTCAGCGGCTTCTCGTAGCCGGCGGCCAGGAAGTCGGAGAGGACGAAGACGACCGAGCGCTGCTTCAGGAGCGAGGCGGCCGTCTTGAGGGCGAGGCCGAGATCCGTCCGTGTCCCCTCCATCGGCTGAACGAGGACATCCCGCAGGATCGACAGGGCGTGGTCGAACCCCTTTCGCGGCGGGACGAACCGCTCGAGCCGGTCGGTGAAGAGGAGCGCTCCGACCCGGTCGTTGTTCTTCACCGCCGCGAACGCGAGGAGGCCGGCGAGCTCGGCCATCAGCGAGCGCTTCGTCAGGAAGCGCGAGCCGAACTCCTGGGAGCGCGAGAGGTCGATGACGAGGAGCGTCGTCAGGTCGCGCTCCTCGACGAACTTCTTCACGTGCGGGACGCCCGTCCGGGCCGTGACGTTCCAGTCGATCGCCCGGACGTCGTCGCCCGGGACGTACTCGCGGACCTCCGAGAACTCCATTCCCCGCCCGCGGAAGACGGAGTGGTACTCCCCGCCGAGCCCGGCGTCCACCATCCGGTTCGTCGTGATCCGGATCCGCTGGATCTTCTTGACGATCTCGCGGGGCAGCATCGCCGGAATTCCTTCAGGCGCCCTTGAGGTCGGCCCCGATCCCCCTCGGGGGGGCCGGGGGGATCGAGAAACCCCCGGGAAAACTCATGGCACTTCGATTCTCTCCAGGATCCTCGAGACGACCTGGTCGCTCGAGACGTTCTCGGCCTCGGCCTCGTAGGAGAGGAGGACGCGGTGGCGGAGGACCTCGGGAGCGACCTCCTTGACGTCCTCGGGGACGACGTAGCCGCGCCCCTGGAGGAACGCGTGGGCGCGGGCCGTCGAGAGGAGCGCGAGCGTGGCGCGGGGAGACGCTCCGTACTGGACGAAGTCGGCCAGCTCCGGCAGTCCGTAGGCCCGCGGATCGCGGGTGGCCGCGACGAGCTCCACGAGGTAGCCTTTGATCCGCTCGTCGGCGTAGAGCTGGCGGACGAGCGCCTGGAGCTCCACGATCTGGGCGGGGGTGAGGACGGGGCGCACGGAATCGGAGGCGGTCTTCTCCGTCGCGTCCCCCATCCGGTCCAGGATCTGGCGCTCCTCGGCCTTCGTCGGGTAGCCGACCTTCAGCTTCATCAGGAAGCGGTCGACCTGGGCCTCGGGGAGCGGGTAGGTCCCTTCCTGCTCGATCGGGTTCTGCGTCGCGAGGACGAGGAACGGCTTCGGAAGCGGGACCGTCTCGTCGCCGATCGTCACCTGGCGCTCCTGCATCGCCTCGAGGAGGGCCGACTGCACCTTCGCGGGCGCCCGGTTCACCTCGTCGGCGAGGAGGACGTGCGCGAAGACCGGCCCGCGCCGCGCCACGAACTCCTGCGTCTTCGGGTTGAAGACGAGCGTCCCGACGAGGTCGGCGGGGAGGAGGTCGGGCGTGAACTGGATCCGCGAGAAGCTCGCGTCGAGCCCGCGGGCGAGCGTCCTCACGGCGAGCGTCTTCGCGAGGCCCGGGACGCCCTCGAGGAGGACGTGCCCGTCGGCCAGGAGG
>JAKLER010000327.1 GCA_022711615.1 Acidobacteriota bacterium
GGCTCGCGAAGGCGCGGGAGGCGGCCGCGGAGGCCGCCGTGAGGCTCGCTTCGCGGACCGCGGAGAGGGACGCCGTCCGAAGGGAGGCGGCGCTCGCGGAGGTGGCCGTCGTCGAGAGCGAGCGCCGCAGCCTCTCGGCCGAGCTGGAGCGGAGGACGGCGGAGCAGCGGCGTCGGGGCGAGCTGGCCGCCGAGGCGAGGTCGCTCGAGAGGGAGGCGGCCCTTTTCGCGCCCGAAGCGCTCGCCGCGGTCGACGCCCTTCGCTCCGCTCGCGGCTCCCGGCCCGAGGCGCTCGTCGCGGCCCGCGCGGCGATCGCCGCGGAGCGCGCCGCCACGGAAGCGGAGGACCGCGAAAGGCGGAAGAGGGCGGGCGGCCTCGCCGACCTCGATCCGGAGGCGCGGGCCCTCCTCCGCAGGCACCTCGAGGCGTCCCGGGAGGCGGAATCCGAGTCGGAGGCGGCCGAGAAGGCCCTCGAGGCCGAGTGGCAGGAGCTCCGGAGGGACGGCCTCGCCGAGGACCTCCGCCGGCTCGACGGTCTCGGCGCCGCCGACAGGGACTTCGTCGTCGCGGCGGAGGAGAGCCGGCAGGGGCTCGAGCTCGAAGGGGTGCAGCTCGACCGCCGGTTCGCAGACGCCGGAGCGCGCGCCTCGATCGTCGCGGGCGAACGCCGGGTCCTCGTCCGGAGGGCCCGGGCGCTCGTCGTCGCGGCCAGCCTCGTGGCGCCCCTCGCCGTCGGGACGTTGGTCCGACGCGGCCGGCTGGACGACCCTCTCGTGCTGATGCTCTTCGCGTTCGGTGTCGTCCTCGCGCTCTACGGCGGAATCGCCTGGGCACGCGGAGACCGCTACGGCCGGGAGGAGGAAGCCCGCTTCCGGCAGGAGGAGGCCGCCGCCCGCGCCGAGGCCCAGGAGACGCGGCGGCGCCTGTCCGAGCTGCGCCTGCGGCTCGAGCAGATCGCCCGCGGCGCGGGATTCAAGGACTCCGCGGGCCTCCTGAAGGCGCAACGGAAGGCGCGCGCCGCGGACGAGGAGAGGCAGCGGCTCGTCGAGAAGCGGGTGCGCCTCTTCGCGGCCGGGGAGCGCCTCGCCGCCGCCGCGAAGGGACTCGAGGCCTTTCGAGGCCCGCTCGGGCTCGCGTCGGGCCTGCCGACGGCCGACGAGTCGAGGCGGGTCCTCCAGATGCTCACCGACCTCGAGAAGGCGGACTCGGCCCTCGCGGGGCGCCGCGAGGTCGCGGAGCGCGAGGGGGAGCGCCTCGAGGCGGAGGAGCGCGAGCTCCGCCGGCTCGAGGAAGAGCTGGCCGTCCTCCTCGCGCGGCTCGAGGTCCCTTCGGGCCTCTCCCTGCCGGAGTCCCTCCTCTTCGTCGAGGCGGGGCGCGCCCGCGCCGCCCGGCGGCGCGAGATCCTCGAGGTCGAGCTTCCCGCGCTGGCCGTGGCGCCGCTGCCGGACGGGGACGAGGCCTTCGAGGAGCGCGTCCGGCTCCTCGCCGCGGAGGTCGAGATGCGCCTCGACGTCCTCGGGGCGGTCCTTTCGGACCTCTCCGTGCCGGCCGAGCCGGAGGCGGCCCGGCGCGCGGCCGAGGCTCTCCGCGAGCGGGCCGCGCGCCTGGAGGACGAGCGGCAGGCGGCCGAGCGGGAGCTCGCGCAGAGGGCGATGGAGGGGGGCGAACGAGGGCGGGAAGCGGAGGAGCAGCTGGGGGCCCTCGACGTCGCCCGGGAGCGGGCGGTCCTCTACCGGGACGGCCTCGACGCCGCGCGCGAGGTGCTCGCTTCGGCCGCGACGACGACGTACGGGGACTTCCGCGCGGGCCTCGCGCGCGCGTCCCGGGAGATCCTGGCGCGCTGCCGCCTGCCCTACGAGGCGCTCGAGTTCGGGGAGGACCTGTCGGTCTCGGTCGTCGGCCGCGGCGGCCGCCCGGTGACGCGCGCCGAGCTCGGCGCTTCGGTCTCGACCGGCGCCCGCGAGCAGCTCCACCTCGTTGCCCGTCTCGCGGCCCTGCGCCACCTCGGCACCGGCCCCCGCGGCCTCCCGCTCCTTCTCGACGACCCGCTCGTCGGCGCGGACGACGACCGCTTCGGTGCCGTCCTAGAATTCCTCCTCGACGACGTCCTCGCCGAGCGTCCGGTCCTCCTCGTCTCCTGCCACCGGTCCCGGCACGAACGCTGGCTCGGGGCGCTCTCGCCCGAGCGGGCGGCGCGCGTCCGGCGGGTGAGGCTCTCGGGCGGGGGGCGGCCGGAGCCGGAGCGCGAATTGACGCCGGCGCCGGGCGGCGAATAGACTCCCTGCCTTGGCCCGGGCGAGCCGGGCCGATTCCAGTCGGGGGCCCAGGTCTTCAGGAGGCGTCGGCTTCCTCGTCCGGGCCGAACCGCCTTCGGAGGTTGCGTTTCGTGAAAAGGCCCACAGGCTGGCGTCTCGCCCTGACGCTGGTCGTCCTGATCGGATCCATCGCGGCCTACGTCTACAGGGGCCGCGAGGCCCTCAAGAAGAACCCTACGGCACCTCCGAACCCGTCGATCGGCGACGTCCTGAAGAACGGCCTGAAGCTCGGGCTGGACCTTCGCGGCGGCATCCACCTCGTCATGCAGGTGAAGGCGGAGGACGCCCTCCGCGCGGAGGCGAACGACGCCGCCGAGCACCTGAAGACCGAGGCCGGCAAGCGCGGCGTCACCCTCGGGACGGTCAACCCGGCGACCCACGAGGGGTTCACGATCACGATGGGCGAGGACGTCAGCCCGGCGGCCGTCTCCGACCTCGTCAAGAGCGCCCTCTCGCCGACCGACTGGGCCTCGGACCAGAGCGGCCGCGAGATGCGCGTGACGTTTCGCGACCCGGCCCGGATCGAGATCGAGGGACAGGCGCTCCGGCAGGCCGTCGAGACGATCCGGAACCGCGTCGACGCCCTCGGCGTCGCCGAGCCGGCGATCCAGCCCCAGGGGAACGACCGGATCGTCATCCAGCTGCCCGGCGTCGACGACCCGGCCCGGGTGAAGGACATCATCGGGACGACCGGCCTCCTCGAGCTGAAGATCGTCGACCTGAAGGGCGGTCCCTACTCCTCGCCCGAAGCGGCCGCGGCCGCCTACGGCGGGACGATCCCCGCGAACCTCGAGCTCGTCGAGGGGAATGCCGAGGACCAGGAGGCCCGGACCCGGACGACGGTCTACTACGTCCTGGAGCGGGCCTCCGCGGTCACGGGGCGCGACCTGAAGAACGCCCGCGTCGGGCAGGACAGGTTCAACCAGCCCGCCGTCGAGTTCTTCCTGAACGCGGCGGGGGCCGAGAAGTTCGGCCGGGTGACCGGCGACAACGTCGGCCGGCAGCTCGCGATCGTCCTCGACAAGAGGGTCCAGTCGGCGCCGAACATCAAGAGCCAGATCAACGACAACGGGATCATCGAGGGGAACTTCACGCCCGAGCGGGCCGACTCCCTCGCGCTCGTCCTCCGTTCCGGCGCCCTCCCGGCGCAGCTCGTCATCCTCGAGGAGCGGACGGTCGGGCCGTCGCTCGGCCTCGACTCGATCAAGCAGGGGATCCTCGCCGCGCTCGTCGGGATCGCCCTCGTCTTCATCGCCGTCGTCGTCTACTACAACCTCGCCGGTCTCAACGCGGTCCTCGCCCTGACGATGAACGCGATCATCCTCCTCGGCGCGATGGCCTGGATCAACGCCACGCTGACGCTCCCCGGCATCGCGGGCTTCATCCTGACGATCGGCATGGCGGTCGACGCGAACGTCCTCATCTTCGAGCGGATCCGCGAGGAGCTCGACGCCGGCAAGGGCGCCAAGGCCGCGATCGACCTCGGCTTCAAGAAGGCGCTCAGCGCCATCGTCGACTCCAACCTGACGACCATCGCGGCCGCGGCGTTCCTCTTCCAGTTCGGCACCGGCCCCGTCAAGGGCTTCGCCGTGACTCTCGTCATCGGCCTCTGCGCCTCCATGTTCACCGCCGTCTTCGTCTCGCACCTCCTCTTCGACCTCCTCTACGGGTCGAAGGAGAAGGTCGAGACCATCTCGATCTGAGGGACACCGTGAGGCTGCTCCGCAATCCCAACTTCGACTTCCTCAAGCTCCAGAAGCCCTTCGTCATCGGCTCGATCGTCGCCGCGGTGGTCTCGGCCGGCGCCATCGCCACGAAGGGGCTCAACTGGGGCGTCGACTTCACCGGCGGCGCCCAGATCGTCTACGCGTTCCAGCAGACTCCCGACGAGGACCAGGTCCGCAAGATCGTGGAGGGCGCGGGCGTCCCCGTCACGTCGGTGCAGCGCTACGACAAGGCCGAGAAGAACCAGATCCTCCTCCGCGTCCCGATGGAGCAGAAGGAGGGGAGGGACATCTCCGCCGAAGTGACGCCGGCGCTCGTCAAGGCGCTCTCCCCCGCGGGGCGGGACGAGGGAGCCTTCGACCTGAACCTGAACGGCGCCGACCCGCTCTCCGCCAAGCTCCAGCAGGAT
>JAKLER010000328.1 GCA_022711615.1 Acidobacteriota bacterium
ACTGCCGTGGTGCCGGAGGGGAGTGTCGGTACCGGCCCGACGGCGCCGAGGGGGCGCAGGCTCTCCGGGAGGCGGCCCCTCTCCACGGCAACGCCCATCGAGAGCGGCAGGCTCCAGGCGGTGACGTCGTACGGCGCCACGATCTCCTTCCCCGGGACGAGCTTCACCTCGGGGAATCGCTGCACCTCGAGCATCTCGCGGACGAAGCGGCCGTAGGGCTGCGCGAGCGGCACCCACGCGTCGCCGGCCGAATCGGCCTTCACCTCGACGCCGTGCTCGACGAGGAGGGCGGCCACAGCGCGCGCCGTCGCCGGGTCGCGCTGGGTCATCGAGATGCGATACCCCTCGCCGGGCGCGGCGGCCGCGATCGAGGCGCGCGCCTTCGCGAGCATGTTCCGGAGGACGTCCTCGCGGTGGGTGGCGCAGTATTCGTGGATCGCGTCGGAGGCGATCCGCTCGTAGTCCATGACGTCGCGCAGGCGCCACTTTCCGCCCCGCCAGGGGTTCGGGAAGTTGACCTGGGGCCCGTACTCGACGAGCCCCTTCCCGCCGCCGCGCAGCTCCGTCGGCGGGACCTCGATCGGCGTCGCGAGGCGGACCGAGGCGACCTCGGTCAGGACGCCCGTCACGTTCTTCCACCACGCCGTGTTCTTCGAGCCGCCCGGCCAGGAGACGTCGAACGCCCAGGCCGAGATGACGCCGCTCTTCCCGGCCTGCTCGAGCCGCATCGACATCAGCGACCCGATCATGTTGACCTCCCGGATGACGAGCGGGTCGATGTCGGGGTCGAGCGGGTCGGCGTACGGCGGCACGAACATCCGCGGTCCGCTCGTCCCCATCTGGTGCTCGTCGAGGAAGACCTGCGGGAACCAGTCGTGGTAGAGGACGCGGCTGATCGCCTTCGTCTCGGCCTGCGTCAGCTGCGCGAAGTCGCGGTTGTTGTCGTGCCCGACGTAGTGGTGGTAGAGCCACGGCATCCGGCTCCCCTCCCACCGCGTGCCGAGGTTCTTCCGGTACCAGTCGACCTCCATCCGGTGCCCGTCGGGGTTGAGCGACGGGACGAGGAGGAGGACCACCTCCGAGAGGCGCCGCTTCGTCTCGGCGTCCTCGGCGGTCGCGAGGGCGTGGGCCCACTCCATCGCCATCTGCGAGGCGCCGATCTCGCTCGCGTGGATGCCGCACGTGACGAGGAGGACGGCCTTCCCTTCCACGAGGAGCGCCTTCTCCTCGGCAGGCGAGAGGCCGCGCGGGTCGGCGAGGCGCCGGGCCACCTCGCGGAGCCTCCGCTGGTTCGCGAGGTTCTCCGGCGAGGAGATCGCCGCGAGGATCATCTCCTCGCCGCGCGTCGAGGTCCCGATCGTCGTCACCTCGACGCGGTCCGACGCCGCGTCGAGGGCGCGGAAGTACGACACGATCTGGCCCCAGTCGGCGAGCGTCCGGTCGGAGCCGACGGCGAGGCCGAGGTGCTCCGCGGGAGGAGGGGCGGCGGAAGCCGGGAGCGCGAGGGAGACGACGAACGAGGCGGCGAGCGCGAAGCGGAGGCGGTGGGCGCGCATGGCGCGAAAGTCTACGCGCCGCGCCGGCGCGGGACACGAGACGGGATCGGGATCGGGCACGGCCCCTTTGCCGTACCCGGGCGCTCAGACCTTCAGCTTGCGCGAGACGTCGAGGACCGCCGGAGTGTTCGAGAGCGGGAGGAGCGGGGCCATCAGGAACGCCTTCACCTCGCTCGCGAGCTCCTCCAGCCTCGGTTCGCGGACGCCGAGGGCCCCGGCGAAGCGCTCGACGACGTCGCGCTCCGCCGCGGAGTAGTCGCCGTCGACGAGAGCGACGAGAAGGGCGGACCGCAGGAGGAGCTCACGCCCCTTCGGCTCGGGGAGGGCCTCGGCGAGCTCCGCCGGAGACGGGTCGGGGGCGGCCGCGTCCACGGGCGCGAGCTCCTCGATGAGGGCGACCTCGCGCGGGTCGGCCGCGCCGTCCGCGCGGGCCACGGCGAGCATCGCCCGGCCGACCGCCCCCGCCTGCGCGTCGTTCAGCTCCACGTCCTCGAAAAGGCTCATCGTCCGGACCCCCGTCTTTCGTTCTGCCGAGTGGCGGCGGCGATGATACCGCCCGCGACGCGGCCCGAAGGAGCCGCCGGGGCGCCCCCGGGCGCGCCGCTCAGTCGACGAGCTCGGAGACCCGGACCCGGAGGACGCCGCTCTTCGCGAGGGCGGGGAAGCGGAGCGCGAGAAAGTCCACCGTCGCCGCGTGGGGATGGCCGATGACGACCGCGTGCCCCTTCGTCGCCGCCGTCGAGAGGGCCCGAGCAAACGCCGTCTCGAGCGCCTCGGGGGCCCCGCCGATCGCCGCCGCCTCGGCCCGCGCGTCGTCCAGGAAGACGTCGCGCGGGATCATCGCGAGCCCGAGCGCCCTCGCCTCCTCCGTCGCGACGCTCGCCGCCGAGGTCCTCGAGTCGAGGAAGAAGAGCCCCTTCGCCCGGACGACGGAGAGGACGGCCCGGACGACCCTGCGGTCCGCCGTCGCGACCGAGCCCTGGTGGTTGTTCAGGCCGATCGCGCCCGGGACGGCGGCGAGCGCCTCCTCCACGCGCCGGACGATCGTGGCGTCGTCGTCGTCGGTGGAGATCGTCCCCGGCTCGTAGGGGCCGCGCGAGCCCGCCATCGGAAGGTGGACGAGGAGGTCCCACCCCTTCCGTTTCGCGAGGGCCGCGGCCTCCCGCGCCTGGGGCGCGCCGGGGAGGACGGCGATCGCGAGCGGCCCGGAAAGCCGCTCGAGGCGGGCGAGGGAGCCGTCGGCGTTCCCGACGTCGTCGATGACGACGGCGATCGCCCCGCGTCCCGTGCCGGCCGCCGGCTCGAAGTCGGGAGGGACGGTCGTCGGCCGAGGCGCCGCCGTCGGAGTCGGGACGGGGGTCGGGGCGGCGACCGTCGGCGCCGGCGTCGGGGTCGGCGGTGGCGGGGAGGCCGGCGGCCGCACGTAGCGGAGCCAGAGGAACGCGAGGGCGAAGAGGAGCGCGAGGCCCGCGAGGAGAGCCAGCGACCGCCCGCAGCCGCCCCGCCGCCGCGCGGCCGTCACGAGGCGCGTGCGCGGGGGGCCGGCAGCTCGGCGACGACCTTCAGCGCCCGCTCGAGGAACGGGTCGGGCGCTTTCCCCTCCTCCCCGTCCTCCGGGAGGACGTGGAAGACGCGGTCGTCGGGGGAGAGGCCCCGCGGCGAGAGCGACCGGCCGGCCGCCGTCCGGACCTTGCCGACCGTGATCCGGAGCGCGCCTCCGCTCGCAAGGCGGACGACCTCCTGGGTCAGTCCCATGCCGAACGTCGGCTCCCCGACGACCCGGACCCGGAGCTTCGACTTGTCCGGAGCAGCCGCCGCCGCTCCCGGCTCCTCCGCCGCGAAGGCCTCGGCGGTCTTCTCGTCCCGGCGTGCCGCGGCCGCGACGTCCACTCCGAGCTCCCGGGCCGCTCCTTCGCGGAGCGCGGCGGCGAAGAGCTCGGCCGGTCCGCCCGTGCCGCTGTCGACGAGGAGGACGAGCCCTCCGTCGTGGACGCGCCGGCCCGCCTCCGCGGACCAGCTGCGCGTCTCGATCTTCCGTCCCTTCAGCTCGCCGATCGGCCCGGGCGGGCCGAGGAGCGCGGCGGCGCGTGCCGCCTCCTCCCAGGTCCCCCAGGCGTTCCCGCGCAGGTCGAGAACGATCGACTTCGTCCGGTCGAGCGGCTCGAGGAGCTTCGCGAGGGCGTCGGCCGTCCCCGCTCCGAAGGCCGGCACCTTCACGACGAGCTCGCCGGAGATCCGTTCGGCCGACGGCAGGCTCGGGGTCCAGGAGGCGCGCACGATCTCGAGCGTCCGCCGCCGGGGCTTCTCCTCCCGGACGACGAGGACGGTCCCCTTCCCCCCCGGCTTGCCGGAGAGCGCGGCCTCGACCTCCCAGAGGGCGAGACTCCGAGCCGAGACGTTCCCGACCTTCTCGATCAGGTCGTCCGTCCGGATACCGGCCGCCGCGGCCGGGCTTCCGGGAACGGCGGTGACGACGACCGGGTAGCCGGCTCGACGCGCCAGGACGAGGCCCGACTCGACGTGGTCGGCTTTCTCCCGGGCCGCGCGCGCCGCCTCGAAGGCGGCCATCTTTTCCGGAGCCACGTACTCCGAGAACGGGTCCATCGCCTCGGTCATCCCCGCGAAGGCGCCCGCCATGAGCGGCCGGACCTCGACCTGCTCGACGTAGTTGCCCCGCACGAGCGAAAGGACCTCCGTGAAGAGGCCGAGCGGCTGATAAAGGCCGTCTTTCGCCCCCTTGTCCTTCTTCTCGTCGGCCCCGAGGCCCGGGAGGACGACGAAGAGCGTGCCGAGGAGGGCGAGCGAGCCGAGGAACGAGGCGAGACGGGACTTCGTCACGACTCGATGATACGGGATCGCGTTCCTGCGGTTCCGAAGCCGCCCGCGCAGCCC
>JAKLER010000329.1 GCA_022711615.1 Acidobacteriota bacterium
CCTCGCGGGCGACCGGCCGGTCCGCCTCCTCGGCCTCTCCGACGTCGTCGTCGTCGACGCGCCGGACGGCCTCCTCGTCATGAAGCGGGGAGGCTCGGACCTCCTCCGCGCGAGCGTGGAGAAGAGCCTCGCGAAGGGGCGGACGTGAGCGCGGCTGCGCCGGACGGCGTCCTTTCCGCCGTCTCGCGGCTCGTGTCGGCGGTGCGGACCGTCTACCGCGGCCCGGCCGTCGCGGTCGAGCACGCGGTCGTCTGCCTGCTCTCCCGCGGGCACCTCCTGATCGAGGACGTCCCGGGCGTCGGGAAGACGACGCTCGCGATGGCGCTCGGCAAGGCGCTCGGGCTCGGCGTCCACAGGCTCCAGTTCACGCCCGACACGCTCCCGTCCGACATCCTCGGCCTGACGATCTTCAACCAGCAGTCGCAGGCGTTCGAGTTCCACCCGGGACCGATCTTCACGCCGATCCTCGTGGCCGACGAGATCAACCGGGCGACCCCGAAGACGCAGGCGGCGCTCCTGGAGGCGATGAACGAGCGGGGCGTGACGGTGGACGGCGAGACGCGCCGGCTCCCCGAGCCGTTTCTCGTCCTCGCGACGCAGAACCCGATCGAGTACCTCGGCACCTACCCGCTCCCGGAGTCGCAGCTGGACCGCTTCCTGATGCGGATCGCGCTCGGCTACCCGGCCGCGGAGGAGGAGCGGGCGCTCCTCGTCTCCGGCGGCGCCGACCGGGCCCTCTCGACGATGCGCCCGGTCCTGACGCTGACGGAGCTGAAGCAGGCGCAGGCGATGGTCGAGTCGGTCACGGTCGCCGAGAAGCTCCTCGACTACGTCATGGCCCTCGTGCAGCGGACGCGCTCGAGCCGCGACCTCGTCCTCGGGGTCTCGCCGCGCGGCGCGCAGGGGCTCTTCCGGGCGGTGCAGGCGCACGCGCTCGTGGCGGGGCGGCCGTTCGCGACGCCCGACGACGTGAAGAAGGTGGCCCCCGCGGTCCTCGCCCACCGGGTCCTCGCGAGCGCGACGGGGCGGTACGAGGGGACGGGCGCGGGGCGGCGCGAGCGCGAGACGGTCCAGAAGATCCTGGACGAGGTCGCCGTCCCGCTCTGAGCGCGGGGCGGCCCGAGGCGACGTGAAGCTGTCGGTCCTCCGGCTCCGGCTGAAGGTCCCGTGGGACGAGACGATCCTCGTCCGCGTCACGAACCTCGGCCTCGGATACGTCCTGACGGCCCTCGTCGTCGCGATCGGCGCGACGAACACGGGGAACAACGGCCTCTACGTCCTCCTCTCGCTCCTCCTCGGCGTCCTCCTCGTCTCCGGCGTCGTCTCGCGGCGGAACGTGGACGCCGTGGGCGTCTCGCTCGACGGCCCGGCCGAGGTCTTCGCGGGCGAGCCCGCCCGGTTCCGGGTGCGGCTCGAGAACCCGACGAAGCGCGCGAAGACGGCGCTCCTCGTGAAGGTCTCGGGGAAGGCGGCGCCGCTCCTCTTCCCGCAGGTCGAGGCCGGAGGCGAGGCCGAGCGGGGGGTCGACCTCGTCTTTCCCCGCCGCGGGCGGCAGCGCGTCGAGTCGCTCCTCGTCTTCAGCGGCTATCCGATCGGCCTCTTCCGGAAGGGGCGGCTCCACCCGGTGAACGAGGAACGGATCGTCTTTCCGAGCCCCGCCGACGCAGCCGCGCCCGCGCCGGACCACCGGGACACGAGCGACGAAGGACGGGAGCCGCGGATGCGCGGCCGCGGGGCGGAGATCCTGAAGCTCCGCGAGGCGGTGCCGGGGGACGACCCCCGGGACATCCACTGGCCCCAGACGGCGCGGCAGGGGAGGCCGATCATCAAGGAGCGGGCCTCGGAGCTGGGCGGAGAGGTCGTCGTCCACCTCGACACGTTCCGCCCCGCGTCCGCCGGGCCGTCCTGGGACGCGGCGTTCGAGGAGGCGGTCCGGCGCGCGACCGGGCTCGTCCTGACGATGCTCGCGCGGGGGGAGAAGGTCGGCCTCCTCTGCGGCGGGACGTTCGCGCCGCCCGCGAGCGGCCCGTACCACCGGACGACCCTCCTGACGGCGCTCGCGCTCGTCGCGCCGGGGGCCGAGGCCCCTCTCCCGCTCTCGCTCCCTGCGGGAACGACGCTCTACCACGTGCGGGCCAGGGGCTGACCGATGGCGAGGAAGCCGCGCCCCGACCCGGCGCTCCTCCCGTTCCGGCGGGAGCGGATACTGGCCGTCGGCCTCGTCTCCGCGCTCGCCCCGATCCCGCTGGCGTTCACGGGGGCGTTGCCGCCCACCGCGCTCCTCGTCTACCTCGCCGCGCTCGGGGTCGTCCTCGGGTTCGTGAAGGCGGGGCGGGTCCCCTGCCTCGCGGACCGCTGGCTGAACCTCGCCGGCGTCGCCTACTTCGCCCTCTTCTGGTTCGGCGTCCGCTTCGGGGGGCGCTCCCTCCTTCGGACGGCGCTCCACATCCTCCTCTTCACGGCCGTCCTGAAGCTCGCGTCGATCAAGCGGGAGCGCGACTTCTCGGTCTCGCTCGTCCTCGCGACGTTCCTTCTCGTCGCCTCGATGGCGACCTCGACGCACTCGACGATCCTCCTCTTCCTCGGCGGCTACGCGGTGGTGGCGTGGCCGATCCTGTCGCGATGGGCGCTCTGGCGGGACCTCGCGGCCGCCCCGGACGAGTGGCGGCGCGACGAGCGGGCCCGCGAGATCCCCTCCCGGCGCGCGGTCGCGGTCTCGCTCGGCGCCGCCTTCGCGCTCGCGATCCCGATGTTCGTCCTCTTCCCGCGGCTGAAGACCTCGTACATCCAGGGGCTGCCGGGAGGCGACGCCGGGGAGAGCGGCTTCTCCGACACGGTCGACACGAACCTGTACGGCCGGCTCCGGCAGAGCGACAAGGTCTTCCTCCGCGTCGTCGTGGAGGAGGGGCCGCTCCTCGACGACCCGCCGTTCCTCCGGATCCGGCTCCTCGCGCACACGCGCTTCTCGGAGGGGGTCTGGCGGCCGCCGGCCGACCGGGGGCGCGTCGTGGCGATGCGGGACGGGAACCGCCTTTCCCTTCGCCCCTGGGGCGGCCCGCGACCGGAGGCGACGCACCGTCTCTCGCTCGAGGTCGCGCCGCTCGGCATCCGGTTCCTGCCGTATCCCGTCACGGCGCTCTCGGCGTCCGCCTCGCCCGAGCTGACGCGCCGGTGGGGCGTCGTGCCGTTCGTGAGGGACGGCGACGGCAACTTCCGCCTCACGGTGGAGCCGCCGCCGCTGATGCGCTTCGAGGTCCTCTCGGCGGCCGAGCCCCTGGTCGACAGGACGCCGCCCGAGCCCGGAGACGAGGCGACGCGTCCGGTCGGGTCGGCGACGATCCGGGACTGGGGCCGCGAGGTCGCGGCCGGGGTCGACCCGCGCGCCGACCCGTGGCTCTTCGCCCGGCGGATCGAGGAGCACCTCGCGACCCGCTACTTCTACACGCTCGACTCGGCCCGCTGGGGCCCCTCCGCCGTCGAGGAGTTCCTGACGAGCCGGCGATCGGGGCACTGCGAGACGTTCGCGACGGCGATGGCGCTCGTCCTGCGCGAGCACGGCATTCCGACGCGGCTCGTGACCGGATTCGCGGGAGGCGAGCGGGGGCCCTTCGGCTCCTACTACCTCGTCCGCGGCCGGGAGGCGCACGCCTGGCTCGAGGCGTGGTGCGGCCCGGAGCGGGGCTGGGTCTCGTTCGACCCGACGCCGGCCTCGGGGCGGCCGCAGGTGACGCGCCTCGACCTCGTCCGGAGCGTGGGGCAGTTCTTCGGGAACCTCGAGTTCCTCTACGGCCGCTGGATCCTCGGCTTCGCCCAGGCCGACCAGGCGTCGATCGCGACGGCCGTCCGCGAGGCGGTCGCGGCGATCGAGGAGAAGGCGAAGGCCGTCGCGCGGGCCGTCTCGTCGATCGCGGCGGGCGGAGGGCCGGCTCGCCTCCTCCTCGGCGTTCTCGGCGCGGTGGCGCTCGCCGCGCTCGTCCTCCTCATCGGGAGGCTCGCCCGAGGTGTCGGAGGCTTCGGCATGCGGGGGCTGCCGCCCGCCTCGGCGGCCTATCGACGGCTCCAGCGGCTCCTTCGGCGGAGGGGCGGCGCCCTGACGCCCGCCTCGGCCCCGTCGGAGACGCTCACGGCGGCCGACCGCTTCGGCGTGGGCGCCCCGTCCCGCGAGATCGTCCGCGCCTACGTCGCCGAGTCGTTCGGAGGGCGGCCGACGTCTCCGGCCGAGGCGGAACGCCTCACGGCCCTTCTTCGCGAGGCCCGCGCCGCGCGTTCCCGCACCTGACGCGCGGAACCGCGGGGGGCTGTTCTCCGTATCCGACGGAGAACGAACCCCGAGGAGGACCCATGCGCCGATCCGTCCCCGTCGTCCTTGCCCTCTCGCTCCTCGTCGCCGGCTCC
>JAKLER010000033.1 GCA_022711615.1 Acidobacteriota bacterium
CCGTGGCGGTCGTCGAGGCCCCTGGCTTCGGCTTCTCGGCGCCCCGGGCCGGAGGGCGCTACCGCGTCGAGGAGCTTTCGGCCGCGCTCGAGGAGCTCCTCGTGCGCTTCGGATTCCGGGGCGCGACCCTCTCGCTCGCCTGCGTCGGCGCGTTCGCGGCGGTGGACCTCGCGGCGAGGCGGCCGGACCTCGTGGGCCGCCTCGTCCTCTCGCAGGTCGCGTCGCGGCGCGAGATGGCTTCGTGGGTGAAGCGCAAGGACGTCTGCGGGGTCATCCAGGCGCCGCTCCTCGGCCCGGTCGCGGTCCGGGCGGCGCGCCGGCGAATCGCCCGGTGGTGGTACCGCGCCGCCCTGCCGCCCGGGGCCGACCCCGGCCCGATCGCCGCACCTGCGCTCGCCGCGCTCCGGGCCGGGGCGGCGTTCCCGCTCGCATCGGCGTTCCAGGAGTTCGCGCGCCGTCCCGGCGAACGCCTTCGGCTCGCCTGCCCCGTCACCGTCCTCCTCGGCGCGGCCGACCCGACACATGCGGAGACCGATCTCGGATCGATCGCGGAGGAGCTCCCGGGCGCGCGCGTCCTCGTCTTCTCCGGCTCGGGCCACTTCCCCGATCTCGAGAACCCCGCGGAGTGGCTCGCCGCCCTACGCGCTCCCGCCTGAGGCGGGTGCGGCGCCCGCCGCGGGCGCGTCCGCCCGCACGAGAAGCTCACCGGCCGGAGAGGCGAGCACCTGGGCCGCGTGCTCGTAGCCGACCCGCTCGAGCTCCCGGATGAGGGAGAAGTCGAAGATGGAGTACTTCTCGATGGGGGGGTGGAAGAAGACGTCCGACAGGCGCTGCATCTCATCCACCTGCTGGACGCTCGCGAGGCCCGAGGAGCGCATGAGGAGCTCGAAGAAGCCGGGCACCTGAGGCTTCTTCCCGAGGAGCTTGCGGAAGAGAAGCCCCCAGGAATTCGGCGCCATCGTCAGCGCGGGGTCGACGCTCAGGTCCTCCACGGGGCTGACGTCGATCGTGACGACGGTCCCGGAGCAGCGGCGGCGCATCACGTCGACGGGGAGGTTCGCGAGGACGGCGCCGTCGACGAGGAGGTCGCCCCCCTCGAAGGCCGGCGGCGCGAGGCCCGGCACCGCGATGCTCGCGCCGAGGGCCCTCCAGGCGGGCCCGGCGTCGTGCACCTCGACGCGCGCCCGCGTCAGGTTGCTCGAGCAGCAGAAGAACGGGACCCGGAGGTCTTCGAGGCGCGCCTCGCCGTAGATCGCGCGGGCCACGGAGTAGAAGCGCCTCCCGGTGACGAAGCCGAGGTACGGGAACGTGTAGTCCTTGAGGGGCTTCGTCCGGGTCCACGTCACCTCGTTGAACGCGAGCATCTTCCCCGGGTCCCACCCCATCGCGACCTGCGCGCCGAGGAAGGCGCCCATGCTCGTCCCGCCCACGACGTCGAACGAGACGCCCCGTTCCGCGAGCGCCCGGAGGACGCCGATCTGGGCGAAGGAGCGGGCTCCGCCGCCGCCGAGGACGAGGCCGCGCACCTCGCCCGTCAGCGACCGGACGAGGCGCTCCATCTCGCCCGGCGCGCTCTCGGCGACGTGGTGATGGGCCCGGACGCGCCGAGGCGCGAGCCACGCGCTCGTCCCGAGGTAGAGCGGCTTCGTCTCGCGGTGGAGGAGGACGAGGTCGGCGGTCCTCACGTCGGCGAGACCCTGGCGGGCGAGCAGCGCCTCGATCGGCCCGGGAGCGGGGCTCCCGTCGTCGGGCGCGACGAAGAGGATCCGGTCGGCCTGGCGGAGGCAGCGGCTCGTCCAGGACGAGGGACCGGGCTCCGCTTCGTAGACGACGAAGCGGTGCGCCTCCTCCTGCTCGTTCAGGTACGCCACGATTCCGGAGTTGCGCGAGGAGTCGCGGGCGGCCTGGGCGGAGCCCTCGCCGAGCGCGGAGTCGAGCGCGGACGCATCGAGGTGCCGGACGCTCCCGTTCCGTCCGAGAGCCTCGACGAGCCGCCGAGTGAACTCCGCGACCCGACCGTCCTTCTGCGTCGTGGCTACGGCGATCGTCGAGATCCGTCCGGCGGAGGCGCCGCGCCGGCCGCTGAGGACCGACTGGTAGTGCCCGATGATCCGACGCGTCAGGCCGTACATGAGGCGCGGATGCGTCTCGAGGAGCCGGCGGAACGCCTCACCCGACAGGCGGAGGAGGTCGGTGTCGCGACGCGATCGGGCCGTTGCGCTCCGCCGCTCGCCCGTCAGCAGCGCCATCTCGCCGAGGCACTCCCCGGGGCCGGCCTCGCCGATCGGGCGAAGCGAGCCGTCGGGGAGCGTCAGCGACACCTCGATCCGGCCGCTCGCGACGATGTAGAGGCAGTCGCCCGTCTCCCCGTGCTCGAAGACGGTCTCGCCTCCGGGGACCCGGACCGGCTCGAACTCCGGGCCGATGCGCGCGAGGTCCTCCGGGGCGAGGCCCCCGAAGAGGCGCGTCGTCGACAGGATCTGGGGAATCGACAGGCTCACAAGCACCCTCCGTCGGCGGCGTTCGGCGTTCCGGCGATTTTTGGGGGCGGATGCTAGCAAGAACGGGGCGGGGAGCGTGCGCGACGCTGCGGCGGCGAGGACGTGTCGACGGAGTCGTCGCGTCAGCGCTCGTCTTCCCCGGCGTCTGCGACGAGGAGGCTGAAGCCGTCGGTCCCGGCGAGGAGGCGGTCGACCGTCCCGGGGAAGAGGCGGGCCGCGAGTCCCCGGCGCGAGGGGGGGCCGACGATGACGATGCCGACGTTCTCGGCCTTCACGAACCGCAGGATCTCGGCGGCCACGTCCTCGGCCTCCCTCACGACGACGGTCGCGCCGAGCGTCATCGCGAGCTCGACGTTCTCCGTCAGGGCCCTGTGCTGCCGGGCGGAGAGGCGCTCGGGGCGCTCGCGCGAGCGGCGCACGTGGAGGGCGAACCACCGCGTGTTCATCCTGCCGGCGACGCGCGAGGCGCGGAGGATCAGCCTCCGCCCCGTCTCGGGCTCGAGCGGGATCGCCGCCGCGACCCGCGCCTGCGTCGAGGCGGCCTCGAACGCCCCCGAGTCGTGGTGGGCGTCGGCCTCGATGTGGTCGGCCGTCTGGAAGAGCGTCAGCTCGCGCAGGCGCGTCAGCTTCTCCTCGGTGAAGAAGCTCGAGAGCGCCTGCTCGGCCTTCTCCGGCGCGTAGACCTTCCCGATCCGGATCCGCTCGCGGAGCTCCTCCACGGGGAGGTCGACGACGACGAGGGCGTCGGCGTCCCGAACGATCCGGTCGGGGAGGCGTTCGCGCACCTCGATCCCGGTGACCGACCCGACGACGTCCTGCACCCCTTCGAGGTGCTGGACGTTCACGGCGGCCATCACCGAGATCCCGGAGGCGAGGATCTCCTCCACGTCCTTCCAGCGTTTCTCGTTCCGGCAGCCGGGCGCGTTCGTGTGGGCCAGCTCGTCGACGAGGACGACGTCGGGCCTCCGTCGGAGGATGGCGTCGAGGTCCATCTCCGGCAGGACGACCCCCTGGTAGCTCACCTGCTTGCGCGGGACGACCTCGAGGTCGCCGATGCGCGCCTCGGTCTCGGGTCGGCCGTGCGGCTCGACGTAGCCGACGACGACGTCGGTCCCGTGGCGACGCAGCGCGTGAGCGTCGTCGAGCATCTTGTAGGTCTTGCCGACGCCGGCCGCCATCCCGAGGTAGACCTTGAGCCGCCCGGGTCGCGCGTCGCGCGCGGCCCTCCGGAGGAACGCCTCCGGGCCGGGGCGGCGGTCGTCCGCGGAGCGCGGCATGGCCCGATTATCGAGGCGGCGGCTCGCCGCCCCCCTCGGACGGACGCCGGGAGAGGACGTCGAGGTTCAGGAGGAGGACGTTCACGCGCGGCTCGCCGAAGAGGCCGAGGAAGCGGCCCTCGGTCCTCTTCGCGACGAGAGCCTCGAGCTCGGCGGCGGGGATTCCCGACTCGCGCGAGACGCGCGACACCTGCCAGAGCGCGAACTCCGGCGAGACGTGGGGATCGAGGCCCGACCCGGAGGCCGTGACGGCGTCGGCCGGGACGGGGCCGCGCGCGCCGGGGTTCTCGGCGCGCGCCCTCGCGACCTCGGCCGCGACGCGCTCAGCGAGGGCCTTCGACGTCGGGCCGAGGTTCGAGCCGCCCGAGGCCGTCGCGTCGTAGCCCGCGCCGGCGGCGGACGGGCGCGGGCGGAAGAGGCCGGGCGACGCGACGGCCTGGCCGAGGAGCTCGGAACCGACGACCTTCCCGTCGTGCGTGACGAAGGAGCCCCCGGCCGCGGAACGGAACGCGACGCGGCCGACCGCCCAGACGGCGGCGGGGTAGGCGAAGCCGAGGAGGAGCGTGAAGACGACGAGGAGGCGGATGGAGACGAGGACGTGGTCCTTCACGGCGCTCCCTCAGGCCAGCTTCAGCGCGACGAGCAGGAGGTCGATCGCCTTGATCCCGGCGAACGGCGCGACGAGCCCGCCGAGGCCGTAGATCAGGAGGTTCCTCCGGAGGATCCGCCCCGCGCCGAGCGGCCGGTACGAGACGCCGCGCAGGGCGAGCGGGATCAGGGCGACGATGACCAGGGCGTTGAACATGACGGCCGAGAGGATCGCGCTCTCGGGCGTCGCGAGCTTCATGACGTTGAGGGCCCGAAGCTGGGGATAGGTCGCGACGAAGAGGGCGGGGAGGATCGCGAAGTACTTCGCGACGTCGTTCGAGATGGAGAACGTCGTCAGCGCGCCGCGGGTCATCAGGAGCTGCTTGCCGATCTCGACGACCTCGATGAGCTTCGTCGGGTTCGAGTCGAGGTCGACCATGTTCCCGGCTTCCTTGGCCGCCTGGGTCCCGGTGTTCATCGCCATCCCGACGTCGGCCTGCGCGAGCGCGGGAGCGTCGTTCGTCCCGTCGCCGGTCATCGCGACGAGGTTGCCGGCCGCCTGCTCCTTCCGGATGAGGCCGAGCTTGTCCTCGGGAGTCGCCTCGGCGAGGAAGTCGTCCACGCCGGCCTCACGGGCGATGCTCGCCGCGGTGAGCGGGTTGTCGCCGGTGATCATCACGGTCCGGATCCCCATGGCCCGGAGGCGGTCGAACCGCTCCCGCATCCCGCCCTTGACGACGTCCTTGAGGGTGATCGTCCCGGCGACCTTCCCGCCGTCGGCGACGACGAGCGGGGTGCCCCCTTCGCCGGCGACCCGCGCGACGTCGCGGCGGACCTCTTCGGGGAAGTGGCCGCCGAGGCCGCGGACGAAGCCGTCGACGGCGTCGGCCGCCCCCTTGCGGACCTGTCGTCCCCCTTCGAAGTCGAGGCCCGACATCCGGGTCCGTGCCGTGAAGGGGACGAAGCGGGCGTGCAGGTCGCGCAGCTCGCGGCCGCGGAGGCCGTGCTCCTCCTTGGCGAGGACGACGATCGAGCGCCCCTCGGGGGTCTCGTCGGCGAGGGAGGCGATCTGTGCGAGCTCCGCGAGCTCGCGCTCGGAGACCCCGGGCGCGGGGAGGAGCTGCGCCGCCTGACGGTTGCCGAGCGTGATCGTGCCGGTCTTGTCGAGGAGGAGGACGTTCACGTCGCCCGCGGCCTCGACGGCGCGCCCCGACATCGCGAGGACGTTGTGCCTGAGGACGCGGTCCATCCCGGCGATGCCGATGGCCGAGAGGAGCCCGCCGATCGTCGTCGGGATGAGGCAGACGAGGAGGGCGACGAGGACGGTCGGCGAGACGTCGCCGCCCGAGTAGAGGGCGAAGGGGCGGAGCGTGACGGTCGCGAAGAGGAAGACGATCGTCAGGCCGGCGAGGAGGATGTCGAGGGCGATCTCGTTCGGCGTCTTCTGCCGCTCGGCCCCCTCGACGAGCCGGATCATCCGGTCGAGGAACGTCGAGCCGGGCTCGGAGGTGATCTCGACGACGATCCGGTCGGAGAGGACCCGCGTCCCTCCCGTCACGGCGGAGCGGTCGCCGCCCGCCTCACGGATGACCGGGGCCGATTCGCCCGTGATGGCCGATTCGTCGACCGAGGCGATCCCCTCGACGACGGTCCCGTCGCCGGGGATCAGCTGGCCCGTCTCGACGACGACGAGGTCGCCCTTGCCGAGGCTCGAGGCCGGGACCTGCTCCTCGCGCCGCCCGGCGCCGACGAGGCGGCGGGCGACGGCGTCGGTCTTCGTCTTCCGGAGCGCGTCGGCCTGCGCCTTCCCCCGCCCTTCGGCGACCGCCTCGGCGAAGTTCGCGAAGAGGACGGTGGCCCAGAGCCAGAGGACGACCTGGAGCTGGAACGAGAGCGAGCCGCGCGTGCCGAGGCCGACGAGCGGGAGCGTCGCGAGGACGGCGCCCGCCTCGACGACGAGCATCACCGGGTTCCTCGCCATGTGGCGGGGGTGGAGCTTGCGGAAGGAGTCGGCCGCGGCGCGGCCCAGGAGGGACGGGTCGAGGAGCCGGGACTCGGCGTGCTTCGTCACGGGGGGCCTCAGAAGGTCCGGCCCGCGGCCATCAGCAGCTGCTCGACGACCGGGCCGAGGGAGAGGACGGGGAAGTAGGTGAGCGCGCCGACGACGACGATGACACCGGCGAGGAGGAGCGTGAAGATCGGGCCGTCGACGGGGAACGTCCCCGCGGAGTCGGCGAGCTTCTTCTTCGCGGCGAGCGCTCCGGCCATCGCGAGGATCGGGACGATCATCAGGAACCGCCCGAAGAACATCGCGCAGGCCAGCAGCACGTTGTAGAAGTCGGTGTTCGCGTTCAGGCCGGCGAGGGCGCTGCCGTTGTTCCCGGCCGCGCTCGTGAAGGCGTAGAGCGCCTGCGAGAGGCCGTGGGGCCCGGCATTCGAAAGGCTCGAGAGGCCCGCCTTCGTCGTCACGGCCGCGGCCGTACCGACGAGGATGCAGAAGGTGAGGACGAGGACCGAGAGCATCGCGAGCTTCACCTCGCCGCCTTCGATCTTCTTGCCGAGGTACTCGGGGGTCCGGCCGACCATCAGCCCCGCGATGAAGACCGAGAGGACGATGAAGACGAAGGCCCCGTAAAGCCCCGCGCCGACGCCGCCGAAGACCACCTCGCCGAGCTGGATGTTCACGAGCGGGACGAGGCCCCCGAGCGGCGTGAACGAGTCGTGCATCCCGTTCACGGCGCCGCAGGAGGCGGCCGTCGTGACCGTCGCGAAGAGGGCGGTGTCGCCCGCGCCGAAGCGGACCTCCTTCCCCTCCATGTTCCCGGCGCTCGGGTCGACGCCCGCGGCGTGGTGGATCGGGTTGCCGTGGGTCTCGGCCCACGCGGCGGCCCCTGCCCCGACGAGGAAGAGGAGCCCCATCGCCCAGAAGACGGCCCAGCCGTGGCGCGTCTTGCCGGTCATCGACCCGAGCGTGTACGTCAGACCTGCCGGGATTGCGAAGATGAGGAGCATCTCGAGGAGGTCCGTCGCGGGCGTCGGGTTCTCGTACGGGTGGGAGGAGTTCGCGTTGAAGAAGCCGCCTCCGTTCGTCCCGAGCTCCTTGATCGCCTCCTGCGAGGCGACCGGCCCGAGCGGGACCGTCTGCGTCGCCCCGTCGAGCGTCGTCACCTTCGCGGAAGGAGAGAAGCTCTGGACGACCCCCTGCGACGTCAGGACGACCGCCGCAAGGAGCGAGAGCGGGAGGAGCACCCAGAGCGTCGCCCGCGTCAGGTCGACCCAGAAGCTGCCGATCGTCCGGGATTCGGTGCGCGCGATCCCCCGGATGACGGCCACGGCGATCGCGATCCCGGTCGCGGCCGAGAGGAAGTTCTGGACCGCGAGCGCGGCCATCTGGGTCAGGTGCGACATCGTCGCCTCGCCCGCGTAGGCCTGCCAGTTCGTGTTCGTCACGAACGAGACCGCCGTGTTCCAGGCGAGGGCGGGCGGGACGGCCGGGAGGCGGTCGGGGTTCAGCGGCAGGAGGTGCTGGAGGCGCTCGATCGCGGTGACGCCGAGGATGCCGAGGACGCTGAAGACGAGCATCGAGGAGGCGTAGGCCCTCCAGTCCTGCTCCTTCTTCGGGTCGACGCCGCCGAGACGGTAGAGGGCCCTCTCCACCGGGAGGAGGACGGGGTCGAGGAACGTCCTCTCGCCGGAGAAGACCCGGCGCATGTAGAGGCCGAGCGGCTTCGTCACGACGAGGACGAGGAGGAAGTAGACCGCGATCTTGAGGAACGCGAGGGCCGTCACGTCAGAGCCTCTCCGGTTTCAGCAGCGCGAAGAGGAGGTAGACGAGCGCGAGGCCCGACAGGACGAGGCCGGCGAGCGACTCAGCGCCCATCGCGGTCCTCCCCGAGGAGGGCGGCGCAGCCGCGGACGTAGAGGAGCGCGAGGGCCCCGAGGAGGAGGGTGAGGACGACGAGGGTCGGGTCGTTCATCGGCGCGGGCCTCGGCATGGCCGGAGGCGGCCGCTCAGAGCCGGTCTCCGGGCTTCCCGCGGTAGATGTCGGCGAGGACGAGGACGAGCCCGGCGGCGAGGGCGACGAGGAGCGGCATGACGTATCTCCCTTCCACGCCGGGAAAGGTGCCGCCGGGTCCCGGAGGAAGTCCGGAAGGAACGCGAAGGAAACCCTAAGTCGTCCAGGGACGTCCGGAGGTCCACCGGGCGTCTAAGGAATGGCTAAAGATCGGGCGCGCGGACGCTCGGCGGAGAGCCTGGAGCCTTCCGGGAAGCGGTGGCGGACCGCTACAGTCGTCGGCTGTCCATGCCGATCCTCGAATCCGTCCGCCGCTTCGTCATCGGGAAGGAGCGCGATCCTCTCGATCCGAAGATCTTCCACCGTGTCTCGCTGGCGGCGTTCCTGGCCTGGGTCGGCCTCGGCGCGGACGGGCTCTCGTCCTCGTGCTACGGCCCGGAGGAAGCATTCGTCACGCTCGGGGCGCATTCGCACCTGGCGGTCTTCCTCGCGATCGCCATGGTGATCACGATCGGCGTCATCTCCGCATCGTACTCCCAGATCATCTCCCTCTTCCCGTCAGGCGGCGGCGGCTACCTGGTCGCGACGATCCTGCTCGGCCGGGGAGCCGGCGTCGTCTCGGGCTCGGCGCTCGTCGTCGACTACGCGATGACGATCGCCATGCAGGTGGCGGCGTGCGTGGCGGCGCTCTGCTCGCTCGCGCCCCGGGCCGTCCCCCAGCGGGAGCAGCTCGTCGTCTCCCTCGTCCTCCTCGTCGCGCTCGTCGTCCTGAACCTCAGGGGAGTGAAGGAGTCGGTTCTCGTCCTCCTCCCGATCTTCATCCTCTTCCTCGTGACGCACGCGCTCCTCATCGCCTACGGGATCGGGAGCCACGTCGGCGCGATGCCCGAGGTCGTGGCGGCGACCGCCCGCGAGACCCGGGAGACGTGGACGTCGCTCGGCGCCATCGGCACTCTCGCGCTCCTCCTCCGCGCCTTCTCGATGGGCGGCGGCACCTACACGGGGATCGAGGCGGTCTCGAACGGCCTGCAGATCCTGCGCGAGCCGCGCGTGAGGACGGGCCGCCGGACGATGGTCTACATGGGGACGTCGCTCGCGCTCACCGCCGGCGGCCTCATCCTCTGCTACCTGCTCGCGGGGGTCCACCGGGTCCCCGGGCGGACGCTCAACGCGGTCCTGACGGAGAGGCTCGCGACGGAGGCGTTCGGCCCCGGCTCCCTCGCCGGCGCCTTCCTCCTGGCGACGCTCGTCGCCGAGGGGGCCCTCCTCCTCGTCGGAGGGCAGGCGGGGTTCCTCGACGGGCCGCGCGTCCTCTCGAACATGGCGATCGACTCCTGGGTCCCGCACCGGTTCAGCCTCCTCTCGGACCGGCTCGTGACGCAGAACGGCATCCTCGTGATGGGCGGCGCGGCGTTCGGCATCCTCCTCTACACGGGGGGCTCCATCGACGTCATCGTCGTCATGTACTCGATCAACGTCTTCCTCACGTTCAGCCTCTCGCAGCTCGGCATGTGCGTCCACTGGTGGAAGGTCCGGCGCGAGGACCCTCTCTGGAAGCGACACCTCTCGATCAACGGCTTCGGCCTGATGCTCACGGCGACGCTCCTCGTCGCGACGGTGGCGATGAAGTTCCGCGCCGGGGGGTGGGTGACGGTCCTCATCACCGGCTCGCTCGTCGTCGTCTGCGTCCTCGTGCGGCGCCACTACAGCTCGATCCGCCTCTACCTGAAGCGGACGGACGACGTCCTGACGACGCTGAAGCCTCCGAAGCCGGCCGACTCGGGGGAGCTCCCGAAGATCGAGCCGCCGAAGCGTGGGACTCCGACCGCCGTCTTCCTCGTCTCGGGGTTCAACGGCCTCGGGATGCACTCGTTCCTGAACGTGCAGCGGTACTTCCCGGGCTACTTCCGGCACTGCGTCTTCCTGTCGGTCGGAGTCGTCGACTCGGCGAGCTTCAAGGGGGCGAAGGAGATCGAGAACCTGCGGCGGGAGACCGAGCGTGACCTCGTCCGTTACGTGGCGTTCGCCCGGGGGAACGGGCTCGCAGCCGAGCACCACCTCTCGGTCGGGACCGACCTCCTCGACGAGCTCGTGGACCTCTGCCGGAAGGTGAGGGACGACTGGGACCGGCCGATCTTCTTCATGTCCAAGCTCGTCTTCCCGAAGGAGAACGCGCTGAACCGCCTCCTCCACAACCAGACGCCCTTCGCGCTGCAGCGCCGCCTCCAGATGGAGGGGATGCACTCCGTCATCATGCCGATCCAGACGGGGGTCTGAGGCGCGTCAGTCCGGGAGCGGCTCGGCGACGAAGCGGTAGCCGACCCACGGCTCCGTGACGACGTAGCGGGGCGAGGCGGGGTCGGGCTCGAGCTTCTTCCGCATCGTCCCGACGTGGACGCGGACGACGTCGACCGTCGTCCCCGGAGCCCCCTTCCAGACGCGCGCGATGATCTTCGCCGTCGTGACGGGGCGGCCGGCGTTCGTCGCGAGGAGCTCGAGGATCGCGAACTCGGTCGGCGTCAGCTTCACCTCGCGCTCCCCCTGGACGACGCGCCGCCGGTCGAGGTCGATCGAGAGCCCTTCGAACTCGAGGACGGTCCGGGCGGGGGCGACGCCGCTCCTCCGGAGCTGGGCCCGGATCCGCGCGAGGAGCTCGGGGACGGAGAACGGCTTCGTGACGAAGTCGTCGGCGCCGAGGTCGAGGGCGCGGATCTTGTCGACGTCCGCGCCCCGGACGGAGAGGACGACGACCGGAGTGGCGCCCGTGCGCCGCACCTCCCGGATCAGCTCGAAACCGTCGGCGACCGGCATGGCGAGGTCCGTGAGGACGAGGTCGGGCGCGCCGCTCGCGAAGAGGGCGATCCCCCTGCGGCCGTCGGCCGCCTCGAGCACGTCGTAGCCGTTCGCCGAGAGCTCCGCGGCGAGGCCTCGCCGGATCGTCGGGTCGTCCTCGACGACGAGGACGCAGGCGCCCCCGTGCGTCACGGTGCGGGCTCCTCGGCGGCCGGCGCGGCGGGAAGGTCCACCCGCGCGATCGTCCCGCCGCCGGGCCGTGGATGCAACGAGAGGCCGCCGCCGTTCGCCACGGCGAGCCCGCGCGCGATCTCGAGGCCGAGGCCGCGCCGTCCGCCGTCGGCGGGCTCCGCTTCCGCTCCTGGAAGCGTCTCCCGCGGGAGGCCGGGACCGCGATCGGCGATCTCGAGCCTCACGAGGAGCGGTTCGATCGGGTGCCGGGTCGCCGTCAGCTCGATCACCGTCCCCTCGGGGGCGGCGCGGGCAGCGTTCTCGACGAGGTTGACGAGGACCTCGGCGACGAGCGAGGGGTCCGCGAGGACGTCGGGTGCGTCGGAGGCGACGGAGACGTGGACCGGGTGCGCGTCGAGGACGAGAGGGAGGCTCTCGCGCGCCGCCCGGAAGAGGTCGGCGGGCGGCGTCGGCTCCGGATGAGGGACGCTCCGCCCCGCCTCGAGCCGCGCGAGCGCGAGGAGGTTGTCGATGCGTCGCGAGAGGCGGCTGCTCTCGCGGGAGAGGTCGTCGAGCGCGGGCCGGGCGTCGGCATCGGCGGAGAGCCGCCTCCGGAGGCCCTCGATCGAGAGGCCGATCGCGGTCAGCGGGCTTCGGAGGTCGTGAGAGACGGCCCGCAGGAGCGCGGTCTTCAGCCCCTCGCTCTGGCGCAGCGCCTCGAGGTGCGCGTTCTCGGCGAGGAAGCGCTCCCGCTCGACGGCGAGGGCGACGAGCCGGGCGACCGGCTCGAGGATCGTCCGCCCCGCCCGGGCGCCGAGGACGACGAGAACCCCGCGGGCCTTCCCGCCGACGACGAGCGGGAAGTACGCGTCGGAGGCCCCTCCGGGCGCGGGCACCTCGGCCGGCTCGGCCCGGTCGAGGACGACCTTGACGAGCCGCTCGTGCTCCGGCGCGAGGTCCCGGCCCGACCACGAGACGACCCTGGGCCGGTCCGAGCCCTCGTCGACCTCGAGGAGCCCGCCACCCTCGGCCCCCACGGATCGAAGCGCCCGGGCGGCGGCCTCTCCGAGGACGCCGACGCGGTTCGTGGCGGTGAAGAGGTCGATCGAGAGGTCGTAGAGGACCTCGATCTCGCGCCGCCTTCGAAGAGCGTCGTCTGCCTCCTCGCGGGCCCGAAGGACGAGGCGGCTGACGACGACGGCGACGACGAGGAAGCTGAAGAGCGCGACCCAGTTCGCCGGCGCGGCGATCGTGAAGGTGTGGAGGGGCGGAAGGAAGAACCAGTTGAAGGCGAGCGTCGCGCCGACCGACGCCGCGACCGACGCGGTGAGCCCGCGCGCGACGGCGAGGCCGAGGACGGCGAGGAGGAAGAGGAACCCGGCCGTCGTCGGGTTCGCGCCGCCGAGCCGGCCGAGCCCGGTCGCGCCGAGGACGACGAGGGCCGCGAGGAGGACGTCGATCGCCCGTCGACGGGCGTCGAAGATGCGGGCGGAGGAGAAGGCGGGCACGGGCGTCTCGTCTCCATCATAGGAGCCGTGGCACGATGTCGCCGTGCCCGACCCGATCGACGTCGTCCCCGGGGTGAGGATCCCCGCCGCCGCGCTCGAGGCGCGAGGCGTCCGCTCGGGCGGGCCGGGCGGGCAGAACGTGAACAAGGTCGCCTCGAAGGCGGAGCTCTTCGTCGATCTCGCGCTCGTCGAGGGGCTCGACGACGGGGCGCGCGCGCGGCTCCTCGCGCTCGCCGAGGGGCGGCGCGACGCGGACGGCTTTCTGCGCCTGACGGCCGGGGAGAGCCGGGACTTCCACCGGAACCTCGAGCGGGCGCGTGAGAAGGCGCGGGCGCTCGTCGCGAAGGCGCTCGTCGTCCCGAGGAAGAGGCGCGCGACGCGCCCGACGGCCGGCGCGCGCGAGGCCCGCCTCGCGCTCAAGAAGCGCCTCGCGAAGCTGAAGCGGAACCGGGCGCGGCCGCGCGGCGAGGATTAGGGCCTACCCGGCGGCGATCTCGCGCCGCGTGATCGGGACGGGGCGGCGGTTCTCGTCGACGTTCACGTAGACGATCTCGGCCTCCGTCACCTTCGTCGCCTCCCCGGCCCCCCAGTGCCGCGACGCCTCGACGGTCACCTTTACGGTGATCGAGGTGTTGCCGATCCGGAGGACGTCCGCGTAGAACGACACGAGGTCGCCGACGAAGACCGGCTCATGGAAGACGACCTCGGTCATCTTCACGGTCACCATCCGGTCGCAGTGGCGGCGCGCGGCGACGGCCCCGGCGAGGTCGAGGTGCGAGAGGAGGACGCCGCCGAAGATCGTCCCGTGGACGTTCGTGTCCTTCGGCATCAGCGTGACCCGGATCGCGGGGCTCCGTCCTTCGTTCATGCCCCGATTATGTCCGCGCGGCCGGTAAGATCCTCGTTCGCCACGGGACTCCACACGGGAGGTCGCTTCATGGGCAACGAGCTCTTCCTCGGCCGATCCGTCACGAAGGCGCCCGCGCCGCTCACCCTCGACCCGGACGACCTGACGACGCACGGCCTGATCGTCGGGATGACCGGGAGCGGGAAGACGGCCCTCGGCATCCTCCTGATCGAGGAGCTGCTCAAGCAGGGGATCCCCGTCCTCGCGATCGACCCGAAGGGGGACCTCGGGAACCTCGCGCTGGCCTTCCCGCGTCTCGCGCCCGACGAGTTCGCGCCCTGGGTCCCGGCCGGAGGGGAGGCGACGCCGGAAGGGGAGGCGAAGAAGTGGGCCGACGGCCTCGCCGGTTGGGGAATCTCCGTCGCCGACGTCGCCTCCTACGCCGCAGGCCGCACCGTGACGATCTACACGCCCGGCTCGACGGCGGGCGTGCAGGTCGATCTCCTCGGCGCCCTCGCACCGCCGCCCGACGGCCCGCAGAGCGAAGAGGGCCGCGACCTGATGACGGCCTTCCTCGGGGGGCTCCTCGGCCTCCTCGGCCGGAACGCCGACCCGGTCTCCTCGCGCGAGTTCATCCTCCTCGCCCGCTGCGTCGAGGAGATCTGGGGGAAGGGGGAGACCGCGACGCTCGAGGCGCTCGTCGGCGCGGCCGCCCAGCCCCCCTTCTCGGCGATCGGCGCGCTCCCGCTCGAGACGTTCTTCCCGAAGAAGGAGCGCGACGGCCTCGTCCTCGCGCTGAACGGCCTCCTCGCCTCGCCTGCGACGGCCGCCTTCCGCGGCGGCGCGCCGCTCGACGTCGACGTCCTCCTCGGCGGGAAGGGAAGCCCGGCGAGGTGCTCGATCTTCTCGATCGCGCACCTCTCCGACCCCGAGCGGCTCTTCGTCGTCGCGACGCTCCTCTCCCGCGTCCGCTCCTGGCTCCGTTCCCAGCCCGGCTCGACGACGCTCCGGGCCCTCGTCTACATCGACGAGATCTTCGGCTTCTTCCCGCCGTCGGGAGAGCCGCCGACGAAGAAGCCCCTCCTCGCGCTCCTCAAGCAGGCGCGGGCGTTCGGAGTCGGGACGGTCCTCGCGACGCAGAACCCGGTCGACCTCGACTACAAGGGGCTCGCGAACTGCGGCTGCTGGTGGGTCGGGACGCTTCAGACCGAGCGCGACCGCCGCCGCCTCGCTGACGGCCTCACCGACGCCGCCGGCCTCACGGACGTCGACGCCCTCCTGAACCAGACGAAAAAGAGGACCTTCCTCCTCCACGACGTCCACCGCAAGGGCCCGGAGATCTTCGAGACGCGCTGGGCGATGAGCTACCTCCGCGGCCCGATGACGCGCGACGAGCTGACGAAGCTGAAGAAGACGGCGCCGGCGGCGGCCGGAGGCGTCGCGGCCGCCGCGGCGCCGACCGTCGCGGCGAAGCCCTCGGCCCCCGCCGGCCCGCCGATGCTCCCGGCCGAGTGGCCGGCCCGCTGGCTCGACCGGCGCGGCGGCGAGCGCGCCGTGCCGTACCTGTGGGCGAAGGCCGCCGTCCGCTACAAGAGCGGCAAGGGGACCTCGGACGAGATCACGTCCGTGAAGCTCTTCCCGCTCGAGGCCGATACGCCGCGCGAGGTCGTCCAGGGGGACGCGCTCGACCTCGAAGGCAAGGAGCTTCTCTCCTCGGCGCCGCGCACGCTCTCCTACGGCGAGCTCCCCTCGTGGGTCGGCGCGAAGGGGGTGAAGGAGGCCGAGAAGGCGTTGAAGGAGCGCCTCCCCGACCTCCTCGCCACGACGCTCCTCCGCGACCCCCTCACCGGCCTCCTCTCGAACCCGGGCGAGGACGAGGACGCGTTCGCCGCCCGCGTCGGCGAGAAGGCGAAGCCCTCGGCTGCGCTCGTCGAACGGATCGAGAAGAAGAAGCGTGACCTCGCGGCCGCCGAGCAGGCCGAGAAGGCGCGCTCGATGGAGACGATGGCCACGATGGCCGGCGCGGCGATGGACGTCCTCGGCGGCCTCTTCGGCAAGAAGAAGTCGCTCCGCGTCTCGAAGGTCGGCTCGGTCCTCAGCAAGCGCCGCATGGAAGGCGCCGCCGAGACGAAGATCGAGACCCTCAAGGCGGAGATCGAGGAGCTGGAGTCGAAGATCGCCGCCCCCGACCCGGCCCGCTTCGAGAAGGTCGACGTCGTCCCGACGAAGACGGGAGTCGACCTCCTCGGCGTCGGCGTCGCCTGGGTGAGCTGACCGGGGGGAGACCGGAGCGCCGGGAGCACGGGAGAACCGGGGAACCGGGGAACCGGGGAACCGGGGAACCGGGGAACCAGAGCACCTACCAGTCGCAGGCTCTCGTCGATTCCGCAGGGGGCCGCGGGAGGGGCGGAGCGTCTCTCCGACTCCTTCTGCGCGCGGCCGACCCGCTGACGACCTCGCTGCGGCCGAGCGGGGCGCCCGCGCGAACTCCTCCCTTCGGTCGTCGAACAGCGCGCGGGCTTCCTCCCCGCCCGGTCCTCGCGACGTCGAGCGGGTCCCCGGCCGTGCTCGGGGTCGTCTCCGAGACGCCCCGCCCCTCCCGCGGCCGTGGCAAGTCCGGCGCTCTCAGGGGGAAGGGTGGGGCCGAACACAGCGCAAGCTCCTCACCGTAGAACATAGAGTGGGGGTCAGACCCCCATCCTGGCGGGTGCTTGCTCCGGGCGGCCGAGCCCCGGGGGTAGGTCCCGCGAGCCGACTCGAGCACGGCCGGGGACCCGCTGGCGCGCGCCGCGAGGCGCTCGGGGGAAAGCGAGCGCTGTTTGACGAGCGAAGCGAGGAGTTCGCGAGCGACCCGAGCGCCGAACGCCGCACGCCCTGCGGGTCGGCCGCGCGCAGCCGGAGGCCGTGGGACCTACCCCCGGGGTGAGGCTCCCCTCTCCGGTGCCCCGGTGCCCCGCGTCTGGTCTGTTCCCGGGATTCCCGGTCGACCCTACTCCTGCTTCTTCGTACCGAGGATGACGAGGACGATCAGGAGGAGGAGGACGATGAGGCCGATGACGATCGTCGTCGTCTGGGAGGTGCCCACGGGGACCTCCGCCGTCGCGGCGGGGGCCGGCGCGGCGGCGTGGTCGCCCTCGTGAACGGCGGGGGCGGCCTCGGTCGTCGTCGCCGGGGCCTGGGCGGGGGCCGTCTCCGTCGTCGCCGGAGCGGCCTCGGTCACGGCCGGTGCGGCCTCCGTGGTCGCGGGGGCGGCGTCCTGGGCGAGGGCGCAGGGGGCCGTGAGGAGGACGAGGGCCGCCAGGATCGCGGCGAGCGGGCGGAACGTCATCGGATCTCCTTTCCTTCCAGCGGGGGAACGCTAGCAGGAGGAGGGGAAATCGGGAAGGGTCAGGCCTCGGGGCAGCGTCCGCCGAGCGCCCGGATCTCGAGGGCCAACGACTCGGCCTCGGCCAGCAGGGCGTCGGCTTCCGGCCCGGGGACGAAGAGCCGGGTCTCGGGCGCCCGCAGGAGCTGGCGGAGCTCGGCGACCCGGGCGGCGGCGGCGCTCAGACGCTCCCGGCAGTCGGCGGGCCCGGTGTCGAGGAAGGCGTCGGCGACGAGAGACGGCACGGCCAGCGCGGCGCGCCGGAGGCGCTGCCCCGAATCGCCGGGGAGGTCCGCCGCGTCCTCGAGCGTCGCGCAGACCTCGTGGGCGAGGCCGATGGCCTTCCGCCAGGCAGGGGTCTCCCGAACGTCCATCTTCAACCTGAAGCATATACGGACGAGGGGGCCCGGTCGTTCCGTTCGGGACTCCCCTTTCGGGGGCTTCCCCCCCCTGCTACGCTTACCGGTCGGATCGGTACAGACCCGGCGGAGACCGGAATCTTCGAGAGCAGGGGGAGAAGCATGCGACGGAAGATCACTGTCATCGGCGCCGGGAACGTCGGCGCGACCGCCGCCCAGAGGATCGTCGAGAAGGAGCTCGGAGACGTCGTCCTCGTGGACGTCGTCGACGGCGTGCCTCAGGGCAAGGGTCTCGACATGTACCAGTCGGGCGCCGTCGAAGGCTTCGACATGAAGATCGTCGGGTCGAACGGCTACGAGGAGACGGCCGACTCCGACCTCTGCATCATGACGGCGGGCCTCCCCCGCAAGCCCGGGATGTCCCGTGACGACCTCCTGAAGACGAATGAGGCGATCGTCGCCGACTGCATCGCCAAGGTGACGCGCTACTCCCGCGACCTGACGATTATCGTCGTCACGAACCCCCTCGACGCGATGTGCGAGGTCGCCCGCCGCGTCTCGAAGCTCCCGAAGAACAAGGTCATCGGCATGGCCGGCATCCTCGACTCGGCCCGGATGCGCGCCTTCATCGCGATGGAGATGAACGTCGCGATGTCGAACATCCACGCGACGGTCCTCGGCGGGCACGGCGACACGATGGTCCCGCTCCCGCGCTACTCCACGGTCGCCGGCGTTCCGATCACCGAGCTGCTGCCGCCCGAGAAGGTCGAGGAGATCGTGAAGCGGACCGCCAACGGCGGCGCCGAGATCGTCAAGCTCCTGAAGACCGGCTCGGCCTACTACGCCCCGTCGGCCGCGGCCGTCGAGATGGCCGACGCGATCTTCAACGACAAGAAGAAGATCCTCCCCTGCGCGGCGCTCCTCGAGGGGGAGTACGGTATCAGCGGCCTCTTCGTCGGCGTCCCGGTCGTCCTCGGCAAGGACGGCGTCGAGAAGATCATCGAGCTGAAGCTGACGCCCGAAGAGGCCGCGGCCCTCCGGAAGTCGGCCGACTCCGTCGCCGAGCTCTGCGGGATGCTGACCGTCTGATCGAACGATGAGCGCGATCCCGTCCACGGCGGAGAGACCGGTCTTCGGCTCCATCACCCTCAAGGCGGTGATGGCCCTGACCGGCATCGTCCTCTACGGCTTCGTCTTCGTCCACATGGTCGGCAACATCCAGCTTTACCAGGGCCCGGAGAAGATCAACGGCTACGCGGCGTTCCTCAAGGCGGTCCCGCCGCTCCTCTGGGGGACCCGGATCACCCTCCTCGCGGCCGTGGTGCTCCACGGCCTCGCGGCGTTCACGCTCTGGCGGCGCAACCTCGCGGCCCGCCCGGTGGGCTATGCCCACCAGGACTTCCAGGCGGCCGGGGTCACCTCCCGGACGATGTACTGGACCGGGCCGGTGATCGCCCTCTTCGTGATCTACCACCTCCTCCACTTCACGCTCGGCTCGGCCCACCCGCAGTTCAGCCACACCGACGTCTACACGAACGTCGTCGTCGGCTTCTCGAACGTCTGGGTGTCGGGCTTCTACGTCCTTGCGATGGTCGCCCTCGGCTTCCACCTCTTCCACGGCGGCTTCAGCCTCTTCCAGACGCTGGGCCTCCGGACCCCGAAGTACGAGAAGCCGATCAAGGCGGTCCTCGCCGTTCTCTGCACCGTGATCGTCGTCGTGAACGTCTCCTTCCCGATCGCGGTCCTCGCGGGCCTGGTGAAGTAGGAGGAAGCGGGATGGAACTCGACGGCAAGTGCCCCACCGGCCCCATGGAGTCGCGCTGGACGCGGCACAAGGCGGCCATCAAGCTGATCAACCCGGCCAACAAGAGGAAGTACAGCCTCATCATGGTCGGCTCCGGGCTCGCGGGCGCCTCCGGCGCCGCGTCGCTCGCCGAGCTCGGCTACAACGTCTCCTGCTTCTGCTACCAGGACAGCCCCCGCCGCGCGCACTCCATCGCCGCGCAGGGCGGCATCAACGCGGCGAAGAACTACCAGAACGACGGCGACAGCGTCTACCGCCTCTTCTACGACACGGTGAAGGGAGGCGACTTCCGCGCGCGCGAGTCGAACGTCCACCGCCTCGCCGAGGTGAGCAACGACATCATCGACCAGTGCGTGGCGCAGGGCGTCCCGTTCGGCCGCGAGTACGGCGGCACGCTCGGGAACCGCTCGTTCGGAGGCGCCCAGGTCTCGCGGACGTTCTACGCGCGGGGGCAGACGGGGCAGCAGCTCCTCATCGGCGCCTACCAGGCGCTCGAGCGGCAGATCGGCCTCGGCAAGGTGAAGATGTACCCCCGCACCGAGATGCTCGACCTGATCGTGATCGACGGGGTCGCGCGCGGCATCGTCGTCCGCGACATGGTCACCGGGAAGATCTCGAGCCACCTCGCCGACGCCGTCCTGCTCGCCACGGGCGGCTACGGGAACGTCTTTTTCCTCTCTACGAACGCGAAGGGGTGCAACGCGACCGCCATCTGGCGCGCCTACCGCCGCGGGGCCTACTTCGGGAACCCCTGCTACACGCAGATCCACCCCACCTGCATCCCGGTCCACGGCGAGAACCAGAGCAAGCTGACGCTCATGTCCGAGTCGCTCCGCAACGACGGCCGGATCTGGGTGCCGCTGAAGAAGGGGGAGACGCGCAAGGCAGCCGACATCCCCGAGGCCGAGCGCGACTACTACCTCGAGCGCAAGTACCCGAGCTACGGGAACCTCGCCCCCCGCGACATCTCCTCGCGCGCGGCCAAGCAGGTCTGCGACGAGGGGCGCGGAGTCGGCCCCGGCGGCCAGGGCGTCTACCTCGACTTCGCCGAGTCGATCGGCCGCCTCGGCGAGAGCGTCATCCGCGAGCGGTACGGGAACCTCTTCGAGATGTACGAGAGGATCACCGACGAGAACCCGTACAAGGTGCCGATGCGGATCTACCCGGCGGTCCACTACACGATGGGCGGCCTCTGGGTCGACTACAACCTCATGTCGAACGTCCCCGGCCTCTTCGTCCTCGGCGAGGCGAACTTCTCCGACCACGGCGCGAACCGCCTCGGCGCCTCGGCGCTGATGCAGGGGCTCGCCGACGGCTACTTCGTCATCCCGTACACCATCGGCAACTACCTCGCCCAGGGCAAGCCCGCGAAGGTCGACGCCTCCCACCCGGCCGTCAAGGCGGCCGAGGCGGAGGTGACGGAGCGGACGAAGAAGCTCCTCTCGATCAAGGGGAAGCGGACGGTCGACTCGCTCCACAAGCAGCTCGGGCTCCTCATGTGGGAGAAGTGCGGGATGGGCCGCAACCGGGCGGGCCTCGAGGAGGCGATCGCGAGGATCCCGGAGGTCCGCGAGGAGTTCTGGAAGAACGTCTTCGTCCCCGGGAGCGGGGAGGACCTGAACGTCTCGCTCGAGAAGGCGGGGCGGCTCGCCGACTTCCTCGAGCTCGGCGAGCTCATGTGCCGCGACGCCCTCGTCCGCGAGGAGTCGTGCGGCGGCCACTTCCGCGAGGAGTACCAGACTCCGGACGGCGAGGCGCTCCGCAACGACGAGAAGTTCGCCCACGTCGCCGCCTGGGAGTGGAAGGGCGAGGGCGCCACGCCCGAGCGCCACACGGAGCAGCTCACGTTCGAGTCCGTCCATCTCGCCACGAGGAGCTACAAGTAATGAGCGGCGACAAGGACATCGACATCAAGGTCCGCATCTGGCGCCAGAAGTCGCCCTCCGACAAAGGCGGCCTCGTCACGTACGACGTCCCGGGCGTCAGCACCGGCTCCTCGTTCCTCGAGATGCTCGACCTCGTCAGCGAGCGGCTCATGGAGAAGGGCGAGGAGCCGATCGCCCTCGACCACGACTGCCGCGAGGGGATCTGCGGCGCCTGCTCGCTCGTCATCAACGGCGTCCCGCACGGGCCGCGCTCCGCGACGACGACCTGCCAGCTCCACATGAGGAGCTTCCAGGACGGCCAGACGATCACCGTCGAGCCGTTCCGGGCGAAGGCCTTCCCCGTGATCAAGGACCTGATCGTCGACCGGTCGGCCTACGACCGGATCATCGCGGCGGGCGGCTTCGTCTCGGTGAACACGGGCGTCGGCGTCGACGCGAACGCCATCCCGGTCCCGAAGGAGAACGCCGAGCTCGCGATGGACGCGGCGGCGTGCATCGGCTGCGGCGCCTGTGCCGCCGCCTGCCCGAACGCCTCGGCGATGCTTTTCGTCGGGGCGAAGGTCTCGCACCTCGGCCTCCTCCCGCAGGGGCAGCCCGAGCGGAAGGAGCGCGTCCTGAAGATGGTCGAGCAGATGGACGCCGAGGGGTTCGGCGGCTGCACGAACATGGGCGAGTGCGAGGCCGCCTGCCCGAAGGAGATCAAGCTCGAGGTCATCGCGCGCCTGAACCGCGACTACCTCGGTGCAAAGGTCACGAAGCGGCCCAAGGGGGCCGAGAAGGGCGGAGGCGCCTGAGGAGCGGCGGGGCGCCGCGACGGCGCTTCGCGCACCCGGTCCACGGAACGGAAGATCGGCGCGGCCGGGGGCGACCCCGGCCGCGCGCTTTCGGGGGCGCGCCGGTGCGAGACTCCCGGCATGACGGACGCCGACCCGAAGGACCCGTACGCCCGGCTCTCCTACCGCCGGCTCATCGCCTGGCCCGCGCGCATCGAGCGCGAGGCGCCGTTCCTCCGCAAGGTGCTCGCGGGCGCGCCGTCGCGGCGGCTCCTCGACCTCGGCTGCGGCACGGGCGAGCACGCGCGGTTCCTCCAGGCGGAGGGATTCGCGGTGACGGGCGTCGACGCCTCGGAGGCGCAGCTCGCGCAGGCCCGCGAGGCGGGGCCGGGGCCGGAGTTCGTGAAGGGAGACCTCGCGGAGCTCGGCGCGGCGGTGGCGGGGCCGTTCGGGGGAGCGATTTCGCTCGGGAACGGCCTGCCGCACCT
>JAKLER010000330.1 GCA_022711615.1 Acidobacteriota bacterium
CCGGCTCGGGCGGCCACGTCGCGTCGGTCCCCGCCGCCGGCGACGGAACCACGTGGGTGTGGACGGCCACGAACGGTACGATCGACTCCGGCCAGGGCACCCGGTCGGTCGTCTTCTCCGCGGGCGCCTCCGGCGACACGACCCTTTCCGTAACCGTGCACGCCGCCGGCGGCTGCGAGGTCTCGGGCTCCCTTCGCGTCCGGACGGCCGCGCGGCCTCCGCTCCCCGCCATCGAGGCCCCCGCGAGCCTCGAGAGCGGCGAGGCCGGCGCCGTCGCCGAGGTCGCCGGAGCCGAGGGGCTGACCTGCGCCTGGACGATCTCCAACGGCACGATCACGGACGGCGCCGACACCTGCCGCATCACGTTCTCCGCGGGGGATCCGGGGCTCGTCGTCCTCGGCGTCGTCACGCGGAACGCGAAGGGGTGCGCCTCGGCCCCCGGGCAGGTCGAGGTCCCCGTACGCGGCCTCAGCTCCGTCCTCACCGCGCCGATCGTCCTCGACGTCGCCGGCCCCGGCGGGAGCCGCTACGCGACCGAGCTCACGCTCGCGAACCCCTCGCCCTCCGCCGTGAAGGCCACCCTCCTCTACACGCCCGCCACGTCCCTCGGGGCCCGGGGAGGCGGCACCGTCTCCGAGACGCTCGAGGGCGGCCGCCAGCGGATCGTTCCGGACCTCCTCGCCTGGCTCCGGACGAAGGGGCTCGAGATCCCGTCCGACGGCTCTTCGCAGGGCGGCACGCTCCGCGTGACGTTCGAGAACGTCGCCGCCGGGTGGTCCCCTTCGGCCTCGACCCGGACGACCGTCGCCTCCGGCGCGGGCCGCGCCGGCCTTTCCATGACGGCGGTCGACCCCGCCGTCGCGAACGCATCGAAGGTCTGGCTGTTCGGCCTCCGGGAGAACGCCGCCGACCGATCGCACGTCGCGCTCGCGAACCTCGGCGAGACGGGAAGCCTCGACCTCCGGGTCACTCTTCACTCGGGCGAGGGGGCTGCGGTTCCCAAGCACGTCCTCCCCGTCGTCCGCCTCGAGGCCGGCCAGTGGCTCCAGCTGAACTCCGTCCTCCACGAGGCGGGTTTCACGGCGGGCTACGCCCTCGTCGAGCGGATCGCCGGCAGCGCCCCGTTCCACGCTTACGCCGTCTTCAACGACAACACGACCCACGACGGCTCCGTCGTCCCGGCGACTCCGGCCGCGGGTCTCGGAGGGACCCGGCTGGTCCCGGTCGTCGTCGAGACGGGCTCCTTTACGACCGAGCTCGTCCTCGCGAACCCGTCCGCGCGTGCGGTCAAGGCCCGGCTCTGGTTCATCGAGTCGCTCGCGAACCCGGGCGGCTACTCCCTCGGCGGCGTCACGGTCGACCTGGCTGCCGGCGAACAGAAGGTCCTCCCGAACGTCGTCTCCGCGATGCGGCAGCTCGGCCTCGTCGTCACGCCCGCGAAGCGGGACTACGCCGGCACGCTCGCCGTGACGTTCTCGGCCGCCGGCGAGCCGGCGGAGGGCTGGGCGGGGGCGCGCACGGCGACCGCCGGCGCCGGACCCGGCCGCTACGGTCTCTTCTGCCCCGCGCCGGCGCCGGACGCCGCGCCGGGCGAGGCGTGGATCTTCGGCCTGATCCAGGACGCCTCGAACCGCTCGAACCTCGCGCTCCTGAACGCCGCGGCGAACCTCGGCCCGGTCACGCTCCGCTACAGCGTCTTCGACGGCGCGACCGGCCGCAAGGTCGCGACGTCCGACCCGGTGACGCTCGGGGCCGGAGCCTGGATGCAGATCAACGGCGCCCTCTCGAAGTGGAAGGTCGCCCAGGGCTACGTGAAGGTGGAGCGGATCGAAGGGACCGCGCCCTTCCTCGCCTACGCCGTCGTCAACGACGGCGGGGTCCCGGGCGCCGGGACCGGAGACGGTTCCTACGTGGAGATGATCCCCATCGTCCGATGAGCTCTCGAGGGCCGGGTCCGCCCCACTGGCGGGCCCGGCTCTCGTCCCGGTCGGTCAGTCCCCCTTGTACAGCCCGTCGATCACGCTGCGGAACTTCTGGTCGACGATCCGGCGCTTGACCTTGAGCGTCGGCGTCAGCTCCCCGCCCTCGATCGTCAGCTCCTTCGGGAGGAGCTTGAAGGCTCGGATGAGCTGCTCGTTCGGCTTCCCTTCGTTCCAGCGGTCCACGGTCCCCTGGTAGATCTGCTCGACCCGCGGGTGGGCGACGAGCTCCTCGTCGGAGAGGGACCCGAGCCCGTTCTTCGCGGCCCACTCGCGGAGCTTCTCGAAGTTCGGGACGATGAGGCAGGAGAGGAACTTCCGGCGGTCGCCGATGACGACCGGCTGCGCGACGAACGGGTCTCCCTTCAGGGCGCTCTCGATCGGCGCCGGAGCGACGTTCTTCCCGTTCGAGTTGACGATGATCTCCTTCTTCCGGTCCGTGATCCGGAGGAAGCCTTCCTCGTCGAGCAGGCCGATGTCTCCGGTGTGGAGCCAGCCGTCGGCGTCGATCGTCTCGGCCGTCGCCTCGGGGCGGCCGTAGTAGCCCTTCATCACGTGCGGGCCGCGCGTGAGGATCTCGCCGTCGTCGGCGATCCTCACCTCGACTCCCGGCATGACCCTCCCCACGGTGCCGAGCTTCCAGGCCGACGGGCAGTTCACGGCGATGACGGGGCTCGTCTCGGTGAGCCCGTAGCCCTCGTAGACCTCGACGCCGATCGCCCAGAAGAACTCCGCCAGGTCCTTCGCGAGCGGGGCCCCGCCCGAGATCGCGAACCGGAACCGGGTCCCGAGCGCCTCCCGGATCTTCCGGAAGACGAGGCGCTCGTAGAGGAAGTGCTGGAGCGCGAGGGCGCCGCCGGGGGTCTTCTTCTCCGTGCGAAGACGGAGGACCTCCTTCCCGACCCCGATGGCGGTCCGGAAGAGGCGCTGCTTCGCCGGGGAGCCGGCGTCGACCTTGTCCATGACGCGGGCATAGACCTTCTCGTAGACGCGGGGGACGGCGCCGAAGATGTGGGGGTTCACCTCGCCGAGGTTGTCCCGGAGCTTGTCGATCGACTCGGCGAAGGCGATCGTCGCGCCCCGGTGGTAGTAGCAGTACTCGACGAGCCGCTCGAAGACGTGCGCGAGCGGGAGGAACGACATCGTCACGGCGGTCGAGTCGAACGGCAGAAGGGAGCAGCCGGCGAGCATGTTGGAGACGAAGTTGCTCTGCATGAGCATCGCCCCCTTCGGCTCCCCCGTCGTCCCGGAGGTGTAGATGATCGTGGCGAGGTCCGACGCCTTCCGTCGTCCGGCCCGCTCGTCGAAGAGGTCCGGCGAGGCGGCGTGGGCCTTTCGGCCCTCCTCGACGAGCGCGCCGAACGGCTTCCCGCCCCCTCCGGCATGGTCGAAGACGAAGACGTGCTTCAGCTTCGGGCACGTCGCCTGGGCCTTCAGGAGCTTGGCCGCCTGATCCGGCGTCGAGGCGAACGCCACCGTGGCGCCGCAGTCGCGGACGATGAACTCGGCCTGGTCGGCCACCATCGTCGGGAAGACGGGGACGAGGACGGCCCCGTAGCACTGGCAGGCGAAGTCGATCGTCGGCCACTCCGGACGGTTCTCGGAGAGGAGGACGACGGCCCCCCCGTCCGGGACGCCGACGGTGCCCAGCGCCGCCGAAACGGCCTTCACGCGGTCGGTGAACTCCGCCGTCGAGATCGGGACCCAGCGCCCGTCCTTCTTGTACAGGAGGAGGTCCGGCTTCGGCATCGCCCCGAGGTTGCGGAATACGTCGACCAGAGTGCTCGGCGTCGTCATCTCACCCTCCCCGGCCCGGCCGTGTTGCGTAGCGGCATTATAGGGACGGCGCGGCGCCCGGCCGCGGTGAGACACTCCGCGCCATGAGACCCGTCGCCCTCGTCACCGGGGCTTCCCGCCGGCTCGGACGTGCGCTCGCCGAGGGGGCCGCCCGCGCCGGTCACGACGTGGCCGTCCACTTCCGCTCCGACCCGGAGGCGGCGGCTCGAACCGTCGCCGAGATCACCCGCCTCGGCGCCCGCGCCGAGGCGTTCCGGGCCGACCTTCGCGCTCCGGGCGCGCCTCAGGGCCTCGTCGGGTCGGTCCTCGGGCGCTTCGGCCGGCTCGACCTGCTCCTTCACTCGGCCTCGCCGTGGCTCGAGAAGCCGGTCGACGAGGTGACGGAGGAGGGCTGGGACGACGTCTTCTCCGTCGGGCCTCGCGCCGGCTTCTTCCTCGCCCGGGCGGCCGCGTCCGCCCTGGCCGCCTCCGGCGGCGCCGTCCTCCTCGTCTCCGACGTGGCCGCGACGAAGGCCTGGCCGCGGCACCTCCCCCACGCGGTCTCCAAGGCGGCGGTCGACGCGCTCGTGCGAAACCTCGCCGTGGCCCTCGGCCCCTCGGTG
>JAKLER010000331.1 GCA_022711615.1 Acidobacteriota bacterium
GCCCCGGCGGCCGCGCCCGTCGACCCGTCCACGCTCCCGGACGTCACCCTCGCCGACGCCTCGGTCGATCTGGGCGACGTCCGGCTCGTCCTCTCCGCCGACCGTCCCGTCGTCGCGTTCGCGAAGTCGCGCTTCCGCGTCCGCGCCGAGAAGGACGGCTCGGCGGTGCCGATCGGAGACGGTCGTCTCTCCTTCGAGATGGCGATGCCGATGGGCGACCACCGCTACAGCCTCGTCGGCGGCGAGGACGGGTGGCACGTCGTCGAGGCGGTCCTCCCGATGTGCAAGAGCGGGAAGAGGACCTGGTTCGCGACGCTCGAGGGGAGCGTGGCGGGCCGGCCCCGGACCGCGCGCTGGCGGATCGACCTGACGCCCGCGGCGGAGGCGCCGGCGCCGCCGCCGGCATCCGCCCCTTGATCGAGACGGTCAGCCTCCTCGGCTTCCTCTCTCTCGGTCTCCTCGGGGGCTTCGGGCACTGCGTCGGGATGTGCTCGCCCTTCGTCCTCTTCGTCTCGCGCCGCTACGCCGCGCCCGAGGCCGCACGGGGCGAACGCCCCGCCAACCTGCACCGCGCCGCGGCGTTCCGCGCGCAGCTCTGGTACACAGCGGGGCGCGTCCTCACCTACGCGATCCTCGGCGCCCTCGCCGGAACGCTCGGCGGCGTCGTCCAGCTCGCCGGAGCGCTCCTCGGCCTCCAGCGCGCCGCCTCCGTGGTCGCCGGCGCCGTCCTCGTCCTCTGGGCGCTCGTCGCCCTCTCCGACCTCGTCCCGGGCCTCCAGACCGGAGGGAGCCTTTTCACGAAGGCCGCGGCGCGCCTCCAGGGGCGCGTCCCCGGCCACCCCTTCGCAATCGGCCTCTTCCTCGGCCTCCTCCCCTGCGGCCTCCTCTACTCGGCCGTCATCGCCGCCGTCGCCCGCGGCGGACCGCTCGAGGGCGCCCTCGCGCTCACCCTCTTCGGCCTCGGCACCGCCCCCGCCCTCCTTGGCGTCTCCCTTGCCGACGAGCTCCTCGCCCGCCACCGCGCCTTCGTGAACCGCCTCTCGCAGCTCTTCCTGCTGGCGATGGGGGCGTGGTTCCTCTGGACGGGGCTGAGGGGATAGCGGAACGCTTCCGCCGACAGGCCTCGTCGACGCCTGCGACCGACCGCTGCCCCGCTGGAACGGCGCCGGTGGCCGGCCCGGCCGCTCGCATCACCGCGCGATGACGTTGAGCTTTTCGTAGGTGAACGCGAAGGCCATGCGCGCCATGAAGGTCCCCACGACGACCTGGGCCAGGAGCAGCAGGACCGAGAGGATGCCGGCGGGGATCGAGATCCGGCGCGAGCGGGCACGCGAGCAGACGGCGAGCGCGGAGAGCACGAACCAGTAGGGGATGCTGAGCGCGGCGAGGGCCGCGGCCGAGAGGGGAAACGGGTCCCGGCGAAGGAGGAGGGAAAGGACCCAGCCCGGCCAGAGAAGGAAAGCGGACGAGTACAGGAAGCGCGGAGAAAGGGGACGGAGCGCATCCAGCCCGACCGCGACGGCGCCGAGGACGACTGGGGCCGCTACGGCAGCCGTGATGAGCGTCGCGCGAGATCTCCGACCCGTGTCGTCACTCAAGCGTCCTGGTCCTCCAGGTTCCGAATCCCGAAGCGAGCTGCCATCCGAAGTGCCGGCTCTTCATCGTGCCAGGCGCTCGTCCTTCGATTCCATCACGCGAAGCCCTTTGGCCACGCCCCGGAACCTCCCGAACGCGACCGCCGAGCGGAGGACCTCGAGGAGGATGCGGAGGCGGGACACCTTCGCCGGCGGGTCGAGCTCCCCCGCCAGGAACCGCCGCAGCGCCTCGCCCCTGCGGAGCTTGCCGCTCGAGGTGCGCGGGATCGTTCCCGGCGCGAGGAGGCGGACCGTGTGGGGCCGGATGCCGGTGCGGGCGAGGATCGCGCGCCGGATCGCGTCGATCGTCCGCTCGTCGTCGTCGTCCGGGCCGCTCGCGCGGGCGCGCTCGGCCAGGACGAGGAGCTGCTCGCCGTCCTCCCCGTCCGGGACGAACCCGAGCGCGACGGCGCACCCCGCGCGAACGGACTCCACGTCGGCGAGCCCCTCCTCGAACTCCCGAGGCGCGTGGTTCGCCCCGCGGATGACGATGACGTCCTTCTCGCGACCGCAGACGTAGAGCTCGCCGTCGGCGACGAACCCGAGGTCCCCGGTGTCCAGCCAGCCGCCGGAGAGAACGCTCGCCGTCGCAGCGGGCTGGTCGAAGTACCCCGCCATCACGGAGGGCCCGCGCACGAAGATCCGCCCGACGCGGCGCTCCTCGAGCACCCGGCCGTCGGGGTCGCGCACCTCGACGTCGGTGCCCGGGACCGGCGTCCCGACCGAGGCGATCGCCCGCGTCCCGTCCACGACGTCGCCCGTGGCCGCGAGCCGCGCCGGGTCGACGCGGAGCGACCTCACCCGGCGGCCGGCGGGGGTGAACGTGACGGCGAGCGCGGCCTCGGCCAGGCCGTAGACGGGCCGCAGGCTCCGCGGGTCGAAGCCGAACGGCTCGAAACGCCGTGCGAAATCGTCGAGCGACTCGGGCGAGACGGGCTCGGCGCCGCAGAGGGCGTGCCGCCACGACGAGAGGTCGGCGCCGGAGAGCTCCTCGTCCCGCACCTTCCGCGAGCAGAGCGCGTACGCGAAGCTCGGCGCCACGGAGATCGTCGCGCGGTGGCGGGCGATTGCCCGCAGCCAGAGGGCCGGCTTCGCCAGGAAGAGCTCGGGGGGAATCAGGACGAGCGGGCCCGGGTAGTAGACGGCCTGGAGGAGGCAGCCGATCAGGCCCATGTCGTGGTAGAGCGGCAGCCAGGAGACGCCCTTCTGCGGCACCGCACCCTCCGCGGGAAGGAGCGCCCGAAGGGCCGCGAGCTGGGCCAGCAGGCTCGCGTGCGAGAGGGCGACGGGCCTGGGCTCCGCGGTCGACCCGGACGAGAACTGGATCAGCCCGAGCTCGTCGGGCCCGACGGCCGCCTCGAGCTCGCCGCCTTCGCCGAGCTCCTCCGGCGTGAGGCACCCGAGCGCCGGGCGGGAGGCCTCGATCGCCTTCCCGAGGAGCCTGCGGGCCGCCGCGTCGGCGAGGACGAGGCGCGCGCCGGCCGCGGCGATCATCCTCGACGTCGCGGCGAGGTACTCGGCGAGCCGCCCGAGGCGGACCGGCGGGTAGAGCGGGACGGGCACGGCGCCGGCGAGGAGGACGCCGAAGAAGCAATCGACGAACGCGGGCGAGGTCGGGAAGACGAGAGCGACGCGGTCGCCGGCCGCGACCCCTCGGGCCCGGAGCGCCCCGGCCGTCCGGCGCGCGCGCGCGTGGACGTCCGCGTACGAATGGAACGTCTCGCGCTCGGCGAGGTCGACGAACGTGAGACCCGCTCCGCTCGTCGCGCTCGCGGCGAGGGTCTCGTTGACGGTGCCGTGCTTCGGCCGCGGGAGCGGCGGCCCGTTCACGGGCCTTCCCCGCCGTCGGCGTCCCGCGACGCGCCTCCGCCCCCCGCCTCGCGGACGGCGCGCTCGACGACGCCGACGAGCTCCTCGACGGACGTGACCGAGGCGGCCTCGATGCCCGTGAGCTTCACCCGGAAGCGGTCCTCGAGCGCCACGGCCAGGACGAGGGCGCCGAGAGAGTCGACCTGGAGGTCGGTCGCGAGTCCGTGGTGAAGCTCGACCGGACCGCGGAAATCGAGGTCGGCCGCGAGGGTCCGGCGGATCTCGGCGAGGACCTCCTCGCGAAGCTCAGCCACGCGGACCTCCCGGCACGAGCCGTCTTCGCTCGGAGAAGACCTCGGCGTACGCCCTTCCGAGGGCCCGCTCCTCCGCGGGAATGCGGTGGGCGAGGAGCGCCGCGTTCAGCGCCGAGAAGACGAGCGCGGTGAGCCAGGCGCCGTGGATCATGGGGACGGCGGCCATCTCGAGGACGACCGCGAGGTAGTTCGGATGCCGGAGGAAGCGATAGGGGCCGCCAGTCACCGGCGCCGCGCCCGGGACGACGATGACCCGCGTGCTCCAGCGCTCTCCGAGCGTCGCGACGGCCCACCAGCGCAGCGCCTGGGCCCCGAGGGCCACCGCCAGCGCGGCGAAGCCCGCGGCGCCCGGGAAGGGCCGCGACACGAGGAGGACCTCGGCCGCGCACGCGAGCGGGAAGAGCGCGTGGACCCCGACCATGATCGCGTAGGCCCGGCGCCCCGTCTCGACGCCGCCGGCCGCGAACGCCCGGCGGGCGTTCCGGCGCGAGACGACGAGCTCCGCGCCCCTCTCGCAGCCGAGGAGGGCGAGCAGGACCAGGTAGAGGGCAGCGGAGTCGGGGACCGTCACGTCGACCGACCCTCTACCACTCGAGGAGGACCAGCTCCGA
>JAKLER010000332.1 GCA_022711615.1 Acidobacteriota bacterium
TCACCTGCCACCAGGGGATCCTCTGGAAGGGCTTCGAGACGGCCGAGCACCCCTGGAAGACTCACCCCGCCGAGCCGCTGAAGATCCACCCCGTCGAGGACTACGGCTGCACCGCCTGTCACGGCGGCCAGGGCTGGGCCGTCGAGAGCGAGAAGGCCCACGGGCCGATCCACTTCTGGGAGGAGCCCGTCCTCGGGACGGCGATGGGCGAGGCCTACTCGCTCCAGGGGGGCGACAAGGGCGCCCTGATGCAGATGAACTGCAACGTCTGCCACCGGTACGACCGGGAGACGAAAGGGGCCGACCTCATCAACCTCGGCAAGAAGCTCGTCAACGAGAAGGGCTGCCGGGCCTGCCACGTCATCAACGGGCGCGGCGGGACGATCGGTCCCGACCTGACGTACGTCGGCGACAAGGCCGCCGAGCAGTACGACATGAGCCGCCTCGGCGGCCAGAAGACCGCGTTCGCCTGGCACGTCGCGCACCTGAAGAACCCGAAGGAGCTCGTCCCCGACACCGTCATGCCGAGCTTCGGCTTCGGGACGAAGGAGTCCCAGGCTCTCGCGGCCCTCGTCCTCTCCTGGCGCCGCGCGCCCGTCCCGGCGACGTACCGCCCCGGCGTCCCGCGGACCGACCCGCAGACGCCCGAGGAGATCGCCGAGGAGGAGCGGATGAAGCACGGCCCCGGGGCCTGGTTCGTCTCGACCGGCTGCTTCGTCTGCCACTCGGTCTCCTCGCTCGGGGTGAAGAGCGCCGCGCAGGTCGGGCCCGACCTCTCGACGGCCGTCGAGGACACGCAGAGCCGATTCGGCAAGACCGTGGACGACTTCATCCGAAACCCGACCGGGACGATGTCCGTCGTCCTGTCGCGCCAGATCGTCCTCACCGACGCCGAGAAGGAGGTCGCGATCCAGAAGCTGCGCGAAGCCTTCGCCGAGCACCAGAAGCAGAAGGCCGCGGCCGCCGCGGCGCGCTGATCGACTCCGGAGGGCGCGCGCCGATCCCGCGCGTCCTCCGTTCACCGCACCTCGACCGATTCGCCTCCGGCCTCGAGCCGGGGGCTCACAGGGAGAAGGAGGGGACCAGATGACGGAAAAGAAGAAGAGCGTCCTGACGTGGGGCGTCCTCGGGGCCATCGTCGTGGCGGGCGTCCTGGCGGGACGCTGCGCCCCGTCCGGGCCGAAGGGGAAGAAGGCGCCGGCGGCGGCCTCGGACATCGCCGTCGCGGCACAGAAGACCTACGTCGCCCCGGGCGACCTCGACGAGTACTACTTCTTCGCCTCAGGCGGCCACTCCGGGCAGGTGTACGTGTACGGCGTGCCGTCGATGCGGCACCTCTCCACGATCCCGGTCTTCACGCCCTACCCGGCCACCGGCTACGGCTTCGACGACGAGTCGAAGGCGATGCTGAACGGGCTGACGTGGGGCGACGCGCACCACCCCGCGCCGTCCGAGACCGCGGGCGACTACGACGGCCGCTGGCTCTTCATCAACGACATGAACGGTCGGATCGCCCGGATCGACCTGCGCGACTTCAAGACGAAGCAGATCCTCGGGCCCGTCGCGAACGTCTCCGGGAACCACTCCGGCGCCTACGTCACGCCGAACACCGAGTACGCGATGATGGGGTCGCGCTTCTCCGCGCCCGTCCCGAAGACGAACGCCGTCGGGATCGACAAGTACGCCTCCGAGTACAAGGGGATCCTGGCCGCGATCAAGATCGACCCGAAGAGCGGCGAGATGTCGCTCGGCTGGCAGATCGTGACGCCGCCCTTCAACTGGGACCTCGGCGACGCCGGCAAGAAGGTCTCCGACGGGTGGATGTTCTGGACCTGCTACAACTCCGAGCGGGCGACCGGAAAGCTCGAGGTGACCGCCTCGCAGGCCGATCGCGACTACATCGCCGCCGTCGACTGGAGGGCCGCCGAGAAGGCCATCGCCGAGGGGAAGGGCGAGATGCTGGGTGGCGTCAGGGTCCTCGACCCGAAGAAGGTCCCCGGCCTCATGTACCTGATGCCGTGCGGCAAGTCGCCCCACGGGGTCGACGTCTCCCCCGACGGCAAGTACGTCATCGGGTCCGGAAAGCTCCAGGGCGTCACGACGGCCTTCAACTTCGAGAAGGTCCTGACGGCGATCCGCAACAAGGACTTCACCGGCGACGAGGACGGCATTCCCGTCCTTAAGTACGAGTCGATCAAGGACGCCGAGGTCGAGGTCGGCCTCGGCCCGCTCCACACGCAGTTCGACGGCGACGGCTACGCCTACACCTCGCTTTTCGTCGACTCGGCGATCGCGAAGTGGAAGCTCGGCACCTGGGAGGTCGTCGACAAGATCCCGATGTCCTATTCGATCGGCCACCTCTGCGCGGCCGAGGGCGACACCGTGAGCCCGGACGGGAAGTACCTCGTCGGCCTCAACAAGCTCTCGCACGGCCGGCACCTGAACGTCGGGCCGTCGCAGCCCGAGTCGTCCCAGCTCGTCGACATCTCCGAGGAGAAGATGAAGCTCCTCTACGACGCCTTCACCGAGCCCGAGCCCCACTACGCGGTCATGGTGAAGGCCGACAAGCTCAAGCCGATCGAGGTCTATCCCAAGGAGGAGAACAAGCACCCGCTCGCGATCTGGGACGTCAAGGACGCCGGCGTCACCCGCACCGGGACCGAGGTCCTCGCCAAGGTCGTCCTCGTCCGGTCGACGATCACCCCCGAGCTCATCGAGGTGAGCCAGGGCGACACCGTCAAGGTCGCCCTGACGAACATCGAGCAGACGACGGACGAGCTCCACGGATGGGGCCTCCTCGACTACAACATCAACATCGTCGTCGACCCGGGCGAGACGAAGGTCGTCACGTTCAAGGCCGACAAGCCGGGCGTCTTCGCCTACTACTGCACGAACTTCTGCTCCGCCCTCCACCAGGAGATGCAGGGCTACCTCGTCGTCAAGCCGAAGGGCTGACGCCTCTCCCTCCGGGCGGGGCGGCGCCGCGAGGCGCCGCCCCGCCCCCCGCTCCTCGCCCCTTCGTCCGCGGCCGTCCCCGGGGGCGCGGCCCGGACCGCTTCCCGGACCCCCGACCGAGGGCACCGAAATGCGATCGCTCCTGGAAAGAAGCAACCGTCTCCTCGAGCAGCCGATCGGCCTGAAACCCCGGCTCCTCCTCGTCGCCGCGACGATCTGCCTCCTCGGGGCGTACCTCTTCCCGCTCTGGAACCTGACGATGTTCGCCCCGCAGTACCAGGACGGCCTCCGCCTCGACATCTACAGCTACAAGTTCGAGGCGGGAAACGGCGGGCAGGACCTCAAGGAGATCAACGTCCTGAACCACTACATCGGCATGAGGGACCTCGAGCCCGAGAACTTCACCGAGTTCAAGTGGATCCCCTTCGTCGTGGGGATCATGGGCCTCCTGTTCCTGCGCGCCGCGGTCTTCGGCCACATGGCCCACGTGCTCGACGTGCTGGTCCTCTACAGCTGGTTCGGGCTCTTCTCGCTCTGGTCCTTCGGCTACAAGATGTACCGCTACGGGCACGATCTCGACCCGAAGGCGGCGATGAACGTCGATCCGTTCATGCCCCCGCTCTTCGGCGGCAAGCAGCTCGCGAACTTCGAGGTCTTCTCGTATCCCCAGGCCGGCTCCTACACCCTGGCCGTGGCGATGGTCTTCCTCGCCCTCGCGTTCTACTTCGGGTGGCGCGAGTCGCGGAAGGCAGCTTCCTGACGTGCGCGAAGCCTGACGTGAGACTTCCGGCGGCCGCCGCGCTCCTCCTCGCGCTCGCCCTTCCGGCGCGCGCCGAGGAGATGACCCCGGTCCTTCCGGGCGCCCTCGAGGGGCGTCCCGCGCCGCGCGACACCTCGCCGATCCAGAAGCTCGTCGACGCGGCCGCCCCGGGCGCGACGGTCGAGGTCCCGGCGGGAACGTACGAGGGCGACCTCGTCCTCGACCGCCCCGTGAAGCTCGTCGGCCGCGGGCGCCCCCTCCTCCTCGGCTCCCGGTCCGGGAGCGTCGTCCGCGTGAGGGCCCCGAACGTCACCGTCGAGGGGTTCGACATCGACGGGCGGGAAGGGGGCGACCTCGGGAAGGACTCCGCGGGGGTCCACACGTCCGCACCGGGGACGACGGTCCGTTCCTGCCGGGTGCGCGGAGCGCTCTTCGGGGTCTACGTCCGCGAGGCGAACGATGCCGTCGTGGAGGACAGCGAGATCCGCGGCATCCCGGGCAGGTCTCCCGGCGAGAAGGGCTCCGGCATCCACATCTGGAACACGGTCGGCTTCCGGTTCCTGCGAAACGTCATCGTCGACGTCCGGGACGGCTTCTACATCCAGTCCTCGAGCCACGGGCTCGTGGCCGGCAAT
>JAKLER010000333.1 GCA_022711615.1 Acidobacteriota bacterium
CGCCGCCTTCGTCTCGAACGTCGACTACGGGGCCGACGTGACCTCCCTCGGCCCCTGCATGACCGACGGGAAGACCGGAGAGAAGGTCGTCATCCGCAGCTCGTTCGACGTGAAGGTCGTCATCGTGAGGATGAAGGGGACGACGGAGACCGAGCTCTGCCTGAGCGAAGCCGTTCCGTTCGGCCGCCTCTCCGAGAAGACCGTGACGAAGGACGACAAGGGGCGCCTCACCTCGACGACCGAGTCGCGCCTCGTCGACTCCGGGACGGGCGCCACGTCGGCGATCAAGGGACCGGTCAAGAAGGTCGAGCTCCCGAAGATGCCCTGGGGCTGAGGCCGGAGTCTCCCGGACCGGAAGGGGACGCCCGGCCCCTTCCGGTCCGCGCCGCGCCCGGTCAACCCCTCCCGAAGGCGACGAGGAGGACGATCCCCGCCGTCACGACGAAGATCCCGGCGAGCGTCCGCGCGTCGAGGCGCTCGCGCCCGATGACGAGCGCGAACGGCACGGAGAGCGCCGGCGCGAGGGACGTCAGGGCCGCCGCCACCGCGAGCGGCGTGTGAGTCAGCCCGACGACGAAGAGCGCCGTCCCCCCGACGCTCTCGAGGAGAAAGACGGGCCAGACGCGCTTCATCTCGGCGGCGGGGACGACGAGCGACGACGGCCGCCGCCGCATCAGGAGCGTCCCGGCCGGCAGGAGCGCCGCGGCGAAGCCCATGCGGAACACGTTCACGGCCGCGACCGGGAGGTCCGCGCCCCCCTTCGTCACCGCGAACGTGTTGAGCGCCCAGAAGAGCGACGTGGCGAGGGCGAGGAGGACGCCGGCCGTTCCCGGGCGAGCGCTGCGCCCCGCGGAGGCGCCGTCGGACGCGTCCGGCCCCTCGTCCCTCCCCCGCCCCCGGCCGATCACCGTGACGACTCCCGCCACGACGAGGCCGACGCCGGCCAACCCTGCCGCGCCGACGCTCTGGCCGAGGAACGCCCACCCGGCGAAGGCCGACCAGAGCGGATAGGTGGAGGCGATCGCGAGCGAGACCGGGACGCCGAGGGAGCGGGCGCTCGCGAGGAACAGCGCGTCGCCCACGACGTAGCTCCCGACGACGCTCAGGAGGAGCCATCCCGCGCGGCCCGGCGTCACGAGGGCGAGGCCGGTCGCCGGCCGGGCGAGGAGCGCGACCGCCAGGAAGAGCGGGAACGAAAGGGCGGCCCGCATGAAGTTGACCGCCATCGGCCCGTGGTCGCGCGCCACGCGGGCGTAGACGTTCGCCGCGAGGGCCCAGAAGGCGGCCGACCCGAGGCAGGCGAGCGGGCCGAGGAGCGACGCGGCGTTCACAGGAGGCGCGTCAGGCCGCCGGAATGGCGCGAGGGCCGGCCGCCTCCGCGGGAATCCTGTGGCGGTCGATCGCGTACGCCCAGAGGACGAGGAGCCACTGCGCGTGCCCCGCCCAGGCGATCGCCCTCGTGTCGGGCGGCGCGCCGCCGAAGAGGTTCGCGGCGTAGACGACGAGAAGGAACGCGACGAGGCCGGCCAGCGCCCAGGTCCCGGCGCGATCGCGGGGGCGCGTCGCGCGGACGTAGAGCGCGACGCCGGCGGCGAAGAGGGCCAGCTCGACGACGAGCGTACCCGGGAGGGAGCCCCAGAGGCCGAGGCCGATCTTCGGGCCGCTCCCCGGGAGGAGCGGGAGGTCCGGACGATGCGTCAGGAGGTCGAGGAGCCAGTGGCTGACGACCGCGCCGAAGAGGACGGCGGAGCCCGCCGCGGAGCGCCTCGCCAGGTGGTAGACGCCGGCGAAGAGGGCTCCCCAGAGGACGACGGCCAGGAGCGAGTGGGAGATCGGGTAGGAGACGAAGTCGAGCGGCGTGACGCGGGTGATGCCCGGACGGACCTCGACCCGCTCGAGGCCGAGGAGAAGGAGCGTCGGCCAGAGGAGGTCGATGAACTGGGAGGCGAGGACGAGCGTGCCGAGCGAGACGCGCGGCGCCGCCGCCTTCCCCGCGAAGCCGACTCCGAAGTGGCCGACGAACATGGCGGCGGAGAGTAGCAGGGGCGCCGGGAGGAGTCCCGGGTCAGCAGTCGGGGAGACCGACGCTGACGTTCGCGTGGGCGGCGAGGCGGGCCGCGAGGCCGCCGCGCGCCGTCTCCTTGTACTTGCTCTTCATGTCGAGCCCGGTGTCGCGCATCGTCCGGATGACGTCGTCGAGCGAGACGAACGCGTGCCCGTCGCCGCGCAGGGCGAGGCGGGCGGCGTTGATCGCCTTGACCGCCGCCATCGCGTTCCGCTCGATACACGGCACCTGGACGAGGCCCCCGACCGGGTCGCAGGTCAGTCCGAGGTTGTGCTCCATGGCGATCTCCGCCGCGTTCGCCGCCTGCTCCGGCGTCCCGCCGAGCGCCTCGGCGAGCGCGCCGGCCGCCATCGAGCAGGCGCTCCCGACCTCTCCCTGGCAGCCGACCTCGGCGCCGCTGATCGACGCCCCCTCCTTGCAGAGGAGGCCGATCGCCCCGGCCGTCAGGAGCATCCGCACGACGCCCGCGTCGGTCGCGCCCGGGACGAAGCGCCTGTAGTAGTGGAGGACCGCCGGCAGGATCCCCGCGGCGCCGTTCGTCGGCGCCGTAACGACGCGGCTCCCCGCCGCGTTCTCCTCGTTCACCGCGAGGGCGTAGAGGCTCACCCAGTCGATCGCGGTGAGCGGGTCGGCGAGGCCGCTCTCGGGGAACTCCGTCAGCTTGCGAAAGAGGGCGGGCGCGCGCCTCTTCACCCCGAGCCCGCCCGGAAGGGCCCCCTCCGCGCGGCAGCCGCGCCGGACGCACTCCTGCATGACGTCCCAGATCCGGAGGAGACCCGCCTCCGTCTCGGCCTCCGGCCGGAACGCCCCCTCGTTCAGCCGGACCACCCCGCTGATCCCGAGCGCCGTCCGCTCGCAGGCGGCGAGGAGCTCCTCCGCCGTCCGGTACGGGTGCGGGACGGCCGTCTCGGCCGTGGCGCCCGCGTCCGCCGCCCCCTCCTCGACGACGAACCCGCCGCCGATCGAGAAGAACGTCCTCGCCGCGAGCGGCTCTCCGGCCGGACCGAACGCTTCCAGGACGAGGCCGTTCGGGTGGAAGGGAAGGGGCGCGAGCTCGAGGCGGAGCGCCTCTCCCTCGGCGAACGGCACCTCGTGCCGGCCGAGGAGCGCAAGACGCCCCGAGCGCCTCACGGCGGCGACGAGCGCGTCCACGTTCCCGGGGTCGATCTCCTCCGGCCTCTCGCCGAGGAGGCCGAGGAGGACGGCGCGATCCGTCGCGTGCCCGCGGGCCGTCGCCGCGAGCGAACCGTAGAGCGTCACCCGGACGGAGACCACCGCGGCGAGGAGCCCTCCCGCGTCGAGGCCGGCGGCGAACGTCCGCGCCGCCTTCATCGGCCCGAGGGTGTGCGAGCTGCTCGGCCCGATGCCGATCTTGAAGAGGTCGAAGACCGAGACGCTCATCGCGCGCCTCGCGCGGCAGGCGGCCCCCCGGCGGCGCTCACCAGGCCTTCTCGCGGCTGCAGACGACGAGGGCGCCGATGACGCCCGGCACCCAGCCGGCGAGCGTCAGGAGCGAGACGAGGAGGAGCGTCCCGCACCCCTTGTCGAGGACGGCGAGCGGCGGGAGGAAGATGCAGAGGAGCGCGCGGCCGAGTCCCATCCGTCTATTCTCTCCTCGTCGGCGGCCCGGCCGCGACGCCGGCCGGACGTCGGCACGCCCCTCCCGCCCCGGAAAGGAGCCACCCGTGATCGACGAGACGCTGACGATGATCCCCGGCCCGACACCGGTCCACGACCGGATCCTCGACGCCCTCGCCCGCCCCACGACGTCGCACGTCGCCCCGACGTTCGTCGCGGCCTTCCGCGAGGCGCTCGCCGGCTTCCGCACGCTCTGCCGGAGCGAGCGCGGGCAGCCGTTCGTCGTCGCCGGGGGCGGGACCCTCGCGATGGAGATGGCGCTCGTGAACGTCGTCGCGCCGGGCGAGAAGCTCCTCGTCGTCTCCCACGGCTACTTCGGCGACCGCTTCGGCGACCTCGCCGCCTCCTTCGGCATCGAGGCCGACGTGATGAAGGCCGAGTGGGGCAAGGCGATTTCGCCCGCCGAGGTCGCGGCCCGCCTCGCCCGAGGCGGCTACGCGGCCGTCACCGTCAGCCACGTCGACACGTCTACCGGGACGCTTGCCCCCGTCGAGGGATACGTCGAGGCGCTGAGGGGGCGCCCCGAGCTCTTCCTCCTCGACGGCGTCTGCGCCACGGGCGGCGTCGACGAGAAGTTCGACGCGTGGGGCGTCGACGTCCTCCTGACCGGGCCGCAGAAGGCGATCGGTGCCCCTCC
>JAKLER010000334.1 GCA_022711615.1 Acidobacteriota bacterium
GGCTCCTTTCGGCGCCGGGGCACGAGATCCGGAGCGAGGGCTCCGTCAGGACAGCTTGAACGAGACGGTGGCCGTGAGGAAGACCTTCACGGGCTTCCCCTTCTTCGTGGCCGGCCTGTAGGTCCACTTCTTCACGGCTTCGAGCGCCGATTCCGTCAACATCGGATCGGGCGATTCGACCGCCCTCACCTTCGTGACGATCCCCTTCTCGCTGATGACGGCTTCGACGATCACGCGGCCCTGGATCCGGTTCTTCCGCGCCTCCTCGGGGTAGGTCGGCGGGACGTTGCTGACGACGACCGGCTCCTTCACGTCGCCCCCGACCTTCAGCACGTCGCCGTCGTCGGCTCCCTCCGCGACGCCGCCGCGGACGCCTCCGGCGACCCCCCCGGCCACCCCTCCCGGGACGCCCCCGGAAACGCCCTCCCGGACGGCGTCCGACGGCGAGGCGGCGGACGAGGCGGCGGGCTCCGCCCCGGAATCGCCCTCGGAGCGTCCGAACGGGACGGCGGCGGCCCCCGCGGCGCCGACGAGGAGGAGGAGGACCGCCGCGGCGGTCGTGGCGAGGGCGAGGTTCCTGCGTGACATGGGGACCTCCTTTGCGAGATGGGCCACCCTTCGAAGAAGGTGGCTCCGCGAGTGGAAGGGGAGAGCCCCCGACGGAGCCTCCTGCGCGAACTGCGCGAGGCGGGCGAGCGCGCGAAGGTAGGAGCGACGATCGCCGGTGGAACGGACGACGTCCCCGTCGATCGCCTGCTCGCGCGCGAGCGAGATGCCCGAGAGGAGTTTCCAGGCGGCCGGCTGAGACCAGAAGAGCGCCCGCGCGAGCTCCTCGAGGAGGACGGCCCGGGAGTCGCGGCGTTTCACGTGCAGGAGCTCGTGGCAGGCGACGGCCTCCTGCTCGGCGGCCTCGAGAGCGTCGAAGCGCTCCGGGAGGATCACGGCCGGGCGGCGCCAGCCGATCGCGAGGGGCGAGGCGACCTCGGACGACACGAGGAGCTCGGCGGTCGCGCCGACGCGCGCCGCCGCGGAGACGACCGAAGCCGGGACCGGGGAGAGCGGGCGCGCGCTGCGGCGAAGCGCCCGGAGGCGCAGGAGCCCCGCTCCGAGCCAGCCGAGGCGAAGGAACGCGCCCGCGGCGAGCGCGGCGAGGACGACCGTCTCGAGGGAGGGAGCGCCCGGCGCCGCGGCGCGCTCGTCGGGGACGACGAGGGAGAACGCCGTGCGGACGTTGGAGTCTCCCGTCCCGCCCCCGCGGGGCGCCGGCTGGACGAGGGGGAGGGCGAGGGCCGCGATGAGCGCCGCCTGCGCGACCCGCAGCCGTGTCGCCGGGTCGCGCAGCCGGACCGCCGCGGGGATGACGAGCGCGGCGCCGAGGAGAAGGCCCGCCTGCAGCCACCAGCAGGCGAGGTCGGCGAGGAGCGGCGTCATCGGTCCTCCTGCTCCGCGAGCCGCACGATCTCGTCGAGCTCGCGCTTCGACAGCTTCCGGTCCTTCAGGAGCGCGAGGACGAGCGGCCCTGCGGAGCCGCGGAAGACCCGCTCCACGAAGTCGTCCAGCATCCGCGAGACGACGCGCCCCTTCGGGTGGGCGGGCCGGTAGACGAAGGCCCGCCCCGACTCCTCCCGCTTCAGGTGACCCTTCTTGGCGAGGAGGCCGAGCACCGTCATGACGGTCGTGTAGGCGACGGGGCGCCGCGACGCGAGGACGTCGTGGACCTGCCGCACCGTCGCCTCCCCGCGCTCCCAGACGACGTGCATGATCTCCAGCTCGGCTTCCGTGAGGGGCGTCGGTACGGGTCGCATAGTACTAAAAACTTAGTACTACGCGCTTCGGATGTCAAGGGCTGCTCTTCCGAGCCTGGCCCGAGGGAAACCCGGCGGGTCCGCTCCCGTATCCTGAAGGCATGGCCGTCGCCACGAGGTCCCCGTCCTGAACGTCGCCCTCGAGGTCTCCGGTCTCCGGAAGGCGTACGGCGCCGTCGAGGCCGTCGCAGCCGTTTCGTTCCGCGTCGCCGGAGGGACGATCGTCGGCCTCCTCGGGCCGAACGGGGCCGGCAAGACGACGACCGTCTCGATCGTCTGCGGTCTCGTCCCTCCCGACGCGGGAGAGGTGAAGGTCGGGGGCGTCGCCCTTGCGGGGGACACGGACCCGGCGAAGGGGCGTCTCGGCCTCGTGCCGCAGGAGCCGGCGCTCTACGAGGAGCTGACGGCCGAGGACAACCTCCGGTTCTTCGGGGCGCTCCAGGGGATGGAGGGGGACCGCCTCGCCTCGCGGATCGACGACGTCCTGCGGCTCACCGGGCTCCTCGACCGCCGCCGGGACCGCGTGAAGGTCTACAGCGGCGGAATGAAGCGGCGCCTGAACCTCGCGGCCGGGCTGCTCCACGACCCCGAGGTCCTCCTCCTCGACGAGCCGACGGTCGGCGTCGATCCCCAGAGCCGGAACGCGATCTTCGAGAGCCTCGAGGCGCTCCGGGACGCCGGGAAGGCGATCCTCTACACGACGCACTACATGGAGGAGGCCGAACGGCTCTGCGACCGCATCGTCATCGTCGACCGCGGCCGGGTCGTGGCCGAGGGGACGAGGAGCGAGCTCGGCGCGCTCCTGCCGGGCAACGGCGCTCGCGATCTCGACGACGAGGCTCGCGCCGCCCTCGCCCTCCTCGCCGCGCGGGGGATCGCCGTTCCCGGAGCGGGCGGCGGGACGCCGCGGCTCGAGGAGGTCTTTCTCCACCTGACGGGCCACGCCCTGAGGGACGAGCGGTGAGACAGGTCTCCGCGATCGTCGTCCACGAGCTGAAGCTCTTCTTCTCGGACCGGCGATCCGTCGTCGTCGGGATCGTGACGCCGATCCTCCTGGCGACGTTCTTCGGCTTCCTCTTCTCGGGCGCGGGGCGGCAGGACGCGGCGAAGATCCCGGTCCTCGTCGCCGACGCGGACGGCAGCGCCGTGTCGCGCGCGATCGTGGCGGGCCTCGCGGCCGACGCTCTCCTCTCCGTGAGCCCGGCGACCGCGGAGGATGCGCGGCGGGCCGTGCGAAGCGGGAAGGTCGCCGCGGGGGTCGTCCTGCCGAAGGGCTTCGGCGTGGGCGCCGTGCAGGCGTTCTTCGGCGCCGCGGCGGCGCCCGAGATCGTCCTCCTCGTCGACCCCTCGCGCGCGACGGAAGCGGGCCTCGTGCGGGGACTCCTCGCCGAGAAGGTCTTCCGCGAATCGTCGCGGGAGGCTTTCGGCGGAGCGACGGGGACGACGGTCCTCCAGGAGAGCCTGGGCGCGCTCGAGGCCGATCCGTCGCCTCCGACGGACGAGCGTCAGGCGTTGAAGGACCTGCTGCGCGACGTGACGCGCTGGCAGGGGGCGGCGAAGGGCGGAACGGCCGGGGGCGGCACGGCGGGCGGGCCGGGAACGGCGGTCCCCTTCACGCTGAAGGAAGAGCCGGTCACCGCGCGCCCGGGGGTGACGTACAACAGCTACGCACACTCCTTCGCCGGGATGGGGATCCAGTTCCTCCTCTTCGTCGCTCTCGACTTCGGCATCGCCTTCCTATTGGAGCGTCGAGGCGGGATCTGGAAACGGCTCCGGGCCGCCCCGCTCTCCCGCTCGTCGCTCCTCCTCGGGAAGGCGGTCGCCGGCGCGCTCGTGGGCCTCGTCTCGGTGGGGGCGACGTTCGCCTTCGGCATTGTGGTCCTCGGGGTCCGGGTCGAGGGGAGCGTTTCGGGCTTCGTCCTCCTCCTTCTCGCGTCGGCGCTGATGGCCTCCTCGTTCGGCCTCCTCCTCGCGGCCCTGGGAAGGACGCCCGGGGCCACGCGCGGCCTCGCGATCCTCGCCGTCCTCCTCCTCGTCATGCTCGGCGGCGGCTGGGTCCCGGCCTTCGTCTTTCCGGCGTGGCTGCAGAAGGTGACGCTCGTCCTGCCGACGCGCTGGGCGATCGACGGCCTCGATGCGGTGACGTGGCGCGGCGCCGGCCTCGTGGCCGGCGCCCTTCCGGCCGTCGCCGTCCTCCTCGGCTACACGGTCCTGTTCCTCCTCGTCGCGCGCCTGCGCTTCCGCTGGACCGACGGGTAGCCCGCACGTTCCGGCGCCTTCCGGACCGGGTCGCCCCGGGGAGGCCCCCGCATCGGGCGCCCCGCATCGGGCGCCCCGAATCGGTGCCAACCCCGAATCTGTGCCCCCCGAATCTGTGCCAGGCGTGAAATCGTGTATTGTCAGAGACAATACACGATTTCACGCCTGGCACCAAACACAGGCGCCAGACCCGGGGAACCGGACCGCCGGAGTCTGGGATCGTGGCCGACAGGGCGGATCCCTCCTCTTCGCCCGCCGGCGGCGCGATCTC
>JAKLER010000335.1 GCA_022711615.1 Acidobacteriota bacterium
TCGGCGCTGGCGGCGCTCTTCCTCGCGCGCCCCGGGCTCCTCGCGCCCGACGCGTTCCTGCCGGTCTCGGTCGTCCTCCTCGGCGCGCCGGTCGCCGTGGCGGGGGTGATGACGTCGCGGTTCGTGGGGCGCGTCACGAAGGGTTGACGGCCGCTCGGCTATCCTCCCGGGCAGCTCGCAGCACGCCCGGGAGAGCCCCGCAGGAGGTTCCCAATTCGACGTTCCGCGCTCGTCACGATCGCGTTCTGGGCCGCGTTCGGCGTCGCGATGGCCGCCGTCGTCGCGAACGCGTGGACCGTCCGGGCCGGCCGCTCCGACGCGGCGGGCCGCGGAATGGCCGGGGCGTTCGCGGTGCTCGTCCTGCCGTTCCCGCTGGTCGGGCTCGCGATCTTCCTCCTCGGCCGATCGACGGGCGCGAAGGCCGCCGCGGCGGTGGTCGCGGCCGCGCCGCTCCTCCTCACGCTCGCGCTCGAGGGGGCCGGCCGGATCTCCGCCTTCGGGAAGGCCCGCGCCGCAGGCGCCCGGGCGCGCTTCCGCGAGCCCGGGGCGCGGGCGCTCGCGGAAGCGATCGAGGAGGGACGGATCGAGCGGGTCCGATTACTCCTCGGGAGCGTCGACCCGGACGCGCCGGGGAGGGGCGGCGAGTCGCTCCTCGGCTTCGCGCTCCGGAAACGGCAGGTCGACGCCGCGCTCGAGCTCGCGCGACGGGGCGCCGACCCGTTGCGCGGGCCGGAGGGTGAGCCGAGCGCCCTCCGCCTCGCGGCGCAGGAGCCCGCCTTCGTCGAGGTCCTGCGCGCCCTCCTCGGGAAGGGCACGAGCCCCGACACGGTCCTGCCGGACGACCTCGACCGCCCGACACCGCTCGTCTTCACGGCGATGAACGCGAATGCCTGGCCGAACGTGAGGGCCGTCGTCGAAGCGGGGGCCCGGCTCGACGTCGTCGACGTCAACGGCCGGACGCCGCTCGCGCGCGCGATCCTCTGGCGGGCGTGGGACGAGGCGCGGCTCATGGTCGAGCGCGGCGCTCCGGTGACGGCGGGGCTGCGCGGCCCGACGAGCCTCGAGGAGGCGTTCGCGGCGACGCGACCTCCCGAGGCGGGCACCCCCGAGCGCGCCTCTTACGACCTCCTCCTCGCCTCGCTCGCCGAACGCGGATTCCCCGCCCCCGACGAAGCGCGCTGAAGTCGGGACGCCGGCACGCCAGATCGTCCGGTTCCGGACACCGACGTCCGGCGACGGACATCTCCGTCGGCGGCCCCGCTCCGCTCCGCGCGACGCATACGTTTCTCCGCGAATGAGTTGGCGACGCCGCGTGAGCTGGCACCCCGCTTGCGCTCCGGCACGGCGTGGATCGACCGCTCGACGACCGTGAAATCCGCGGCAGGCGAATCCGGAGGGCGTGGGCGGCTCTCGTCGCCGCAGCAATCCTCGCCGGGGCGTGGCTCGGCCTCCGCGCTCTCCTCCGACCGTCGCTCACGCTCGCCCGGGTGAGGACCGGAAGGGTCGACGTCGGGCCGATGGCCGCGACTCTCTCGGCGCCGGGGACGGTCGTCCCGGAATCCGAGCGTGTGATCTCGAGCCCGATCGACTCCCGGATCCTCCGCGTCCTCGTCCAGCCCGGCGCCGCCGTGATGGCGGGGACGCCCCTGCTCGAGCTCGACACGACAGGGCCGGCCCTCGCGGCGGCCCGCCTCCGCAAGGAGCTCCGGCTGAAGGAGGCGGCGGCCGAGCGCGCCGCGCTCGCGCTCGAGGGGACGCTCTCTTCGCTCGAGAGCCGGGTCGAGGTCGCCGGCCTGACCCTCTCGACCTGGGGCGCGAGCCTCGAGCGGAACCGGAAGCTCTTCGCCGAGGGGCTCGTCTCCGAGGAGCTCCTCCGCCAGTCCGAGCTCGACGAGGCGCGGACCCGCGTGGAGGTCGCCCGCCTGAAGGACGAGATGCGCCTCGCCCGGCGCTCCGCCGACGTGGAGAGAGGCTCCCTCGAGATCGAGCTCGCGACGGCGCGGAGCGAGGCGGCCCAGGCCGAGCGCGAGCTCGCTCTCTCCGCTGCCCGGAGCGAGGCGGACGGCGTCGTGACGTTCGTCGCGACGGAGGAGGGTTCCGCCGTGCGGAAGGGGGACGTCCTCGCGCGGGTGGCCGACCTCACGGCGTTCCGCGTCGACGCGCTCGTCCCCGACGTCCACGCGGCGCGCGTGGCGCCCGGGCAGGAGGCTCTCGTGCGGATCGACGACGCGCGCCTGCCGGGGACGATCCGGCGCGTGGCGCCCGAGGTGCGGGAGGGGCAGGTCGCCGTGAGCGTCTCCCTCTCCGAAAGGGCGCACGCGCTCCTCCGGCCGAGCCTGCGCGTCGACGTGGAGATCGTCACCGGGCGGAAGGAGCGGGCGCTGCGCCTGCCGCGCGGGTCGTTCGGAGCGGCCGAGGGGGGCGTCTCGGTCTGGGTCCTGAAGGGAGACGAGGCGGTGCGGACCGCAGTGCGGCTCGGGGTCTCGAACGCCGATCGATACGAGGTCCTCTCGGGCCTCGCGGACGGGGACGAGGTGGTCCTCTCCGAGATGACGGACTACGCGCACCTGACCCGGGTGGGCGTGAAGGGACGGAAGGGGGAAACGCGATGATCCGACTTTCGAACGTCGAGAAGGTCTACCGGACGGACCGGATCGAGACGATCGCCCTGTCGAACGTGAGCCTCGAGGTGGAGGCCGGGGAGCTCGTGTCGATCATGGGGCCCTCGGGCTCCGGGAAGTCGACGCTCCTCCACGTGATGGGGCTCCTCGACGCGCCGACCCGCGGCTCGGTGGAGCTGAACGGGCGGAAGGTCGACTCCCTCTCCGACGGGGCGCTCGCGAAGGTGCGGAACGCCGAGCTCGGCTTCGTCTTCCAGACGTTCCACCTCGTCCCGGACCTCTCCGTCCTCGACAACGTCGAGGTGCCGTTCCTCTACCGTGGCGGGGGCGCGCGCGAGCGGCGGCGGAAGGCCGAGGCGGCGCTCGACCGCGTCGGCCTCTCGGCCCGGACGCGCCACTTCCCCTCGCAGCTCTCCGGCGGCCAGCAGCAGCGCGTCGCGATCGCGCGGGCCATCGTCGGCTCGCCCCGCGTCCTCCTCGCCGACGAGCCGACCGGGAACCTCGACAGCGCGATGGGAGACGAGGTCCTCGCGCTCCTCTCGGAGCTGAACCGCGAGGACGGGACGACGGTCGTGATGGTGACGCACGACGAGCGCCAGGCGGCGAAGACGCACCGCGTCGTCCGCCTCTTCGACGGGCGCCCGGTGAGCTGACGATGCTCGCGCACACGCTGAAGACCGCGGTCCGCGTCCTCCTCCGCCGGAAGTTCTTCACCGCCGTCAGCCTGTTCGGAGTGGCGCTGACGCTCGTCGTCCTCGTCGTCGCGGCGGCCCTTCTCGACCACACGATCGGCGCCTACCCGCCCGAGACCCGGTGGCCCCGCAGTCTCGGCGTCTTCCGGGTCTCGCTGAAGAGCGAAGGCTGGACGCGCTCCGGCGGCGCGGGCGGCCGGTTCCTCGAGACGTGCGTGAGGGACCTGCCGGGAGCGGAGGTGACGACGTTCTACTCGCAGGGGGACCGGGAGGTGACCTACCGGGACGGCGAGCGTCTGCCGCTCTGGGTGAAGCGGACCGACGGCGCGTTCTGGCGGGCGCTCGATTTCCGGTTCCTCGAGGGAGGGCCCTACACCGAGGCCGACGACGCCGCCGCGAACCCGGTGGCCGTCGTCAACGACGCGACCCGGCGGAGGCTCTTCGGCACCGGCCCGGCCGTCGGGAGGACGCTCGTCCTCGACGGGCGGACGTTCACGGTCGTCGGCGTCGTCGAGGACGTCCCCTTCCTCCGGCCCGTCGCCTTCTCCGACGTCTGGCTCCCGGCCCGGACCGCGCGAAACGACGACTGGCGGCGCGCGTGGGTGGACGACTGGAAGGCGTTCGTCGTCGCGAGGAGCGCGGCGGACCTCCCCGGCATCCGGGAGGAGCTGAGGCGCCGTGTCGCGGCCGTGGATCTCTCGGGCGAGAAGCCGTTCGACCGCCTCGAGGCGGAGGCGGAGACGATCCTCGAGGCGATCGCGCGCCTCCCGCTCGGGAACCGCCCGAACCGCGCGACGTTCTTCGTCGCCCTCCTCAGCGGCCTGGCCCTCGCGTTCATGACGCTCCCCGCGCTGAACCTCGTGAACCTCGCGCTGAGCCGGATCCTCGAGCGCGCGCCCGAGGTCGGCGTGAGGCGGGCCTTCGGGGCCACGCGGACGCGCCTCGCGCTCCAGTTCGTCACCGAGAACCTCGTCCTCGCGCTCGCCGGCGGCGGGGTCGGCCTCGTCCTCTCCGCGGGAGTC
>JAKLER010000336.1 GCA_022711615.1 Acidobacteriota bacterium
GGGTTGCCGGGGACCGGGCTCGGGACAGGGGCTACGCGCTCTTCTTCTTCTCGCCCCCGCACCGTGTGCAGAGGCCGCGCACCTCGACGTGCGCGTTCAGGACGCTGCCGAGGCCCTTCAGGTCGGCCGGCAGCGGAAGGTCGTCGAGCTTCGGGCTCTCGAAGTCGCGCACGAGCCCGCAGCGGACGCACGAGAAGTGATGGTGCCGCTCCAGGTTCGCGTCGAACCGCACGCCGTTTCGCTGGGGCCCGAGCGTCGAGACGAGGCCGAGGTCGTGGAGAGCCCAGAGAGTCCGGTAGACCGTGTCGAGCGAGACCGTCGGCATCCGCTCCTGCACGGCGCGGAAGACGGTCTCCACGTCGGGGTGCTCGTCCGTCCCCGCGATCTCCCGGAAGACCTCGAGGCGCTGGGGCGTCAGCTTCAGCCCCGCCTCTCGCGCCGCCGTCCGGAGGCGCTCGAGCCGCTGCTCGGTCCGGTCGGGCTCGGTCTTGCGTTTCATTCCTAGTTGCGGATCATCCGCAACCAGAAGTCTATCGCCAACGACCGAAGCTTTGGTGCCAGGCGTGAAATCGTGTATTGTTGTAACAATACACGATTTCACGCCTGGCACCGGAGGGGTCTCACCGGAGGGGTCGGGCGCGGGGGAGGGTCGGAGAACCGCTCTGCACCGGGCGACGCCGAGGACATCGCCTTCCTCGAGGCGCGCCTCGCGAAGCGCCGAAAGTGACGGCGCCGTCGCGCATCCCCCGCATCCAGGGACACCAACTGTCCTCCCTCCGGCCCGATCCTTCCCGGCGGAGGGACTTCCGATGAGGCACGAAACGTGAGGGTCCTCGGAATCGACCTCGGCACCACCAACTCCACCGTCACCGAAGCGGTCGTCGGGCCCGGCGGCCGGACGATCACGACCCTCGAGGTGAAGCAGGAGACGCCCGAGGGCGAGTACGTCCACGTCCTCGTCCCGTCCGTCGTCGCGATCCACCGCGGGAAGACGTGGGTGGGCGAGGGAGCGAAGCGCCTTCGCGCCCGCGCCGGCGAGCTCGGCCTCTCCCCGAACCGCGACCTCTTCTGGGACACGAAGAACGACATCGGCGTCCGGAAGACGTACCACCGCGCCCCCGAGGGGTGCCGGAACGCCTCCGAGATCGGCGCCCACGTCCTCCGCTTCCTCGCCGCGGCCGCCGCCCGAAAGGGCGCGCCGCCCCCCGACCGCGTCGTCGTCACCGTCCCCGCGTCGTTCCAGGCCGCCCAGCGGGCCGACACCCTTGCCGCCGCCCGCGCCGCCGGCCTCCCCGTCTCCGACGGCGACCTTCTCGACGAGCCGATCGCCGCCTTCCTCGACCACGCCGACCGCAACGGCCTCGACGCGCTCGGCCGCGCCGGCGAGACGAAGCACCTCCTCGTCTTCGACTTCGGCGGCGGCACCTGTGACACCGCCGTCTTCCGCGTCACCCTCCCCGCCCCGGGCGAGCCGCTCCGCGCCGCCACGCTCGCCGTCTCGCGCTACCACCGCCTCGGCGGCGGTGACGTCGACGCGGCGCTCGTCCACCAGCTCCTCATCCCGCGCCTCCTCGACGAGAACGGCCTCGGCCGTCACGACCTCGACTACGAGGAGAAGGCCCGGGTCGTCGTCCCCGCCCTCCTCGGCGTGGCCGAGGCGCTCAAGGTCGGCCTCTGCTCCGAGATCCGGCGCCTGCGCGGCCTCGGCCGCCGGGAGGGTGCCGACTCGAGCGAGCCCGACCGGAGCGACGTCGCGAAGACCCTCCCCGGCTCCTACCCCTGCCGCCTCCCCGACGGCCGCGACCTCCACCTCACGAGCCCCCGCCTCACCGCCCGCGAGCTCGACGCCGTTCTCCAGCCGTTCCTCGACGAGGAGCTCCTCTACGCGAAGGGAGACGAGTACCGCACCACCTGCTCGATCTTCGCCCCGATCGAGGACGCCCTCTCCCGCGCCGGCCTCTCGGCCGATCAGATCGACGGGGCGCTCCTCGTCGGCGGCAGCAGCCTCATCCCGCAGGTCGTCGACTCCGTCGCGCGCCGCTTCCCCACCGCCCGCGTCTTCCGCGAGGAGACGCCCGAGGCAGTGCAGTCGTCCGTGGCCCGCGGCGCCGCGCTCCACGCCCTCTCGCTGGCGGCCTCGAGGCGCGGCCTCCTGACACCCGTGACCGGCAACGCCCTATCCGTCCGCACGGCCTCGGGCCTCGTCGAGCTCGTCGCACGCGGCACGCCCCTCCCCTTCCCCGCCTCCGGCGGCTTCGCCGCCTGCACCGAGCTCGCCGTCCCCGAGTCGCGCACGCGCGAGCCGCTCCCGCTCCGCGTCGAGCTGCGCGACGGCGCCGGCGGCCCCGTGCTGAACGCCCTCTGCCTCTTCCCGCCCCCCGTCCGCCAGGGCGAGCCCCTGCGCCTGCGCTACCGCGTCGACGCGAACCAGCTCCTCCACCTCCGCGTCGACCTCCCCGCGCGCCCCGGCGCCGGCGGACACGAGCTCCGGCTCGAGAACCCGCTCACGAACGTCGTCAACTCCCAGCCGAAGCGCGAGCGCCTCCTCGAGATCGAGGAGAGCCTCCGCACCGGCCTCCTCTCCGGGAGCAAGGCGGCCGCGGCGACGGAGGAGGCGGCCCGCCTCTACGCCGACCTCGGCCAGCGCGAGAAGGCGCTCTCCGTCTACCGCGCCCTCCTCCGCGCGAAGGGCCGGCCCGACGCCGACCTTCTCTTCCGGATGGGGCTCCTCGCGGGCGAGCTGGGCGACGACGGGCGCGAGGAGCGCTTCTACCTCGAGAGCGCCGAGGCCGACCCGACCGGCAGCGAGGCGCTCTTCAACCTCGCCCTCGCCCGCAGGCGCCGGGGGCTCCTGGCGGAGGCGCTCTCCACGGTGACCGAGGCGATCCGCCGCGACCCGGATGCGGCGTACCTCGTCCTCCGCGCCCTCGTCCACGACGGCCTCGGCGACGTTCCCGACCGCGACGCCGACCTCGCCCGGGCCTTCGCCACCTTCGCCCCGCTCCCCACGCAGGGCGACTTCGCGCTCGCCTGGTACCTCGCCGCCTGCCGCCTCGCGGGCGACGCGCCCCGCCTCGCGGCGGCCGAAGCCGAGGAGAAGCGGCGCCGCACCACGAAGCCGGGCCTGCCGTTCGTCGACGGCCTCCTCCCCGTCCTCGCCGCCTTCGCGCAGACGAACTGAGCGGATCAGAGTTGGCCGGCTGGCTCGTCCCCCTCCGCGACCTGACGCCCGCGCAGCTCCGGGCCGTTGAGCTCCCCGCCGACGGCCACCGCGTCCTCTCCGGCGGCCCCGGCTCGGGCAAGACGCTCGTCCTCCTCCACCGCGCCCGCCGCCTCGCCGACTCCCTCCGCATTCCCGAGGGCCGGCTCCTCGTCCTCGTCTACACCAACGCCCTCACCGCGTTCCTCCGCTCCGCCCTCGCCGAGCTCGGCATTCCCGAGAGCGCCGTCCGCACCTTCGACGACTGGTGCGCCGCGCACTACGAGCGGTTCGTCTCGGCCGAGAAGCCGTGGGACGAGCGGCGCGGCCGCCCCCGCTTCGACGCCATCCGCGACGGCGTCCTCCGCGAGGTCCGCCGCCACCCCGACCGCCCGCCGCTCTACGACGCCGTCCTCGTCGACGAGGGGCAGGACCTCGACGCGCACGCCTTCGAGACCCTCGCCGCCGTCTCCCGCCACCTCACCGTCGCGCTCGACCCGGGCCAGCGGATCTACGACGGCGGCGCCCGCGAGGAGGAGATCCTCGCCGCCCTCCGCATCCCCTCGCGCTCCGTCGCCCTCCTCGACGCCTGGCGCTGCTCGCCCTGCGTCTCGCGCCTCGCCTCCCGCCTCCTCCCCGAGGGCGAGGCGCGCCAGGCCTTCCTTCGGAACGCGCCCACCGCGGCGGTCGAGCGCGAGAAGCCGCTCCTCTACCTCGCCCGCGACCCCTCCGACGAGATCGCCCGCCTCGCCGACGTCACCCGCGCGCGGCTCCTCCGCGGCGAGCGCGTCGCCGTCCTCCTCCCGGGCCGCCGCCTCGTCGCCTCCTTCGCCTGCGGCCTCTCCCGCCTCGGCATCCCCGTCGAGGTCCCGCACCGCCCCGGCGCGCGCCCGGGCCCCTTCCCGCCGCTCGACTTCGCCTCCGACCTCGTCAAGGTGATGCCGTACCACAGCGCGAAGGGCCTCACCTTCGACTCCGTCCTCCTCCCCCGCCTCTCGACTTCCGACGTCCTCGTCCGGGGCGCCTCCTCCCTCCTCCGGCTCCTCTTCGTCGGCATCACCCGCGCGACCTCGTGGGTCTACCTCTCGGCGGTCGAGGGAGACGAGCTGCCGC
>JAKLER010000337.1 GCA_022711615.1 Acidobacteriota bacterium
CAGGAGGGGATCGGACCGAGCGCTTCCGGCTTTCCGTCGGCGAGGATCCTGACGAGCTCTTCCTGGAAGAAGTCCGAGGTCGCCCGGACGTGCTCCGGGGTCCGCTCGGCATAGACCTGACGACTCCGCTCGATGTCGTCCTTCAGGCGCTCGTAGAGGTCGCAGGCGACGCGGCCCTCGGCCACTTTTCGCTCGTTGTAGAGCTTGATCTCCGAGACGAGGAGGCGGGCGATGCGGCGGGCGTCGTCGATGGCCCGCTGCGGGTCGTCCCCGCCGCGCGGGGCGCGGGACCGCGGAACGAATCCGGGCGGAGGCGCGAGGGGGGAAGCGGCCGACCCGGCCGGCACGTCGAGGCCTCCCGGGGGAGCCGCCGCGGCGACAGCCGCAGGCGGCGCCGGCGGACGGGGTGTCGGCGCGGGCGTCGGCGGCGCCGGGGCCGGCGGCGGCGGCGGCGTGACGGTCCTGATCTGCTCGAAGGCCATCGTCAGGTCGCCCCGGTTCGGCGGGGCGGCGGGCGTCGGCGTGGCCAGACGGGGCGTCAGCTCGGGCGCGGAGGAGCCGGGACGCGGCGTCGCGAGCCCGAGAGCGGCGGCGCTCCGCGCTCCCGAGGCCGTGAGGATGTCGACGCCGGAGAACGGATCCTTCTTCTTCGTGGTCGCCGATTCCTCGAGCGCCCGCAGCGCCTCGCCAGCGTCGGTGATCCGGCGCGTCTTCCGCGCGGAGCCCGGGTCGGTCTGCTCGAAGACCGAGCGTCCCGGGAGGTCGCCCGTGATCGAGAGCGAGGCCGACGCCGGCGGCGCTTCGGGAGGGGCCGGCGCCGGTGCGGGCGGCGCAGGAGGGGCCGTCGGGGCGGCCATCGCGGCGGACACGGGCGGGGCGGGAGCTGGAGCCGGAGCCGGCTCGGATTCGGGAGCCGGCTCGGCGGCGGCCGCAATCGCCGGCTGGAAGGTCCGGACCTCCTCTCCACGCGGCGTGAGCGCCGGAGAGGGGATCTTCTTGCGCGCCGCGAGGAGATCGACCGAGAGGCCTGTGACGAACGTCAGGACCTCGATGGCCGACTCGTTCAGGCGCCCCTCTTCGCCGGGGAGCTCGTCGGCGCAGAGGAGGCCGGCGATCCGGTCGCGGATCACCATCGGGACGAGCAGGGTCCGGGCCGGCGGATGGCCTCCGAGGGCGCGGCGAAGCGCCCCGCTCTCCGGCGGCGGAACCGCGACCATCGGCTTCTCCGCATGCAGGCACGCCTCCACGAACGGGTCGTCTCCCGCCGCCAGGTCGAGCCCCTTGACGGAATCGTCCCGTCCGCCGGAGGCGTCGTACCCGAGCGCCTTCCAGCCCGTCAGACGGTCGTTGCGGAGGACGAGGAGCGCGGCGCGCGAGGAGTGGACCTGCGCCTCCGTCAGGAAGTGCGTCAGGACGTCCACCTGCGTCCGGGAGCCCTCGATCGCCGCGATCGAGCTCTTCACGAGGCCCCAGTCGGGAGCCGCGGGGGGGCCGGGGACGGTCACGGTCTCGACGACCCGCTCGACGACCTTCTCGACGACGCGCTCCGGCGCCGGGGCCGGCGGGACGGCGTCCTCGAGGAGCGTGGCGACGAGGTCCTCGGGGAACAGGTGCCGTGCCTGGGCGGGGATGCTCTCCGAGGCCTTCGAGATCAGCTGGTCGATCTCGTTGCGGGTATCCGCGAGCTGGGACTTCCAGGTCGCGAGGTGGTCCTCGAGGAGGGTCGAAAGCGACTCGATGAACCTGCGATTGGCGGCGGGGTCGACGGGCATGACACGCCTCTCCTGGATGCCTTCGGGGTCGCGAGCCGGCATTATAGACGCGCGTTCCCGACGGTCCCGCCCCGGGCGGGCCGCGGTTGACGGCGCCGGGACGGACTCGTAGACTCGCAGGTCCGCCTCGGTCCGGCCGACTCGGCCGCGCCACTCCGGGCCCGAAAGGGGTGACTCTCAGTTGCCTTTGATCCACGTCAAGGAGGACGAGTCCTTCGAGAACGCGCTGCGCCGCTTCAAGCGGAAGTGCGAGAAGTCGGGGATCCTGTCGGAGCTCAAGAAGCGCCAGCACTACGAGAAGCCGTCGACCAAGCGGAAGCGCAAAGCGATCGCCGCGAGGAAGAAGATGCTGCGGAAGCTGGCCGAGGAGCGCCGCGCGGGAGTCTGATCCCGAGACCCTTTTCATGATTCACACGGAAGTCGACTGGCCCGGCGTGCTTCGGCTCGCCGGGCGTTTCTGCTCTTCGGAGCGGGGACGCGAGCGGCTCCTCGCTGCGACCCCCTCGGGCGACCCCGCCGAGGTGCGGCGCCGTGCGGGAGTCACCCGGGATCTCGTCGCCCGCACCGGCCTTCGCCCGCCCGTCCGGATCTTCGGCCTCGACGAGGGGGTCCCGCTCGTCTCGCGCCTCGGCGCCGCCGGGCAGGCGCTCGCGCCGGAGGAGCTCCTCGACCTCTTCGCGCTCGTCGAGCGTTCCGAGGAGGCCCGGGTCGCCGTCCCTCTCGAAGGCCTCGAGCTCCCCGACCTGACCGCCCTCCTCGCCCCCCTCGGCGACCTCGAGGACCTCCTCGGCGAGCGCGACTACACCTTCGAGCCCGACGGCAGGGTCCGCGACACCGCTTCGGCGCGCCTCGCCTCGATCCGCGCCGCGATCGTCCGCCTCCGGCGCGACGTCGTGAGGCGCCTCGAGGAGCTCGTCCGCGCGCGGCCCGACGCGCTCGCCGACGGCTACGTCACGGAGAAGGGGGGGCGCTACTGCCTCCCGGTCCGCTCCGACCGGCGCGAGAGCGTCGCCGGGATCGTCCACGAGAAGTCGGGCTCGGGGCAGACGCTCTTCGTCGAGCCTCTCGCGGTCGTCGAGGCGAACAACGCGCTCTCGGAGGCCTTCGAGGAGGAGCGCGAGGAGATCCACCGGATCCTCGTCGCGCTCACGGCGCGGTTCGCCGCGCGAAAGAGGGAGCTCTCCGCAGCCGTCGAGGTCCTCACGGAGCTGGACGGCTACCAGGCGCGTGCCGAGCTCGCCCGCCGGTCGCAGGGAGTCTTCCCCGAGACGGACGGCCCGCTCGTCCTGAAGAAGGCCCGGCACCCGCTCCTCGACCGGCGCCTCGCGCCGCTCCGCGAGGAGGTCTTCGGCGAGAGGGCCGAGGAGCGCGGCTCCGACGCCGTCCCGCTCGACCTCGTCCTCGACGCGGGGCAGCGCCTCGTCCTCCTCTCGGGCCCGAACGCGGGCGGCAAGACGGTGGCGATGAAGACCGTCGGCCTCTTCGCGCTCCTCGCGCAGTCGGGCTTCGCCGTCCCGGCCGACCCCGGCACCTCCCTCCCCGTCTTCGACAGGCTCCTCGTCGTCGCGGGCGACGCCCAGGACCTCCTCGGAGACCTCTCGTCCTTCGCCGGCGCGATGACGCGCACCGCGGCGGCGCTCGCCGCGGCGACGCCCCGGAGCCTCGTCCTCCTCGACGAGCTCGGGAGCGGCACCGACCCCGACGAGGGGGGCGCCATCGCGATGTCGGTCCTCGAGGAGGACCTGCGTCGGGGCGGGCTGACGGTCGCCACGACGCACCTCGCCGCGGTGAAGGAGTGGGCGCACGACCGCCCCGACGTCCTCTCGGCCGCGATGGAGTTCGACGAGAGCCTCGGCCGCCCGACGTTCCGCGTGCGGCCCGGAGCCACCGGGCGCTCACGCGCCCTCGCCGTCGCGGAGCGCTCCGGCATCCCGCGGCGCGTCCTCGAGGCGGCGCGCGAGCGGCTCGGCTCGGGGTGGGCCGCGGCCGACGCGGCGCTCGAGCGCCTCGAGTCGGAGACGCGGGCGGCGCGGGCGGAGGCGGAGAGGCTCCGCGCCGAGGCTGCGGCCCTCGCCTCGCGGCGCGACGCCCTCGAGCGGGAGGCGGCCGCGCTCGCGACCGAGAAGCAGCGCCTGCGCGAGCGGGCGAAAACCGAGATCGACCGGGCGATCGAGGCGCTCCGCGAGCGGACGCGCCGCGAGCTGGACCGGATCCGCGAGGAGGCGCGCGCGGGGCGCGCCGTCTCCCGCGGCGCGCTGATGACCGTCGTCGGCGAGGCGCGGAAGGACGCCGAGGCGCTCTTCGAGATGGCGGCGCCGCCGGAACCGTCGGGCCCCGTCGTCGTCGGGGAGAGGGTGAAGGTCGTTCCGTTCGGGACGACGGGGAAGCTCCTCGCGCTCGACGAGGCGAAAGGGCAGGCCGAGGTCGAGGTGGGCGGGAAGCGGATGAAGGTCGGCACGGCCGACCTTCGGCCGGCCACCGGCGCCGTGGCGTCGACGCCCGCCTCGAAGTGGGCTCCCATCCCGCGCGCTTCCGTC
>JAKLER010000338.1 GCA_022711615.1 Acidobacteriota bacterium
GACGTGGCCGCGCGCCTGACCGAATCCGAGATCGAGGCGATCGCCCGCCGCATCGTCTCGGACCTCGACGGCAAGCCCGCGACCGCGCCGCCGGCCGGCGGCGCGGCCGCAGGGGACTCCGGAGCCCCGATGGGGATCCACCCGACGGTGAACGCCGCCGTCGAGGCGGCGCGGAAGGCCCAGCCCCGCTTCGTCGCCCTCCCGCTGCGCGTCCGCGCGAAGGTGATCGAGGCGATCCGCGCGACGATGCGCGAGAACGGCGCCGCGCTCGCGAAGGCGGCGTGGGAGGAGACCGGGCTCGGGCGCTCCGAGGACAAGGTCGTCAAGAACGCCCTCGTCACGGAGAGGACTCCCGGCCTCGAGGACCTCTACCCGTCGGCGGTGACGGGCGACCACGGCCTCTCGCTCATCGAGCCGGCGCCGTTCGGCGTCATCGGCGCGCTCACGCCGTCCACGAACCCGACGTCGACGATCATCTGCAACGCGATCGGGATGCTCGCCGCCGGGAACGCCGTCGTCTTCTCGGTCCACCCGTCCGCGAAGGAGTGCTCCATCCGGACGATCGCCCTCCTCAACAAGGCGATCGTCTCCGCGGGCGGCCCGCCCGACGTCGTGACGGGCGTCTCCGTGCCGTCGCTCGAGTCGGCGCAGGAGGTGATGAAGCACCCGGGCATCCGCCTCCTCGTCGTCACGGGCGGCGGGGCGGTCGTGAAGGCCGCGATGGCGAGCGGCAAGCGCGCCATCTGCGCCGGGCCGGGGAACCCGCCCGTCGTCGTCGACGAGACGGCCGACCTCGCGAAGGCGGGGCGCGACATCGTCCTCGGCGGCTCGACCGACAACAACGTCATCTGCGTCGACGAGAAGGAAGTCCTCGTCGTGGCGAAGGTGGCCGACGAGCTGATCCGCGCGATGGTCGCCGCCGGAGCCGTCCTGATCGGGAAGGACCGCCTGAAGGAGCTCGAGAAGGCGATCTTCACGAAGATGGCCGGGCCGCGCGAGCACGCCTGGGTCGACAAGGACCTCATCGGGAAGAACGCGAACGTCATCCTCCGGCGAATGGGGATCTCCGCCCCCGACTCCGTGAGGCAGATCGTCGTGGAGGTCGACGCCGACCACCCGCTCCTCTGGACCGAGCAGATGATGCCGGTCATGCCCGTCTGCCGCGTCCCGAGCGTCGACGCGGCGATCGACCTCGCGGTCCCCGTCGAGGGGCGGAACCGGCACACCTTCGTCATGCACTCGCGGAACCTCGACGCCCTCTCGCGGATGGCGAAGGAGTGCGACGCCTCGATCTTCGTCAAGAACGGCCGGTCGCAGGCGGGCCTCGGCCTCGACGGCGAGGGGTTCTGCTCGTTCACGATCGCGAGCCCGACGGGCGAGGGGCTCACGTCGCCGCGCAGCTTCTCGCGCTGGCGCCGCTGCGTCCTCGTCGACAACTTCCGGATCACCTGAGCGTCCCATGAAGCGCGCCGCCGCCCTCGCCGTCCTCGACTTCGCGGAAGTTCCCGCGGGGCTCGACGCGACGGACGCGATGCTGAAGAAGGCCCCCGTCGCCTTCTTCCGCTCGGGGACGGTGACGGCCGGGCGGTACCTCACGCTCCTCGGCGGCACCCCCGCCTCCGTCGACGAGGCGCTCGCCGAGGGCCTCGCCCGCGGGGAGGGGCACCTCCTCGACCACCTCTACCTCGCCGACGTCCACCCGCGACTCCTCGACGCCCTCGAGGGGCGGCGCGGCGAGGACGGAAGCGGCCCGCTCCTCGTCCTCGAGACGGCGACGGCCTCCTCGGTCGTCCTCGCCTGCGAGCGGGCGCTCAAGGGGACGCTCGTCGACCTCGTCGAGGTGCGCCTCTCGGACGCCGGCCTCGCCGGCAAGGGGCTCGCCCTCTTCCGCGGCGACCTCCACGAGCTCGAGGCGGCGGTCGAGATCGTGACCTCGGTCCTCCCGCCCGCGGCGGGTCTCTCGTACCGGGTCCTCGCCCGCCCCCACGACGCCCTCGCGCGCGAGGCCGCGCTCGGCACCGCGTTCGCGGCGAGCCGCTTCGTCGACCTCGGCGGCGAGGAGGCCTCGTAGTGCTCCTCGGACGCGTGATCGGCCGCGTCGTGCCGTGCGTCGTGACGCCGGGCCTCGAGGGGGTCCCGATGCTCCTCCTCCAGCCCCTCGGCAAGGACGGCGCCCCGAAAGGGAAGGCCCTCGTCGCCGCCGACCCGACGCGGATGGCGGGGGAGGGCGAGCTGGTCGCCTACGAGGGGGGGCGCGAGGCGGCGCTCCTCCTCGACCCGTGGTTCGTCCCGGTCGACCACGCCGTCGTCGGCATCGTCGACGCGCTCCACCTCCCCGCGAAGGAGGGAGCGTGATCACCGGGCGCGTGATCGGCGAGATCACGGCGACGATCCGCCACCCCTTCTTCGAGGGGAAGAAGATGCTCGTCGTGGCGCGCACGGGGGCCGACGGCGCCGAGACGGGCGACTACGTCGTCGCCATCGACGCGGTCGGCGTCGGGCCCGGCGACCCGGTCCTCGTCCTCGACGAGGGGAACGGCGCGCGCCAGGTCGTCGGATCGGCCACGGCGCCCGTCCGCTCGGTCGTCGTCGGGTTCCTCGACCGCGTCGACCTCGCCTGACGTGGACGCGCCTCCGCCCCCCGTCCCGCCTCTCCTCCCGCCGCCCCCGCCTCTCCCGCCGGCGCCGCCCCCCGTCTTCGCCGTCCCCGTCGTCGAGCCTGCCTGCCTCCGCTGGCAGCGCCTCTACCTCGGCGCAATGGCGGCGATCTATCTCGCGTGCGTCGCTGGCGGGGCGCTCCTCCTCGTCTTCCGTCAGGAGATCGCCGACTGGCCTCCGCGCGACGAGCCGTGGGAGATCGCCCTGACGGGCGGACTCCTCCTGGTCCTCGGTGCCCTCTTCCTCGCCCTCTACGTCGCCGGCTTCTTCCTCCCACGCCGGCCCTGGGCCTGGACCGCCCACCTCGTCCTCATCGCCTTCGGCCTCACGAGCTGCTGCACGCTCCCCGCCGCCATCCCGCTCCTCGTCGCCTTCCTCCGCCGCGACACCCAGGCCTGGTTCGGCCGCTGACGTCGCCCTCCCCGAGACCGGGTGCCAGGCGTGAATTCGTGTATTGTTGTGGCATGCCGAGACCTCCTCGCCTCGATTCGACAGGCATCGTCACGCACGTCGTCGCCCGAGGGAACGAGCGCCGGCCCCTCTTCCGCGACGACGCCGACCGCACGAAGTACCTCGACCTCCTCGGCGAGGCGTGCGGTCGGTACGGGGCGCGCGCGTTCGCGTGGTGCCTCATGCCGAACCACGTCCACCTCGCGCTTCAGACGGGGAGCGAGCCGATCTCCCGCCTCGTCCACGACGTCCACTCGAGGTACGCGCAGTACTTCAACCGGCGCTGGGAGCGCTCCGGGCACCTCTTCCAGGGACGCTTCCAGGGGATCGTCGTCGACCGCGAGGCGTATCTCCTCGAAGTCGTCCGATACATCCACCGGAACCCGGTCAAGGCGCGCCTCGCGTCCCGGCCGGAGGAGTTCCCGTGGTCGAGCCACGGCGCCTACCTCTCGACGGGGCCGGCGTGGCTCGCCTCGTCGGAAGTCCTCGGGCTCCTCGCCGGCGGACGTCCGAAGGCACGGCGGCTCTTCCAGGAGTTCGTCTCCGGCTCGACGGCCGGGCGCTACGACCCCGACGAGGCACGGTTTGGGGCGGTCGTGGGGGGGGAGGATTTCGTCCGCGCGGCGCTCGCCGGGGCGGGGCGCGAGGACCTCGTCCGTCGCTCGCTCACCGTCGACGCCGTCGTGAAAGCCGTTGCCGCGCACGAGGGAGTCTCCGTGGCCGAGCTGGCGGGGCCGTCGCGCCTCCGGAGCCTCTCCCGCGTCCGGAGCCTCTGCGCGCTCCTCGGGCGGGAGCTCGGAAGGATCCCGCTGGCCGAGACGGCCCGGTCCTTCGGGCGGGACCCCTCGACGATCTCGCGGGACGTGGCCCACCTCGAGCGCCGCCTCGCCGAAGACCCCGCGGAAGCGCGCCGGCTGGCGGAGCTGCGAAAGCTGCTCTCGGCCTGAAGCCGATCGGGGCCGGGCCGGACGGCGCCGATCGCGAGCCGTGGCTCAGAGGGCGTACGAAGGCGGACGCCCGAGCGCGGGCTCGAAAACAATACACGATTTCACGCCTGGCACCACCGGTGGGGGAGTGTGGGAGGATGACGGGGTGAGGGGGCTGCTCTTCTTCGACCTGGACGACACGCTGCTCGACCACGCGGGGGCGGAGGCGCGGGCGCAGGAGGAGACGTTCGAGGGAAGGAGGG
>JAKLER010000339.1 GCA_022711615.1 Acidobacteriota bacterium
CGCCGTCCTCCTCGTCTCCGACGTGGCCGCGACGAAGGCCTGGCCGCGGCACCTCCCCCACGCGGTCTCCAAGGCGGCGGTCGACGCGCTCGTGCGAAACCTCGCCGTGGCCCTCGGCCCCTCGGTGCGGGTGAACGGGATCGCGCCGGGCATCGTTCTTCCGCCGGAGGAGCTGCCGCCCGAGGAGGTCGCCCGCCTCGTCGCGCGGACGCCCCTCGGCCGCGCCGTCTCCGTCGACGACCTCGTCTCGGCCGCGCTGTTCCTCGCATCGAACCGCTCGATCACCGGGCAGGTGCTGGCGGTCGACGCGGGCCGGTCCGCCGTCTGAGCGGACTAAACTCGCGCCGATGACGCCGCGCCGCCGATTCCTCGCCTCGCTCCTGGCGCTGCCGCTCCTCGGCTCCCTCCCATCCTGCGGCCGGCCTCCCGCCGCGAAGCCGGCCGAAGGCTTCCGGGTGGCGCTCCTGACTCCCGGCCCCGTCTCCGACGCCGGGTGGAACGCCGGCGCCTTCGAGGGGCTGAAGGCGATCGAGCGGGAGCTCGGCGCGAAGGTCTCCCACGTCCAGGTGAAGACGCCGTCCGAGTTCGAGGAGCAGTTCCGGGCCTACGCCGCCGGGGGCGCCGCGCTCTGCATCGGGCACGGCTTCGAGTTCCAGGACGCCGCGGCCCGCGTGGCGAAGGACTATCCGCGCACCGTCTTCCTGACGACCTCCGGCTCGCGGACGTCGCGCAACCAGGCCCCGCTCGTCTTCGAGCTCGAGCAGGCGACGTACCTCTGCGGCCTCGTGGCCGGCCGGATGTCGCGGACGGCGAAGGCCGGGATGGTCGGCGGCGTCGAGATCCCGTCGATCAAGTCGACGTTCCTCGCGTTCGAGGCGGGCCTGAAGGCCGGGAACCCGGGCGCGAAGGCGACGGCGGTCTTCACCGGCTCCTTCGAGGACGTGGCCGGCGCCAAGACGGCCGCGCTCGCCCTCATCGACGGCGGCAGCGACTTCCTCTTCCACAACGCGAACGCCGCCGCGCTCGGCGTCTTCGCCGCGGCGACCGAGCGGGGCGTCTACGCCTTCGGCGCGAACCGCGACCAGAACGCCGTGTCGCCCAGCGTCCTGGCGTCGGCCGTCATCGACCTCCCCCGCGCCTTCGTCGAGGCGGCGCGCCGCGTGAAGGAAGGGCGCTTCGACGGCCAGCCGATCCGCTACGGCCTCGCGAGCGGCGTCGTCTCGTTCGTCTGGAACCCGGCGCTCCTCGGCCGCGTCCCGGCCCCCGTCGTCGACGAGGTGGACCGAGCGAAGGAGAAGATCGTCTCCGGGGCGATCATCGTCCCGCGAGGGAACTTCTGACGGTCGCCCCGGTGAGGCCGGCGACGACGGGATGAGCGACCCCGGCGCCGCGCTCGAGCTGAACGGGATCCGGAAAGCGTTCGGCCCCGTGACGGCCCTCGACGGAGCCCGCCTCACGATCCGCCCCGGCGAGCTCCACGCGCTCCTCGGCGAGAACGGGGCCGGGAAGTCGACCCTGGTCGCGATCGCCGCCGGACTCCTCCGCGCCGACGCGGGCGAGGTCCGGCGGGACGGCAGGCTCCTTCCCGCGGCGGACGCCCGCGCCGCGCGACGCGCCGGCATCGCCCTCCTGCCGCAGCACGACCTCCTCGTCGAGGCCGCGACGGTCGCCGACAACCTCGCGCTCCTCGACCCCGCCGCGCCGCTCATCGAATCGGCGGGTGCGCGTCGCGCGCGCGTCCTCCGGCTCGAGGGGCGGCTCGGGCTCGAGCTTGGGCCGCCCGGTGCGCGCGTCGGAGAGCTTCCGGTCGGGGTCCGCCAGCGGATCGCGGTGGCCGCAGTCCTCCAGTCCGATCCGGGGGTGCTCGTCCTCGACGAGCCGACCGCCGTCCTCTCGCCCCAGGAGACGAGCGCCCTCTTCCGATCGCTGCGGGCGCGGGTCGCCACCGGCCGCGCCGTCCTCCTCATCACGCACCGGCTGGCCGAGGTCTTCGAGGGCGCGAACCGCCTGACGCTCCTCTCCCGCGGGAGGACCCTCCTCGAGGCGGAGGTCTCCTCGACGACGCCCGAAGCAGTCGGAGCGCTCCTCCTCGGCGGAGCCGAGGTCTCGTCTCGCTCCCGCGCGCTCCGTCCCGAGCCATCGGACGGAGAGCGGTTGCCCGCGCTCGCCGTCGAGGACCTCCTCCCCGCCGGGGCGACCGGCCCGCCCGCGTTCTTCTCCGTCCCCGCCGGCACCGCCCTCACGCTCCTCGCGGTGGACGGGAACGGCGCCGACCTGCTCGGCTCCGCGATCGCCGGCGTGCGGCCCGCCCGCGGACGGATCCGCCTCGCCGGGCGGCCCGTTCCGCCGGGCGACCCGCGCGCCTTTCGCGCGGCCGGCGGCGCGTTCATCCCGGCCGACCGCCGGGCCGAAGGCCTCGTCCCGGGGCTCTCGCTCGCCGAGAACCTCTTCCTCAGACGGCCGCCGGGACGTTTCGTGATCGACCGCGCCGCGCTCGCCGCCGCCGCCGACGAGCGGCTTCGCCGCTTCGGGGTCCGGGCCCGCGGCCCCGGGGCGGAGGCCGGCGAGCTGTCGGGCGGCAACCAGCAGAAGCTCCTCCTCGCGCGGGAGCTCGAGCCGCTGCCCCGTCTCCTCGTCGCCGTCCACCCGACGCGCGGGCTCGACCTCGCCTCCTCCTCGGACGTGAGGGCCCGGCTCCTCGACGCGGCCCGCGCGGGGGCGGGCGTCCTCGTGGCGACGGCCGATCCCGAGGAGGCGCTCGAGCTCGGGGCGCCGATCCGGGTCGTCTATCGCGGCGCGCTCTCCCCCCCGCTGGCCGCGACGACGACGCTCGCCGAGCTCGGCCTCAGGATGGCGGGGCTCGAGCCGTGAGGCCGGCCGCCGTCGCCGCCGTCGCCGCCGGGACGCTCGCCGCCGCGGCCCTCCTCGTCCTCGCCGCCGGCGCCTCGCCGGCCGACGCGTTCGTCGCGCTTCTCCGGGGAGCGGTCGGCTCTTCGGCCGCGCTCGGCGAGACGCTCGCGCGCTCGACCGGGCTCGTCCTGACGGCGCTCGGCGCCGTCGTCGCGTTCCGCGCCGGGGTCCTGAACATCGGCCTCGAAGGACAGTTCCTCGCGGGCGCCGCCGCGGCCGCCGCCGCGGGACCGCTCTTCCCCGACGCGCCCCTCGCAGCCCGCGCGGCCGTCCTCCTCGCGGCCCCGCTCGCCGGGGCCCTGCAGGCCGCCCCGGCCGCCTGGCTGGCCGAGCGGCGGCAGGTCCCGGCCGTCCTCTCGACGATTCTCCTCAACCTCGTCGCGGCGGCCGGGGTGACGTGGCTCGTGCGCGGCCCGCTCCGCGACCCCTCGGGCGACTATCCGCAGAGCCGCGCGCTCGCGGACGCCGCCCTCCTGCCGCCGCTGGCCGGCGGGTCGCGGGCGACGGCGGCGATCCTCCTCGCCCTCCTCCTCGCGGCCGCCGGCGCCTTCCTCCTCGCGCGGACGCCGCTCGGCCTCGCGCTCCGCGCGGTCGGAGAGGCGCCCCGCGCCGCCCGCGCCGCCGGCCTGCCGGACGTCGGGCTGCGCGTCGGGGCGTTCCTCTCGTCCGGCGCCCTCGCGGGCCTCGCCGGGGGCCTCGAGGTGCTCGCCGTGACCGGGCGGCTCTACGACCCGTTCACGGCCGGGGTCGGCTACACCGGGATCACCGCGGCTCTCCTCGGTGGCATGTCGACGATCGGCGGGGCCGCGTCGGCGCTCCTCTTCGCCGCTCTCGGCGCCGGCTCGAGCGCGCTGCAGCGCGACGCCGGCGTCCCGTCCTCGCTGGCGTCGATCGTCCCGGCGCTCGCGGTGCTCGCTCTCCTCCTCGCCCGGGGAGGACGGAGGGAGAGATGACGGGCTTCGCCGAGATCGCGTTCCTGCTCGCGGCCCCGCTCCTCCTCGCCGCGACGGGCGAGCTCCTCCTCGAGCGCTCCGGCTCGATCCAGATCGGCCTCGAGGGAACGATGCTGTTCGGGGCGTGGGTCGCCTTCGCCGCAGGGCGCGCCGGCCTGCCGGCCTGGGGCGGCCTCCTCTCGGCGGCCCTCGCCGGGCTCGGCGCCGGGCTCCTGTTCGCGCTCTTCGCCGTCGTGCGGCGGGCCGATCCGATCCTCGTCGGGACCGTCTGGAACCTCCTCGCCCTCGGCGCGACGGCGTTCGCCTACCGTCTCGGCGCCGGAGAGACCGGCTCGGTCCTCGAGGTCGCGACGCTTCCCCGGGGTCTCTTCGGCCTTCCCGACGCCGTCGCCGCGAGCTTCCTCGCGCCGGTCGTCCTTCATCTCTGGCT
>JAKLER010000034.1 GCA_022711615.1 Acidobacteriota bacterium
TCGACGCCGTCCTCCAGGTCCCCTGGGCCGAGAAGCGCGCGCTCCCGTTCGTCGTGACCCTGGAGGCGACGGAGGAGGAGCGCGTCACCCGGGCGCTCGCCGAGATCGCGGAGCAGCCGTTCCTCGAGGAGGCGCCCCTCCTCCTGCCCTTGGTCGCCTGACCGCCCCGGGGCGCGGTCCTATCTCGGTACGCCCGAGATCTCTCGGAGCCGGCGCGCCGGCCAGTCCTTCTCAGACAGCTTCTCGACCGACCGCAGGGTGATCTTCACGTCGGGGAGATCGGGCGTCGGGGAGACGGGGATCTCCGCGTCCTGGAGGTAGCCCTCGTCCTTGTGGAGCCACACGAAGCCCTCCTGACCGCCGAGCGCCGGGCCGGAAACCCGGTACTTGCCGCAGGAGACGCCGTCGCGCGTGACGTCCTCGACGAACTCGACCGTCGCCGTCCCCGCGGCGACGAAGAGGTTCGGGCTCTGAGGTCCGACCTTCGGGTTCTCGGTGAGGACGCCGACCTCCACCGACCCCGAGGGATCGGCCACGTGCCGCAGGGCCAGGCCGAGCGTGATGAGGTCGAGGCTGTAGAGATGGGCCGGGATCGCCGGAAGGGGGACGGTGAACGTGGCCGCGCCCTCCGCGCCGCGGTACAGGGCCGGGTCCTCCACGGACACCGCCAGGGCGCCGTCGCCGAACGTCCCGGCCGCCTGCCGGGTCGTCGTTCCGTCCCGGGAGACTCTCGAGACCTCGAACGACCGGAGCGTGAACGTGTCCCAGTTCATCTCCCCGGAGAAGGCCTGCCCTTCGCCGGCCCCCGTCTTCGCGCGGAAGATCTCGACCCGCTTCCGGTCGGGAACGTAGACGAGGACGCTCCCCGCGCGCCCGCCGGCGGGGTCGAAGCGATCGTAGGCGTAAAGCCTCCCGGTCTCGATCTTCCCCCCCTTGAATCGGAACTTCTTGACCGCGGAGGCGGGTTTCCCCTGTGCCTGAACCTCGCCCTGCGCCAGCATGAGCATTCCGACGAGCAGCGTGGCGCCCAGCTTCACCTTCATACATCTCCTCCGGTGAGAGGCCCCCTCTCCAGACGGTCTCCGACCTGGCCGATGCGCGGAACGTAGCGAATATCTCCGGATCGAGCAAGGAGAATCCGGCCGGGGCTCGGGGCGAGGGCTCCGACGCACCCTCCGGCCCGGCTCTATCATCGACGGCCGGGGGATCCGATGGCGATCAAGCTCCTCATCACCGGCGGCACGTTCGACAAGGACTACGACGAGCTGACCGGGAAGCTCTACTTCCGCGACACCCACATCCACGAGATGCTGAAGCTCGGCCGCTGCCGGCTGCAGACCCGCGTCCGGACGGTCATGATGGTCGACAGCCTCGAGATGACCGATTCCGACCGGAAGATCATCGAGGAGATCTGCTGCAAGTCCGAGGAGGAGCAGATCGTGATCACGCACGGGACCGACACGATGGAAGAGACCGCGCGCGTCCTCGGCGCGGTCGGACTGCCGAAGACGATCGTCCTGACCGGCGCGATGATCCCGTACGCCTTCGGGAGCTCCGACGGCCTCTTCAACCTCGGGAGCGCCCTCTCCTTCGTCCAGGTCCTCCCGCACGGCGTCTACGTCGCCATGAACGGCACCTACTTCCCCTGGAACGACGTCCGGAAGAACCGCGGGCTCGGGGTCTTCGAGAAGCTCTCGTGAGCCCCGCTGCCGTGCGAAGCAGCCGACCGTGAGAGGCGTCGAGCAGGTTCCGCTCCTCTACGACGCCGGCCTCGCGCTCCTCGAAGCGACCGGGCTCGGGCGGTGGCGCCGCTGGCTTGCCAGCGGCGCCGACGGGCGCGTCCTCGACCTCGGCTGCGGAACGGGCCGAAACCTGCCGCTCTTCAGCGCTGCGATCCGCGCGGTCGGCCTCGACCCGTGCCTCGAGACGCTCCGGGCCGCCCGGCGCCGCTCCCCCGACACCCCTCTCGTCCGGGCCGTCGCGGAGCGTCTCCCCTTCCGCCCCGGCACGTTCGACACCGTCGTCTCCGGGCTCGTCTTCTGCTCGGTCACGGATCCCGCCGGCGCGTTCGGTGAGGTCCGGCGGGTCCTCGCCCCATGCGGCCGGCTCCGGATGCTCGAGCACGTCCGCGCCGACGGGCCGTGGCACGCCCGCATCCAGGACGCCGTCCAGCCGCTCTGGACGCGGCTCACGGGCGGCTGCCGGCCGAACCGCGACACCGTGGCGGCCGTCCGGGCGGCAGGTTTCCGGCTCGAGGAGGGAAGCTACCGGGCGAGCGGGACGATGCGGCGGCTCGTCGCCCGGCCCTGAACGCCCCGAGAGGTGCGCCGCGGGCGGGTCCCCCGGCGGGCCGCCGGCCGGCGCTCCCGCGACCTCAGACGGCTTCGACCTCGATCTCGGGCGGCGAGACGAGGTGCTTCTTCACGGCGCACTGGTCCGTCGCGCGGAGGATCGCGGCGCGGTACTTCTCCGGGAACCCCTCCGGGAGCTTCACGGAGATCCGGATCTTCGAGATCAGCTTCGTCTCGGGAGAGCGCTCCCAGTCCATCGTGACGCCGAGCCCCTCCGTCGGCAGGCCGCGCTCCTGGCAGAAGCGGAGGGCGTAGAAGCCGGCGCAGGTCGAGAGAGAGACGAGGAAGAGGTCGAACGGGGAGGGGGCCGAGCCGGCCCCGCCGGCCGCGACGGGCTGGTCGGTGCGGATCGTCATTCCGGCGTGGATCGCCTCGACGGCGACCCCGCCCGGGAAACGGACTTCCATGGGCATCGTTCACTCCAGGGCCCGCGGCTCCGGCAGGCCTCGACGCGGGATGGTAGCAGCCGGACCGAGCCTGTTCGCGAGACAAGCCCCCGCCTCCGGCGTTACCATGACCGGCCGCGCCGCGGCCTCTCGTGCGGCGTGCCGAAGGGAGAGAGACCCGTCATGTTCAGCGACTTCAGCGAGGCGAAGTCCTTCGTCGAGAAGCGGTCCATCGAGATGGTGGACCTGAAGTTCTGCGACCTGTGGGGCCGCTGGCACCACGTCACGATCCCCGCCTCGGGCTTTACCCCCGTCCTGATGGAGAAGGGCGTCGGCTTCGACGGCTCGAGCGTCGGCTTCAAGTCGGTCAGCTCCGGCGACATGGCCCTCGTCCCCGACCTCGCGACCGGGTTCCTCGACCCGTTCTGGGAAGTCCCGACGCTGTCGTTCATCTGCACGACGCTCGAGGCGGACACCCGCGCGCTCTTCCCCTACGACCCGCGCTCCATCGCCCGCCGGGCCGAGGAGTTCCTCCGCGCGAGCGGCGTCGCCGACGAGAGCGTCTGGGGCCCGGAGTTCGAGTTCTACGTCTTCGACGGCGTCTCGTACGAGAACGGGATGAACGTCGCCGCCTACCGTGTCCAGTCCTCCGAGGGCGACTGGAACTCCCACGAGCTCGGCAGCGGCTACAACATCCCGAGGCACGGCGGCTACCACGCGATCCCGCCCCAGGACCGGCTGTTCAACTTCCGGACGCGCGTCTGCAAGCTCCTCTCGCAGATGGGCGTCGAGGTGAAGTACCACCACCACGAGGTCGGCGGCCCGGGGCAGTGCGAGATCGAGATCCCCATCTTCCCGATGATGAAGGCCGCCGACGCCGTCATGATCGTCAAGTACGTCACCCGGATGGCGGCGACGCAGCTCGGCCTGACGGCCACGTTCATGCCGAAGCCTCTCTACGGCGAGGCCGGCTCCGGCATGCACTTCCACCAGCGCCTCCTCAAGGGAGGGAAGAACCTCTTCTACGACGCGCAGGGGTACGGATCCTCGAGCGCCGCGGAGCGCTCCTACATCGCCGGTCTCCTGCAGCACGGCGGCGCCGTGATGGCGTTCACGAACCCCTCCACGAACTCCTACCGCCGGCTCGTCCCGGGCTACGAGGCGCCGATCAGCGCCATCTACTCGCTCGGCAACCGGAGCGCGGCGATCCGGATCCCGAAGTACGCGAACCGCCCCGACAACGCCCGCTTCGAGTTCCGTCCGCCCGACGCGACCTGCAACCCCTACCTCGCGATCGCGGCCCAGCTCCTCGCAGGCGTCGACGGCATCCGGAAGGGGCTCGACCCGACCGCCCTCGGCTTCGGCCCCGTGGACGACGACATCTTCTCGTGGGACGCCGAGAAGCGGGCCACGATCAAGGCGCTCCCGACCTCGCTCGAGGCGGCCATGGAGGCGCTCGAATCCGACCGCGCGTTCCTCCTCGAGGGAGACGTCTTCAACGACGACCTCCTCGAGCGCTGGGCGAAGAAGAAGCGGTCCGAGGACCGCGAGGTGCGCAACCGCCCGCACCCGTACGAGATCGAGCTCTACTACGGGCTCTGAGCCCCGGCCCCTCCCGGAAGGGCGAAGGCCCCGGACGGCACGGCGCCGTCCGGGGCCTTTCCCTTTTCGCGCCCGCCGGTCAGAGCGTCGCGAGCGCCGAGAGCGCGCGGGAGGCGCGGTCGATCTTCCGCCAGACGGGGATGCCGCCCCGCTGCAGGACGAAGACGAAGTCGTCGTAGAGTCGCCCCGAGTCGACCGCGACCGCGACCGGCTTCGTCGTCCCCCGGAAGAGCGCCAGCAGCCCGTTCGGGAGCGAGCCGGGCGAGTGGATGTTCTCTCGGTGCGTGCCCGAGAGGTCGGGGGCGAGGTTGTCGAGGGCGGGCGTGACCGGGACGGGCGAGACGAGGAGGAGGTCGACGTTCGGATCGTCGACCATCGCCTGCGCGGCGGCGACGAACTGCGCCGTCGTCGCCATCGGCGTGGCGTCCGCGGGGTTCCCCGCGTGGCCGACGCCCGGCAGGCACGCCTCGAGCTTCGCCTTCGTCTCGTCGGTGAGCGGCGCCGGGACGAGGCCGTAGAGCTTGTCGAGGACGGAGGAGCACTCGAACCCGGCGTTCGAGAGGACGGCGACCCGGTTCCCGCGGGGGAGCCGGTCGTAGAGCATCGTGAACGCCTTCGTGTAGTCCTCGAGCATGTCGAGGGTCTCCGCGACGACGACTCCGGCCCCCTTCATGAGGGCCTCGGCGACCGCGTAATCCCCCGCGAGCGAGGCCGTGTGGCTCTGCGTCGCCTTCGCGGCGAGCGGCGTCTTCCCCGCCTTGAACGCGAGGACCCTCTTCCCCTTCTCGCGCAGGCGGCGCGCGAGGTCGACGAAGCGCGTCCCGTCGAGCGGCTTGAACCCCTCGACGTAGCAGGCCACGACGTCCACCCCGTCGTCCTCGAGGGCCGCCTCGAGGAAGTCGGAGATCGTCAGGTCCATCTGGTTGCCGTACGAGACCGACGCCTTCGGGAAGATGATCCCGTCCAGGTTCGACGTGAGCGAGACGAGGTAGGCGCCGCTCTGGCTGACGGCCAGGAGCCGGTCTCCCGGCGCGTCGTGGAACGGCAGCTTGTACTGCGGCAGGAAGAACGTGTTGTACTGATGCTTCGAGACGATGCCGAGGCAATTGCCGCCGACGAGGACCGGCCCCTCGTCGGCCCGGGAGCGCGAGGCGCGGAGGATCGAGACGATCTCCTCCTCGAGCGCCTTCTTCCCCGTCTCCGCGAAGCCGCCCGGGATCAGGATGATCGACTCCGCCTTCCCGGTCGAGCAGAGCGCGCGGATCGCGTCGCGCGCCCCCTCGGCCGGGATCGAGACGACCGCGACGTCGACCTTCTGCGGGAGCTCGGCGACCGTCTTCACGCACGGGATCCCGTCGATCGCCTCCTCCTTCGGATGGACCGCCCAGATGTGCCCGTAGCGGACCCCCTCGGAGAGCTTCAGGTTCCGGAGGATGATCCGGCCGGGGTTCATCGCCGTAGCGGACGCGCCGAGGACGGCGGCCGACTTCGGCTCCAGGAGGTTCTTAACCTTCCGGAGCGGCCGCTTCGGGAGCGTCGCCGTCGAGCGGCCCAGGCTCCCCTTCCCGTCGACGGCGATCCAGCGCCCGTCGGCGGCGAGGAGGAGCGGGTTGACCTCCAGCTCCTCGAGCGTGATGGGGTCCGCCTCTTCGGCCTGGGCCCCCTCTCCGAACGCCGTCGCGACGGCGCCGAGCCTCTCCAGGCGCTCCGCCGTGGCGGCGAGGTCGAGCGGCGGGCGTTCGTGCAGGCGGCTCGGCCTGAAGAGGAGCGCGGCGGCCGGCCGCGTCGCCACGGCCCGCTCGAGCCCCTCGCGGACCCGGCCGGGCTGCAGGACGACCGTCGACGTCCCCCCGGTCGCGGCCCCGAACCATTCCGTCAGGACGCCGCCGAGGCCGAGGACGAGGACCGGGCCGAAGGCCGGGTCCTGCTTGAGGGAGAGGAGGGTCTCGGAGGCCGGGGAGCCTCCCTTCGTCTTCACCTTCTCCACGACGAGGACGCCCTCGCGCGTCGCCTCCTGCATCCGCCGGCCCACGTCGTCCCAGACCCTCCGGGCCGCCGCGGCGACGGCCGCCGGCTCGGCGGCGACGATCGCGACCCCGCCGACGTCCGACTTGTGGAGGATCTGCGGCGAGACGATCTTCAGGACGACCTCGGCGGTGCCTCCCGTCAGGAGCGCGGCCACGTCCGCCGGAACCGTTCCGGCCGGCTCGCCGTCCCAGAACGCGAACCGGGGGACGTCGAGCCCCGCGGCCCGGAGGACCTCGTAGACCTCGTGCTCCAGGAGCGCGCTGCGGCCGGCGCCCCGGGCCCGGCTCAGAATCTGCTTCACCGTCTCGATCATCGTGACGAAACCCCCGACCGGCGAAAGTAACATGTCGCGCGACGCCATGGCACCGACGGACGAGAAGAGGCTTCAGGACCTTCGCACGCTCCTCGAGGTCGCTCAGGCCATGACGGGCGTCCGCCAGCTCCAGCCCCTCCTCGAGCTGATCGTCGCCTCCGCGAGCCGCCTCGTCGACGCCGACCGGACGAGCCTCTTCCTCCTCGAGCCGGACGGCAGCCTCTGGACGCGCGTGGCGCAGGACTCCTCCGACATCCGCCTCCCTCCCGGCTTCGGGATCGCCGGGATCGTCGCGCGGACCGGCGAGACCATCGCGATCCCCGACGCCTACGAGGACCCCCGCTTCTCGCGCGACGTCGACCAGAAGACCGGCTTCCGCACCCGCTCCATCCTCTGCGTCCCGCTCGTGACGCCGTCCGGCTCGGTCGTCGGCGTCATCGAGGCGATGAACAAGAAGGGGAACGCCGCCTTCGACGCGGACGACGCGGAGGCGCTGCGCGCCCTCGGGAGCCACGCCGCCCTCGCCCTGGAGACGCAGCGCCTCCTGGAGGGCGAGCTGCGCCGCGAGCGGATGGAGAGCGAGCTCGAGCTCGCCCGGAAGATCCAGGAGGGCCTCCGGCCGCGCGCCCTCCCCGCGACGCCGGGGCTCCGCCTCGCCGCCTGGCAGGAGACGGCGGAGAAGACCGGGGGCGACTACTACGACGTCATGGAGGCTCCGCTCGGCGCGCTCGACCTCCTCGTCTGCGACGTCTCCGGCCACGGCCTCGCCTCCACGGTCCTGATGTCGGCGGCACGGGCCTACCTCCGCGCTCTCCACCTCGTCGAGGCCGATCCCCGCAGGCTGATCGAGAAGCTCAACCGGCTCATCTCCCCCGACATCCCGGACGACGCGTTCGCGACGCTCGTCCTCTGCCGCATCGAGCCCTCCGGTGCGGCCTGCTACGTCTCCGCCGGGCACCTCCCCCCGCTCGTCTACCGCGCCCGCACCCGGGCGTTCGACCGGCTCGAGGAGACCGACCTCGTCCTCGGATGGTCGGAGACGACGAGCTACCGGGCACACGCCATCGAACCCCTCGCGCCGGGCGACCTCGTCGTCCTGGCGACCGACGGCCTCTACGAGGCCTCGAGCCCCGAAGGCCTGCTCTGGGGTGTGGACGCCGCGAAGGAAGCGATCTCCGCGGCGGCCCGAGAAGGCGCCGACGGGATCATCGAGGCCCTCCGCGCCGGCGCCTTCGGCCACGCCGAGAAGCTCTTCCTCGAGGACGACATCACCCTGCTCGTCGCCGAGAAGGTCGAAGCCCGGCCGGCCTGACCGGGCGCCCCGCGCGGCCGCTTCTCTTCAGGCCGCCGGGAGGCCGAGAGACGCTCGGAAACGCCCCTGCAGCAGCCGGCCGTCGCGCGGCGGAAGCGCCCGCGCCGGACTCTCGGCCCGGACGAGGACCTGCGCGAGGCCGCAGCCCCCGCGCGCCCGGACCCGACGCGCGAGGTCCCGGAGAGCCTCGGTCGTGGTGACCGTCTCGGCCCATGTGAGGCCGCAGGCCGCCGCGACGCCCGCGAGGCTCGTCCCGAGGCTCGTGTGCGTCTCCTGCATCCCGGTCTCCCCGTAGCGACCATTGTCGAGGACGACGATCGTGAGGTTGGGCGGACGCTGCGCCCCGATCGTAGCGAGCGCTCCGAGGCCCATCAGCTGCTCGCCGTCGCCCGTGAGGACGACCACGCTCCGTTCCGGCTGCGCGAGGGCGAGGCCGAGCCCCATCGCCGCGGCGCCCCCCATTCCGCCCCAGAGGTAGAAGCTCGTGTCGCGGTCGCCCGCCGCGAAGAGGTCGTAGGCCGGCGCGCCGAGGCCGGCCACCGTCAGGGCGTCGGGGCAGGCCGCCATCAGCCGGGAGACGAAGGCGCGCCGATCGAGCGTCCGGAGAGGCGCGGTCACTTCCCGTCCCCCCAGTCCTTTCGGCCGACGAGCTTCTGCGAGAGGAGGACGGCGACCGCCTCCTCGCGTCCGAACGCGGCGTCGAGGGCCTCGCGGACGATCGTCGACACGGTGCCCGGCTCCTCGGCTCGCAGGACCCGCACGCCCATCGCCTCGAGCACCGTTCCCGTCGCCCTCCCCATCGGCTCCTGCCACTCGTTCCGCTCCTCCCACTCGCCGCGCATCGTGACGAGGGAGAGGAACGGGAACCGGCACGTCGAGACGACGGAGAGCATGTTCACGCAGTTCCCGACGCCGCTCGACTGCATCAGGAGGACGGCGCGATCTCCGCCGAGCCAGGCGCCGCAGGAGAGCGCGACGCCTTCCTCCTCCGTCGTGAGCGGGATGCCGAGCATCTCCGGGTCGACGAGGACGCGATCGATGACGTGCGCGTGCCCCGCGTCCGGGACCCAGGCCACCTGGCGAACGCCGGCCTCCCTGAGGGCCGAGAAGACCTCCTCCTGCCAGGACGCCGGGACCGCATCGCTCACGCCGCTCACTCCGCCCGCAGATTCTCCACCGGGTCGAGCGCGGCCGCGCGCCGCGCCGGCGCCACGCCCGCGACGAGTCCGACGCCGACCGCCGTCGCGAGCGCCGCCGCGGCGTACTCCGGCGGCGTCGCGAACGGCACCGCCGGGAGGGCGAGCCTCACGATCGCGCCGAGCGACATCGCCGCGGCGATCCCGGCGAGGCCTCCCGCGCCGGAGAGGATCGCCGCCTCCGCGAGGAAGACGTTCCTCACGTCGCCGCGCGTCGCCCCGAGCGCCTTCAGGAGGCCGATCTCCGCCGTCCGCTCCCCGATCGCGATCCACATCATCGTCAGGATCCCGATCGCGCCGACGAGGAGGGAGATGGCCCCGATGGCTCCGACGGCGACGCTGACGACCGCAAAGACGCGTCCGAACGACTCGAGCATCTCCCCCTGCGTCAGGACGGTGAAGTCCTCCTCGCCGCCGTGCCGGGCCTTCAGGACGCGCTTCACCGCCGCGACGACCGTCTCCGGCGGGAGGCCGGGGGTGAAGGTCGCGTCGATCTCCATCACCTGCGCCTGGTCGAAGAGCTGCTGGGCGGAGGCGACGGGGACGTAGACCGCGTCGTCGAGCGTGAAGCCGACGAACTGCCCGACGGTCGCCATGACGCCGATGACGGTGAAGCGGTGACCGCCGACGCGAATCCGCCGACCGATCGCGTTCTCACCCCCGAAGAGCTCCCGCTTCAGCTTCGGCCCGAGGACGGCGACCGGCGTCGCCCGGTCGAGCTCCGTCTCGGGGAGGAAGCGGCCGAGGCGCACCTGGAACCGCCAGACCTCCGGGCCGTCCGAGGTCGCGCCGTAGACGAACGTGTCCCGCGCCCGCTCCCCGGAGGAGACGCGGGCCGTCCCGAAGACGACGGGGACGACCTTCTCGATCCCCGGGACGGCGCGGAGCGCTTCGGCGTCGTCGAGCGTCAGAGGCCGCGTCGTCCCGCCGACGGCCCCGGCGATGCCGTGCGTCTCGATCTTTCCCGACGTCACCGCGAGGAGGTTCGTCCCGAACTGCGAGAACTCCGAGAGGATCGCCTGCCGAGTCCCCTCGCCGAGCGAGGTGAGGAGGACGACCGAGGCGATGCCGATGACGATCCCGAGGACCGTCAGCGCCGACCGGAGGCGGTGGGCCGTCACGGAGCCGAGGGCGAGGCGGAGGACGTCGGCGAACGCCACGCCTTCACCTTCGCGCGAGCGCGACGACCGGATCGAGCCGGGCCGCCCGCCGCGCCGGCAGGACGCCGAACACGAGGCCGACCGAGACCGAGACGGCGAGCGCCGCGGCGACGGCCCAGGCGGGCGGGGCGACCGGGAAGTCTGGGTAGAGGGCCCGGATCGCGAGCGTCCCGGCCCACCCGGCGAGGAGGCCGAGCGCCCCGCCCGCGCTCGAGAGGAGCGCCGCCTCGACGAGGAAGAGCCGGAGGACCTGCCCGCCGCTCGCGCCCAGCGCCTTCAGGAGGCCGACCTCCCGCGTCCTCTCGGAGACGGAGACGAGCATGACGTTCATGATCCCGACCCCGGCGACGGTGAGGGAGACCGCCGCGATGCCGGCGAGCGCCGCCGTGAGGATGCCGAGGACCTTCCCGAACGTCTTCATGACGGCGTCCTGCGTCAGGACGGTGACGTCCTCCTCGCCGTCGTGCCGGTCCTTCAGGACGGCGAGGATCCCGGCTTTCGCCGCCTCGAGGTCTTCCGAGGTCCGCGCCTCGCAGAGGACGCGGAAGACGGAGCGCCGGTCGAACATCCGGAGGTGGTGGCCGATCGGGACGAGGACGACCTCGTCGAGGTCGAGGCCGACGGAGACCCCGCGCGGGACGAGGACCCCCGTCACCCGGAACCGCTCCTCGCCGAGGCGGAGGAGCTCCCCGACCGGCGAGCGGCCCGGGAAGAGCTCCGACGCGACCTTTGCCCCGACGACGCAGACGCGGGGCGCCCGGTCCGGGTCGCCGGGCGGGATGAAGGCCCCCTCTCGGAGCGCGAGGCGCCTCACGTCCTTCCACTCCGACGTGACGCCGGCGATGGTCAGGTCCCGGCTCCGCTCCCCGAAGCGAGCCGTGAGCCCTCCGACGGAGAGCGGCGCCACGGAGACGAGGAGCGAGACGCGCCGCCGGAGCGCCTCGACGTCCTCGAGCGTCAGGTCGTGCGGCACGCCGCCCACCGGCACGACGCCGGTCGTCTCCGACTTCCCCGGCAGGACGATGACGAGGTTCGAGCCGAGGAGTGCGAACTCCCCCGTCACGTAGCGCCTCGCCCCCTCGCCGAGGCTCGTCAGGAGGATCACGGCCGCCACGCCGATCGCGACGCCGAGGAGCGAGAGCGAGGTGCGGAGCTTGTGACCCCGGAACGCCCCGGCGGCGAAGGCGAGGAGGTCGCCCCCTCTCACGCGGCCTCGTCCCCCGTGACGCGCCCGTCGGCGAGGCGCACCCGTCGCCGCGCCCGCCCGCCGATCCCGGCGTCGTGCGTCACGACGAGGAGCGTGATCCCCGAGGCGTGGAGCCGCTCGAGGAGCGCGACGATCTCGGTCCCGGAGGCGCTGTCGAGATTGCCGGTCGGCTCGTCGGCGAGGAGGAGGCCCGGCCGCGTCACGACGGCCCGCGCGAGGCAGACCCGCTGCTTCTCTCCGCCCGAGAGCTGGTCGGGGCGGTGGTCGAGCCGGGGCGAGAGGCCGACCGAGGCGAGCGCCTCGGCGGCGCGAGCCGTCCGGTCCTTCGGTGAGACGCCCGCGAGGAGGAGCGGGAGCGCCACGTTCTCGAGCGCCGTCATCCGCGGGACGAGGTGGAACGACTGGAAGACGAAGCCGATCCGCTCGCGGCGGAGGCGCGAGAGATCGTCGTCCGGAAGGCTCGCGACCTCGCGCCCCTCGAAACGGTACGAGCCGGCCGTCGGCCGGTCGAGCCCTCCGAGGAGGGAGAGGAGCGTCGACTTGCCCGAGCCCGAGGGTCCCATGACGGAGACGTACTCCCCGGAGCCGATCGAGAGCGTCACGTCCCGAAGGGCGTGGACGGGGCGCCCCCCCACCTCCCACGTCCGCGACACGCCGGAGAGCTCGATCACCGCGCCTCCTCGGCGCGCGCCCTCGCCCCCTCCTTCACCTCCGGCCGGTCGAGCGACGTGACGACGAGGTCGCCGGCGGAAAGGCCGGAGACGACCTCGGCCCACTCCGCCCCCTTCAGCCCCGTCTCCACCTTCGCCCCGGCGAGCCGCCCCTTCGAGAGGACGAGGATCCGGCCTCCCGGCAGGATCGCGTAGGCGGGCACCCGGAGGACCTCCTCCTTCCGCGCGAGGACGACGACGGCGTCGGCCGACGTCCCGGGAAGGAGCGTCCGCGCGAAGGAGGAATCGTCGAGCGCGACCTCCACCTCGAAGGTCCGGTTCTGCTCCCTCTGGTCGAGGACGTAGTCGGCGACCCGCGTCACCCGGCCGGCGAACGTCCGCCCGGGGTACGCGTCGAACGTGACGCGGACCTCGGCCCCCTTCTTCACCCTCCCGACGTCCACCTCGTCGAGCGGGGCGCTCACGTAGACGTCGTCCGGGTCGAAGAGCTCGACGACGGGCGGGATCGGGAGCCCGGGCGGCGAGGGGGTCACCCACTCCCCCTCCTCCGTCGAGACCTCTGCGACGACGCCGTCGAACGGCGCCTTCAGGACGGTCTTCGCGAGGGCGATCCGCGCCACGTCGAGGGCGGCGCGCGCCTGCCCGACGCGGGCGCGCGCCGCCTCGCACGCCGCCCCCGTCATCCCGGCCTCCGTTTCCGCCTTCTCGAGGAGGCCGACGGAGAGGACCTCGTCCTTCGCGAGGCTCCGGCTCCGCGCGAGGTCCCGGCGCGCCTGCTCCGCGGCGCGGCACGCCTCGACCTCGGCCGCCTGCGCGACGGCGAGCGACTTCTCCGCGAGGGCGACCTGGGCTTTCACGTCGTCCGCCGCGATGCGGACGAGGAGGTCGCCCTTCTTCACCCGGTCCCCCTCGCGGACGGCGAGCCGCTCGACGCGGCCCCCCACTTCGGGGCTGAGCGTCGCGCGGCGGCGCGACCTCATCGTCCCGGCGCGGCTGCCCGCCACCGTCTCCTCCACCGTCCCCTTCGCGGCGGCTACGACGGTCACGGGGACGGGGTCCGGACGGAAGAGCGTCGCACGGAGGAGGAGCACGGCGGCGACGATCCCGAGGAGGACGCCGCCCCGCCGAAACCAGGGGCTTCTCATCGAAGGGACATCGTAGGAGCCGCGAGGGGCGTTGGGAAGCGCTTCCGAAGGGCGGCGCGCCGTCCGTCTAGAATCCCGCCTCCATGAAGCGGGCATCTCGTCTCGCCGCAGCGGCCGCCGTCCTGACCCTTGCCGCCTGCTCGCGGAGCGCGCCGGAGCCGCGCATCGGACACGAAGAGCGAAAGGCGCTCGCGGCGCAGGCGAGCACGACGCTCGGCGTCCTTCCCGAGAAGATGCCGGGGGCGGATTCCGATTCGCCCCAGCTCGTCGCCCTCGGCCGGTCCCTCTGGTTCGAAAGGAAGCTCTCGGTCACCGGAACCCAGTCCTGCAACGACTGTCACCGCCTCGACGGCGAGCACCCGACGGGCGCCGACGGCGAGGCGACCTCGGACGGGGCGAAGGGGACGAAGGGGCCGCGCAACTCCCCGAGCGTGAAGAACGCCGGCTATCACGTCGCGCAGTTCTGGGACGGCCGGGCGAAGACGCTCGAGGAGCAGGCCGAGGGCCCGATCCTGAACCCGATCGAGATGGCGATGCCGGACGCGGCCGCCGTGGAGGCGGCTTTGCGGGGCGCCGCCTCGTACGGCGAGCCGTTCGCCGCCGCCTTCCCCGGCGAGGCGGAGCCGATCACCCTGAAGAACACCGCCCGGGCCCTGGCCGCGTTCGAGCGGACCCTGAAGACGCGCGACCGCCTCGACGACTTCCTCCGCGGGGACCTCGACGCGCTCTCGAACCGCGAGGCCGCGGGCCTGAAGCTCTTCCTGGCGACGGGCTGCACGACGTGCCACAACTCGCCGACGATCGGCGCGAACCAGTTCCAGGTCCTCGGCCTCGTCAGGCCGTGGGACACGGACGACGAGGGGCGCTTCGCCGTCACCGGGAACGAGGAAGACCGCCGGAAGTTCAAGGTGCCCTCTCTCCGGAACGCCGTGGCGACGGGCCCGTACTTCCACGACGGCTCCGTCGACCGGCTCGAGACGGCGGTAAAGAAGATGGCCTGGCACCAGCTCGGCAAGGAGCTGACCGACGACGAGATCGCCTCGATCGTCGCCTTCCTCGGGGCGCTCGCCGACCGGAGCGGCCCCGTCCTCCCGCCCACGGCGCCGACGAAGGAGACCGCCCGATGAACCACGATTCCCTCGTGAAAGACGCCGCGGCTCGAACCGGCCTGCCGGAGCCCGAGGTCGAGAAGGTGATCGCCGCCCTCGCCGACGTGGTCCACCACGCCCACGCGACTCCTGACGAGCTCCTGCACGCCCTTCTCGGCGCTTCCGCTCCGCTCCACGCCCACCCCGTCGACCCGCGCGACGCCGCCGTCGTCGCCGAGCTCGTCGAGCGGGCGAAGGTCCATCCCCTCGGCCTCGACTACCTGAAGGGGGGCCACCTCGGGAGCGTCGCCGTCACGTTCGAGACCCACGCCTTTACCGTGCTCGCCGCCCGCGAGCTCCTGAGGTGAGCATGAAGACCTGGAACCTTCCGAAGCGCGTCGACCTGGCCGACATCACCGTCCGCGACGGCTTCCAGCACGAGGAGAGGTGGATCCCGACCGAGGCGAAGCTCTGGGTCCTCGAGGAGCTGATCCTCGCCGGCTACCGGCGCCTCGAGGTGACGAACCTCGGGAACCCGAAGGGGATGCCGCAGTTCCGCGACGCAGACGAGCTGCTGAAGGCGATCCGCGGCAGCGCCCGCGTGGCGAAGCTCATCGGCGAGACCGAGCTGACGGCCGTGACGATCCGCGAGAAGGCGGTCGACCGGGCGATCGCCGCGAAGGCCGAAGGGTGGGGGCCGGACCGGATCCTGATGATGGTCTCGACCTCGGCCTCGCACATGAAGAAGAACTCGGGCCTCGACCACGCCGGGTACTGGGCCGAGGCGGAGCGCTGCATCCGGAAGGCTCACGACGCCGGCATCCGCGTGAACGGGACCGTCAGCACGATCTGGGGCTGCCCGATCGAGGGGCCGACGCGGCTCGAGGACGCCGTGACGTTCACGAAGCGCTTCCTCGAAATCGGCGCCGACGACATCGAGCACGCCGACCATGACGGCTCCGCCCCGCCCGACCGGGTTTACGCGTACTACGCGATGGTCCTCGACGAGATCCCCGACCCGGGAAAGCACGTCGCCCACTTCCACGTCACGCGCGGCTGGGGCCTCGCGAACGTCCTCGCGGCGCTCCAGGCGGGGATCACGCGCTACGAGAGCACCCTCGGCGGCATCGGCGGGCAGCCCGCGAACTTCTTCGACGGCGCCCCCGTCTCCGGCACCGGCCGCTACTACTACCAGGACCCGAACAACGTCGGCCTCGTCTGCACCGAGGACCTCGCCGTGATGCTCGACGAGATGGGGATCGAGACCGGCCTCGACGTCGACCGCGTCCTCGCCACGGGGCGGATGGTCGAGCGGATCGTTGGCCGGCGCCTCCGGAGCGAGACCGTCAAGTCGGGCCGGATCCCGAAGAAGCCGACCGGGTTCTGACGAGCGGCCCCCCGGGACCGGCGCGAAAGACCGGACCAGCTGGCCGGACGTCCGGCGCGGGGCGGGACGCTTCGCCGCGCCCGCGGCGCTTGCGAAGGCGATGCTCCGCCTTCCGGCCCGTCGTCCACCCGGTCTTCAATCGGTACCGGATCGGGGCCTGTTCGCGCTCGCCGTCGTGTGGTACCTTCCACGGTTTTTTTGAGATCGTCGCTCAACAGCGACCCACCGCGAGGAGAGGGATTTGCACTGTACAGGGAGGTCCCGGCACCACCTCCGCCCGTCCGCGACAGCTCCGGGGAATCCGCCCGAACCCGAAACGGCCCCGGGAGGGGTCGATATTCCCCGCCGTTCTCCGAGAAAGGCGTAACCGCAGATGGCCCAGCTCTTTCCGAAGAGCGCGAACTCCCTCGCGCCCGCCTCCCTCGCCGCGCTGGTCCTCGTGGCGGGAGGCGCCGTCGGCTCCCTCCTGGCGCTCGACTACGCCGGCTTCAACCAGCGGCGCGGCGAGACGGTCGAGCAGAAGGTCCCCTTCAGCCACGAGCACCACGTCGCCGGCCTCGGCATCGACTGCCGGTATTGCCACACCTCCGTAGAGACCTCGGCCGTCGCCGGAATCCCCCCCACCTCCACCTGCTACAACTGCCACAAGACCGTCTGGAACGAGGCGCCGATGCTCGAGCCGGTCCGCTCGAGCGCGAAGACGGGCCAGCCGCTCGAGTGGACGAAGGTCCACGACCTCCCCGACTTCGCCTACTTCAACCACTCGATCCACGTCGCGAAGGGGATCGGCTGCGCGACGTGTCACGGACCGGTCCAGGAGATGCGGCTCATGCGCTCGGCCCAGCCGCTCCAGATGCGCTGGTGCCTCGACTGTCACCGGAACCCCGAGAGGTACATCCGGCCGAAGGAAGAGATCTACAACATGACCTGGAAGGCGAAGGACCAGGAGACGCTCGGCCGCGAGCTCGTGAAGGCCTACGGCGTCCGCCCGCCCGCCCAGATCACCTCCTGCGGGACGTGCCACCGATGAGCCGGGGCGAGGAGAGAGACTTGAAGAGCCTTGCGAGCCCCGGGCCCGTGGATGACGCGCCCGCCCGGTTCCCGATCGACCTCGCCGCGATCCGCGGCCGCCTCGACCGGCGCCAGGGACCCGCCTTCTGGCGCGGCCTCGAGGAGCTCGCCGACGACGCGGGCTTCCGCGAGTTCCTGGCGACGGAGTACCCCCGCCACGCTTCCGACTGGGACGAGAGCCTCGACCGCGGCTTCTCGCGGCGGCGGTTCCTCGAGCTCGGGATGGCCTCGATGGCCCTCGCCGGGATGACGGCCTGCACCCGGCAGCCCGTCGAGAAGATCGTCCCGTACGTGAAGCAGCCCGAGGAGATCGTCCCCGGCGTGCCGCTCTTCTTCGCGACGGCCGCGACGATCGGCGGCTTCGCCCAGCCGCTCCTCGCCGAGAGCCACGAGGGGCGCCCGACGAAGGTCGAGGGGAACCCCGAGCACCCCGCGAGCCTCGGCGGCGCCACCGCCGTTGCGCAGGCCTCCGTCCTCGGCCTCTACGATCCCGACCGCCTGAAGGTCCCGACGAAGCTCGGCATCCTCGACACCTGGCCGCGCCTCGTCACCGAGCTCCAGGCGGCCGCGAAGGCCCAGAAGCAGGTGGAGGGGGCGGGGCTGCGCGTCCTGACGCAGACCGTCACCTCCCCGACCCTCGGCGCGCAGCTCGCGGCGCTCCTCGGCGCCTACCCGAAGGCGAAGTGGCACCAGTGGGAGCCGGCCGGTCGCGACGCCGTCCGGGCGGGTGCGCGCCTCGCGTTCGGGCGCGCCGTCGAGACCCGCTACGACCTCGGCGCCGCCGACGTCGTCGTCGCGCTCGACTCCGATCTCCTCGCCTCCGGGCCCGACTCGGTCCGAAACGCGAAGGCCTTCTCCGCCCGCCGCCGCCTCACGGACGGACGGACCGAGACGTCGCGCTTCTACGCCGTGGAGGTCTCCCCGACCCCGACCGGCACGCTCGCCGACCACCGCCTCCCGCTCCGCGCGAGCCTCCTCCCTGCCTTCGCGCAGGCCCTCGCCGCCGCCCTCGGCCTCCCCGGCTTCGCCGCGCCGGCCGGCCTCGGCGAGCAGGCGGCGAAGCTCGTCGCAGCCGCGGCCCGCGATCTTCGCGGCTCCGCGGGCCGCTCCGTCGCCGTCGCGGGCGAGTTCGCCCCGCCCGAGGTCCACGCCGCGGCGCACGCGATCAACGAGGCGCTCGGCAACGTCGGGAAGACCGTCTTCCTGTCGGAGCCGGTCGAGGCCGCCCCGATCGACCAGCTCGCCTCGCTTCACGAGCTCGTGGAAGACGTGAAGGCGGGCTCCGTGGAGCTCCTCCTGATCCTCGGCGGGAACCCGGTCTACGACGCGCCCTCCGACCTCGCGTTCGGCGAGGCGCTCCTGAAGGCGGGCCTGACGGTCGCCCTCGCCAGCCACCCCGACGAGACGACCCGCTACTGCCACTGGGCCGTCCCGATGGCCCACGACCTCGAGGCGTGGAGCGACGCTCGCTCCCTCGACGGCACCGCGACGCTCGTCCAGCCGCTGATCGAGCCGCTCTACGAGGGGAAGTCGGCGCACGAGCTCCTCTCCGTCCTCCTCGACGAGGTCCCCCGGAAGGGCTACGACGTCGTGAAGGACTCCTGGAAGGCGGCGCGCCCCGCCGAGGCCGACTTCGAGGCGTTCTGGCGGAAGGCGCTGCACGATGGCGTCGTCCCCGGGACGGCCGCCCCCTCCGTCGCGGCGCCGGTCCGCCTCGCCGAGGTGGCTGCCGCGCTCGCCGCCGCCTCCGCCGCGAAGCCCGCAGGGCTCGAGGCGGCGTTCCGCCCCGACCCCTCCCTCCTCGACGGCCGCTACGCGAACAACGGCTGGCTCCAGGAGCTCCCGAAGCCGCTCAGCAAGCTGACGTGGGACAACGCCGCGGTCGTCTCGCCGGCGACGGCCCAGGAGCTCGGCGTCACGAACGAGGACGTCGTGAAGGTCGAGGCGGGCGGGCGCTCCGTCGAGCTCCCCGTCCTGATCCAGCCGGGCCAGGCTGCGGGCGTCGTCACGCTCCACCTCGGCTTCGGCCGGAAGCACGCCGGCCGCGTCGGCAACGGCGTCGGCGGCGACGTCACCCCCCTCCGGACCACGGCCGCCCCCTGGCTCGTCCCGGCGGTCACGGTGACGAAGACCGGCGGGCGCCATCCCCTCGCCCACACGCAGCAGCACTTCCGGATGGAGGGGCGCGACATCGTCCGGACGATGACGCTCCCCGAGTACCGGAAAGACCCGGCGAAGGCGAAGGGGCACGGACTCCCGCCGAAGGAAGCGTCGCTCTTCCAGCCCGGCTGGGAGTACAAGGAGAACGCCTGGGGGCTCTCCGTCGACCTCGGCTCGTGCTTCGGCTGCAACGCCTGCGTCGTCGCCTGCCAGTCGGAGAACAACGTCCCCGTCGTCGGCAAGGAGCAGGTCGCGAAGAACCGCGAGATGCACTGGATCCGCGTCGACCAGTACTACGAGGGAAGCGACCTCGAGAGCCCGGCCGTCCACCACCAGCCCCTCATGTGCCAGCACTGCGAGATGGCGCCGTGCGAGGTCGTCTGCCCCGTCGCCGCGACGGTCCACGGCGCGGAGGGGCTCAACGAGATGGCCTACAACCGCTGCGTCGGCACGCGCTACTGCTCGAACAACTGCCCCTACAAGGTCCGGCGCTTCAACTTCCTCGAGTACAACGGACAGAGGGAGGAGGAGCCGGTCCTGAAGATGCTCGCGAACCCGGACGTCACCGTCCGCTCGCGGGGCGTCATGGAGAAGTGCACCTACTGCATCCAGCGGATCAACCGCGCGCGCATCGCCGCCGAGCGCGAGGGGCGCGCCATACGCGACGGCGAGATCAAGACGGCCTGCCAGCAGACCTGCCCGGCCGACGCGATCGTCTTCGGGAACATCAACGACCCCGCCGCGGGCGTCTCGAAGCTCCGGAGCGAGCCGCGGACCTACTGGCTCCTCGAGGAGCTGAACACCCGGCCGCGGACGACCTACCTCGCCCGGGTCACGAACCCGAGCCCCGACGTGGAGGGCGCCTGATCATGTCGATCCGCTTCGACGACGTCCGCGGCGCCGACCCGATCGCGCAGCCTCCCGTCCTCGCCCCGGGTCACACGCCGGCCTCCGTCACCGAGCGGATCAGCGAGGCCGTCACCACGAAGCTGACGAAGACGCCGAAATGGTGGCTCGGCGGGTTCGCCGTCGGCTTCGCCCTCCTGAACGTCTTCCTCTTCGCCGTCACGAACCTCTTCATGACCGGCATCGGCGTCTGGGGGAACAACATCCCGGTCGGCTGGGGCTGGGACATCATCTGCTTCGTCTGGTGGATCGGCATCGGGCACGCGGGGACGCTCATCTCCGCGATCCTCCTCCTCCTCCGGCAGAGCTGGCGAAACTCGATCAACCGCTTCGCCGAGGCGATGACGGTCTTCGCCGTCGCCTGCGCCGGCATGTACCCGATCCTCCACCTCGGCCGCCCCTGGCTCCCCCACTGGCTCCTCCCGCTCCCGGGGACTCTCGGCATGTGGCCGAACTTCCGGAGCCCCCTCATCTGGGACGTCTTCGCCGTCTCGACCTACGCGACGATCTCGATCGTCTTCTGGTACGTCGGGATGCTCCCCGACCTCGCGACGCTCCGCGACCACGCGAAGGCGAGGCTCGCCCGCTTCGCCTACGGCATGGCGGCCCTCGGCTGGCGCAACTCCTCGCGCCACTGGGCGAACTACGAGGTCGCCTCGCTCCTCCTCGCGGGCCTCTCGACGCCGCTCGTCCTTTCGGTCCACTCCATCGTCTCGTTCGACTTCTCGGTCGGCATCGTCCCCGGCTGGCACACGACGGTCTTTCCCCCCTACTTCGTCGCCGGGGCCGTCTTCGCCGGCTTCGCGATGGTCCTCACCCTCGTCCTGCCGCTCCGGCCGCTCTTCAAGCTCCACGACTTCATCACCGAGCGGCACCTGCAGAACATGGCGAAGGTGATGCTGACGACCGGCCTCATCGTCGCCTACGGCTACGTCCTCGAGATCTGGGCGGCCTTCTACAGCGGGAACGAGTTCGAGATCTTCATGGTCCTGAACCGCTTCACCGGGCCGTACGCCACGCAGTACTGGCTCCTCATCCTCCTCAACATCGCGATCCCGCAGCTCCTCTGGCTCAAGGGGATCCGCTCGAACGTCTGGGCGCTCTGGGCGATCTCGATGTGCATCAACGTCGGGATGTGGCTCGAGCGGTTCGTCATCATCGTCGTCAGCCTCCACCGCGACTACGTCCCCTCGAACTGGGCGATGTACTCGGGGACGAAGTTCGACGTGATGACGTTCGTCGGGACGATGGGTCTCTTCCTGACGCTCCTCCTCCTCTTCATCCGCTTCCTCCCCGCGCTGAACATGTTCGAGATGCGCATCCTCACGCCCGAGGCCACGAAGGCCCACGGCGAGGAGAAGTAGCGTCATGCACGGCACGCACCCCGAGCCGTCCCTCCACGGCGTCCTCGCCGAGTTCCGCACGCCCGACGAGCTCCTCGCGGCGATCGAGTCCGCGAGGGCCGCCGGCTACACGAAGCTCGACGCCTACACGCCCTATCCGATCGAGAAGGTCCTCGACGCCCTGGACCTCCACCACTCGAAGGTGCCGCTCCTGACGCTCGGAGCGGCGATCTTCGGCGCGGTCGCGGTCTTCTCCTTCGCCTACTGGGCGAGCGCGATCGACTACCCGCTCAACATCGGCGGGCGGCCCCTCAACTCCTGGCCCGCCTTCATCCCCGCGACGTTCGAAGGGGCGGTCTTCCACGGAGGGCTCGCGGCCGCGCTGGGGATGCTCGTCCTGAACGGCCTGCCGCGGCCGCACCACCCCGTCTTCGAGGTGAAGAGGTTCGTCGAGCACGCCTCGAAGGACGGCTATTTCCTCCTCGTCGAGGCCGAGGACCCGCAGTTCGACGTTTCCGCCGTCCGGCGGCTGCTGGAGGGCCTCGGGCCCGTGGAGGTCAACGACCTTGAGAATTGACCTTCCGTCCGGCCGCCGCCTCGGAGCCGCCGCACTCGCCGTCGCGGCGCTCCTCGCCGCGGGCTGCCGGCAGGGGATGTACGACCAGCCGAAGGAGAAGCCGCTCGCGAGGAGCGACTTCTTCCGCGACGGCCTCGCCTCCCGCGTCCCTCCCGCCGGCACCGTCGCCCGCGGCTGGCTCCGCGAGGACCGGGTCCTCCACACCGGGATCGGCCCCGACGGGAAGTTCGTCTCCGAGCTCCCGGCCGCCGTGCCGTTCGACCGCGCGCTCCTCGACCGCGGATGTCAGCGCTACGACGTCTT
>JAKLER010000340.1 GCA_022711615.1 Acidobacteriota bacterium
GCCGCTCGCCGAGCTCCGCGCCGAGCTCGAGGCGGCCGGCGTCTCGTGGGAGAGGCCCGTCGTCGTCTACTGCAACAGCGGGCACCAGGCGTCCGAGGCGCTCTGGCTCCTCCGCGAGGCGCTCGGGCACCCGGACGCCCGGCTCTACCAGGGCTCCTGGCTCGAGTGGTCGATGACGCCCGGCGCGCCCCGGGAGAGCGGCCCGCTGGCGGAGACGCCGTGACCCCGGGCGAGATCGCGGCGCTCCTCGCGGCGTCCGCCGGCGCCGGAGTGATGAACGCCCTGGCCGGGGGCGGCACGATCCTCACGTTCCCGACGCTCGTTCTCCTCGGCATCCCCGCCATCCAGGCGAATGCCACCTCCACCGTCGCCCTCCTCCCCGGAGCCGCCGCGAGCATGGCGGGCTACCGGCGCGAGGTGGCGACGCACGCAGCCTGGCTCAAGACGCTCTTCCTCCCGAGCCTCGTCGGCGGCGCGATCGGGTCGGTCCTCCTCCTGAAGACCCCGGAGAAGCTCTTCGCGAGCCTCGCGCCGTTCCTCGTCCTCTTCGCGACGCTCCTCTTCATCCTCCAGATCGTCCTGGCGAAGCGGGGCGGCGACGCGGAGGTGCACGCGCCGCACGGACCGACGAACGCCCGCTGGGGCGTCGCGACGCTCGCGCAGCTCGCCGTCGCGATCTACGGCGGCTACTTCGGCGCCGGCATCGGCATCCTGATGCTCGTCGTCCTCGGCTTCCTCGGCCTCACCGACATCCACGCGATGAACGGCCTGAAGAACTTCTTCGGGATCACGATCAACCTCGTCGCGGCGGCCTGGTTCATCTGGAACGGCGCCGTCCTCTGGCCGATCGCTCTCGTCATGGTCGCGGGCGCGACCGTGGGCGGCTACGCGGGGGCGCGCTTCGCCCGGCGGATCGGGAAGGAGAAGGCGCGGGCGGCCGTCGTCGTCATCGGCCTCGGCGTCACCCTGGTGCTCCTTCTCCAGCGGGCCTGACGCCGAGACTCCTCGCGCGCGCCTCCACGACGGAGAGGTGCGCCCTCACCCCCGTATCGGTCGCAGCGAGGTCCCGGGCGCCGTCGAGCGCTTCCGCGGCCAGGGCGCGCGCCTCGTCCTTCCGCCCGAGCGCGGCGAGGAGCTCCGCGCGAAGCGAGGCGAAGAGCGGCGCGACGTCGGGGGCTTCGCGTCCGACGCGTTCGACGTCGGCGAGAAGGGGGGTCGCGGCCTCCCCCGACGCACGCCGCGCCTCGAGGCCCCAGTACCGGAAGAGCCCGATGTCGGCGACGCTGTCGGCGAAGCGCGCCGGACTGCGTCCGCTCCGCCAGGCGACGAAGGCCCGGACCGCGGCCACGTCCCGGACGCGATCGGGGTAGGCCGCCTCGAAACGATCGACCTCGGCCGCCGTGTCGTCCCATCGCCCCGCCTCGCCGAGCGCGAGGACGCTCCCCAGCATCAGGTCGCGCGGGTAGATCCCGATCCGGGCGTAGTCGCCGCGCCCCGTCAGGCCCCGGCGATACCAGGCGACCGCCCGGGCGAGGTCCCCCCGGAGGTGGAACGCGCGCCCCGCTTCGAGCGCGATCCGCGCCGGCTCGACCGACCTCTCGAACGAGGCCCCCCAGGCCGTGTCGGCCTCCCCCGGCTGCCCCGTGTCCAGGAGGGCACGGGCCCGCGCGCGCGCGATCCACTGCCCCAGCGGGGCGTCTCCTGCCGCGCGAGCCTTCTCGAGCGCCTGCTCCACGGCCGCGAGCGCTTCCCGCGCGAGCCCCGCCCCGCGCAGCCGCATCCCCTCGCGGAGGAGCGCGTACGCCTCCTCCCGCGCCTCGGAGCGCCGTTGCGACTCGCCGGGCTCGCGCGGCCCGCGCGGAAAGCCGTCGAGCGCGAGCTCCACCTGCTGCGGGCCCCACGCTCCCACGCGCAGGAGCCCGGCCGACGCCTCGAGGACCTGCCCCTCGACGCGACCGAAGGCGGCGTCCGGGACGAGGGCGTACCAGGCGAGGAGCGACTTCTCGTCCCGCCAGCCCGGGCGATCGGGCGACTCGGCAAACGGGAGCTCCGACCAGGCTCGCCTTCCTTCCCCTTCCCCCGGGATCCGGAGCGCGGCGACCGCGGCAGAGTAGCCCATCCGGTTGTTGAGGCCGGCCAGGATCAGCTCCTTCCGGCCGTCGCCGTCGACGTCGACGTCGACGGCGGCTCGCGCGTAGTGGTGGCCGGAGCCGTAGAACGCCACGACGACGCGCCGCCGGCCCGGGTCGCAGACGTACGTCGCCCCCGCCCAGAGCGGGATATGGGCGAGGCTCACGGCGACCTCGTCGTCACCGTCGCCGTCCTCGTCGAAAGGGAACACGGCTCCGACGGCGAACGTGCTCGAGAATCCGAAGAATGCCCCCGCCCCGTCTGGGTCGCCGGCCGGGTCGGGGAGCTCCAGGTCGGCGAGGGGACGGCCGGTGAGGCCGTCGAGGACGACGACGCGCTTCCTCGGATCGCCCGTCCCGCCCGGCACCGCAATGGCCCCCGTCTCGCCGCCGGCAAGCCTCGCGAGCGCGATCTGGCGGCCCGCCGCCGTGTCCGCCCGCCTCCAGAGGACGCGACCCTTCCCGTCGAGCGCCTGCACCCCTCCCGCGCCGTCGGGGGCGAGGCGCGTCAGGCGTGGCCGGTTCCACGGGAAGACCGGGACGAACGCGAGGGTGAGGAGGAGGGCGACGAGCGATGCCGAGCCCCCGAGCGCGAGGGCCCTCCCGAGCCGGCGCGGCGCGCGCCGAGCGCGGCGCGCCTCGAGGTCGGCGAGGACGTCCGCGGCCGTCGCGTACCGCCGCTCGCGGTCCTTCGCGAGGAGACGGGCCACGACGGCCGAAAGCCACGCGGGCGCCTCCGGGCGGAGCTTCCTCACGTCGATCGGCTCCTGCCGGATGTGCGCCACGATCGTCCCGATGGCCGACTCGCCGCGCAGAGGGACCCGCCCCGCGAGCATCTCGAAGAGGACCACGCCGACCGCGTAGAGGTCGCTCCGCGCGTCGAGCAGGTCGCCGAGCGCCTGCTCCGGCGAGAGGTACTCGACCGTCCCGACGAGCGCCTCCGTCTCGGTCACCCGCGTCTCGCTCCCCTCCCAGTGGCGGGCGAGGCCGAAGTCGGCGAGCTTCACCTCTCCGGCGTCCGAGAGAAGGATGTTCCCGGGCTTCACGTCGCGGTGGACGATCCCGAGGGCGTGAAGGTCGGCGAGGGCGCGGAGCACCTCCGCCGCGATCGCGGTCGCCCGCTCCGGCAGCAGCGGACCGCGCGCGAGGAGCTCGCGGAGCGACTCCCCTTCCACGAGCTCCATCGTCAGGAAGACCGTGTCGCCCGCCTGGCCGATGTCGAAGACGCGGACGAGGCGCGGGCTCGCCGCGTCGCGCGCGATCGCCACCTCGCGCCGGAAGCGCTTCAGCGCCGCCTCCGACGTCCGGTCGGTCCGCAGGACCTTCAGCGCGACGCTCCGCTTCAGCTCCCGGTCGAACGCCTCGTAGACGACCGCCGAGCCTCCCGTGCCGAGGACGCCGCGCACCTCGTATCGCCGGCCGATCGCCGTGCCCGGCGCGAAGAGGCGGACGGGCAGACGCGGACTCTCGCCCGCATCCGCCGCGGAATCGCCCCGGTCGGGTCGTTCGTCGTCGAGCGTACGGAGTCTCTCCGACCGGAGATCATAGGACGGCCGGAGCCCGCTCGTCCCGCAGCAGGAGCTCGCCCGGCGTGCGAACGCCGCCGCCTTTCCTCAGCGCCGGGCGAGGACCACCGTGTCGGCCGAGCCCCTCGCCTCCCAGGACTCTCCCTTCATCCCTCCGAAGACCGTCTCCACCCGGAGCCCGGCTTCCCCGAGCGCTCCTTCCAGCTCGGCCCGCCGCCACCCCTTCAGGAGGACGTTCTTCGCCGCGACGACCTCCACCGGCGGCTCCGCGCCCGGCCGCCACCGGAGCGACGTCGGGTTGAAGAGGACCGTCCCGTCGGGACGCGGCTCCATCAGGCGGAGGAAGACGACCCGCTCGCCCCCGTCGTCCCGGACGTTCAGCGGCAGGCTCGTCACCCCCTCGTCGAGGATCCGGTCGTAGTTGAGGAGCTGGAAGAGGACCGGTGCGCCGGGGAGGAGGAGCGCCGCGAGGTGCACGAGGAAGCGGGACATCTCGGGCGCGTGAAGGTGCGGCAGGCCGTTCCCGAGCGAAATCGCTCCCCCGAACGGCCCCGCCACCGCCGCGCCGAGCTCCGCGAGGTCTCCCTTCACGAACTCCGGCCCCGGCCCCGCCTCGCGGGCCTGCGCGAGCT
>JAKLER010000341.1 GCA_022711615.1 Acidobacteriota bacterium
GACGTCAACCCCGAGACCCGCCGCCTCTCGCTCTCGCTGCGCGCGACGGAGCCGAACCCCTGGGAGCAGCTCGCCGAGAAGTTCCGCATCGGCGACCGCGTGCAGGGCGTCGTCCGGAACCTGACCGACTTCGGCGCGTTCGTCGAGATCGAAGAGGGGATCGACGGCCTCGTCCACATCTCCGACATGTCCTGGGGCCGGCGCGTCAAGCACCCGTCCGAGGTCCTGAAGAAGGGCGACCAGATCCAGGCCGTGCTCACCGCCATCGACGTCGAGAACCGGCGGATCAGCCTCTCCATCAAGGAGTTCCGCCCGAACGAGTGGGAGGAGTTCTCCCGCGAGCATCAGCCCGGCGACGTCGTCGACGGGCAGGTCGCCAAGGTCGCCGACTTCGGCGTCTTCGTCCGCCTGCCTCTCGGCCTCGAAGGGCTGATGCACGTCTCCGAGACCGACGTCCTGCGCGGGCAGAAGCTCTCGGACGTCTTCTCCGAGGGCGATCCCGTGCGGGTCCGCATCCTTCGAATCGAGGTCGACGAGCAGCGAATCGGGCTTTCCATGCGGGACGTCCCGCAGCCCGACCCGGCGGAGCTCGCCGCGGCGGCCGCACCCCAGAGCGAGGCTTCTCCGGAGGCTGCTTCCGAGGAGGAAGCCGCTTCGGGCGAGCCGGCAGCGGCGTCCGATGCGGGCGCCTCCGTCGAGCCGGCCGCCGAGGAGCCGCCTCCCGCCGTGGCCGAAGCCTCCGCCGAGGCGCCGAAGACGGAAGACTGACGTTCGAGGCGCCTGCGAGGAGGCGCCGCCGGAGGGCGTCCGAAGGGGACGCCCTCCGCGAGGGGAAGAGATGGAACGCGAATCGCAGGCCGCGAGCCGGGCGGAGGAGACGACCACCAAGGCGGACCTCGTCGAGGAGGTCGCGCGGACGGCCCAGCTGACGAAGAAGCAGGCCGAAGCCGTCGTCGAATCGGTCTTCCAGGGCATCATCTCCTCGCTGCGCGCCGGCAGCAAGATCGAGCTCCGCGGCTTCGGCAGCTTCAAGCTCCGTCAGCGGGGCGCCCGCATCGCTCGAAATCCCAAACGCAGCGGCGTGAAGGTCCACGTGCCGCCGAAGCTCGTCCCGTACTTCAAGCCGGGGAAGAAGCTGAAAGAGCTGATCAACGCCGCGGCCCCGGAACCCGAGCCGGCCGCGGGCGCCCGAGCCCCGGAGGAATGAACGACGTCCTCTTCACGCCCTGGCGGATGAGCTACCTGACGGGCGCACCTCCATCGGGCGCCGGAGGCTGCCTCTTCTGCGACCTCCCGGGCCTCGGCGATGCCGAGGCCCTGATCGTCGAAAGGGGCCGGAGCGTCTTCGCGGTCCTGAACAGGTATCCCTATTCCAACGGACACGTCCTGGTCGCTCCGTACGCCCATCGTGCGACCCTCCCCGACCTGACGCGGGAGGAACGGATCGACCTGATCGACCTCTCCGCGCGCGTCGAGGAGGCTCTTCGGGCGGAGTACGCGCCGGGCGGCCTGAACGCGGGCCTGAACCTGGGGAAGTGCGCGGGAGCCGGCGTTCCCGGCCACCTGCACATGCACCTCGTGCCGCGCTGGGACGGAGACACGAGCTTCCTGACGGTCGTGTCCGGGACGCGCGTCGTCCCCGAGGACCTCGACGTCACGTTCCGCCGTCTCCGCGCGCGCCTCGGCTCGCCGGAGGGGACCCCCTGACGGGCGCGCGGCGCCCGACCGGCCGGCGCCTCCTCGCGGTGCTGGCCACGCTTCTCGTTCCGGGCCTCGGCCATGCTCTTTGCGGCCGACGCGGGCGCGGGGCGGCCTACTTCGGGCTCGTCGGCGCGGCCTTCGTCCTGGGCCTGGCGCTGGGAGCGGCCCCCGGGCCGATCCCGGCGCGAGGGCTCGGCGCCATCCTGACCGTATCCGCGACCCATGCCGTCGTCCTGCCGGCGCTCGTCGTGAGGATGTCCGGGCGGGGCCCGGGAGACCCCTCCTCGCCCTCCTTCGAGGTGGCGACGACCTACCTCGTCGTCGCGGGCGTTCTGAACGTCCTTCTCGCGTTCGACGCCTGGGACGTCGCAGGGGGGCGGAAGCCGTGAGAACGGCTCCGCTGGCCGACCACTTCCTCCACCTCGTCCTTCTCGCCACGATCCTCTCGGCCTTCTTCTCGATACTCTGGCGCGACGACGGACCCTCCCGGCGGCGCTTCTTCGCGCGCATGTGGACGGCGATCGTCGGCGGCTCGCTCGCGGCCGCCTGGGCGATGTCGGTCGTCGGGAGCCGCTGACTCCGTGCGGCTCCTCCTGTCGGCCGGCGAGGTCTCCGGCGACCAGCACGGGGCGGCGCTCCTCGGCGCGCTGGCCGAGCGCGTCTCCGGGCTCGAGGCGTTCGGTCTCGCCGGGGACCGGTGCGCGGCGCGCGGCATGCGCCTCCTCGCCCACCAGAAGGAGCTCGCGATCATCGGCGTCGTCGAGGCGCTCGGGAAGATCCGCTTCGCTCACCGCCTCATGCGCGACCTCACGCGCGAGGCCGTCGCGTCAGGAGTCGACGCCGCGGTCCTGATCGACTCTCCCGACTTCCATCTCCCGCTCGCCCGGCGGCTCGCGAAGGCCGGGGTCCCGGTCGTCTTCTACGTGTCGCCTCAGGTCTGGGCCTGGAGGAGCGGGCGGGCGCGGACGATCGCGCGTCTCGGCCGCGGCGTCCTGACGCTCTTCCGGTTCGAGAAGCGCTGGTACGACGCGCGCGGCCTCGGAGAGCGCGTGATCTGGGTGGGCCACCCTCTCGTCGACGAGGCCCGTCGCGAGCTGGCGACGCCGATGCTTCCCCCGCCGCCCGGCCGCCGGCGCGTCGTCCTGATGCCCGGCTCGCGCGCCGGGGAGGTGCGGACTCTCCTCCCGATCCTGCGGGAGGCCGTCGCCCTCCTCGAGGCGCGGAGGTCCGACCTCGAGATCGTCCTCGTGAAGGCCGACTCGGTTCCCGACGACCTCCTGCGCCGGATCGCCGGAGCGAGCCTCGATCGCTGGAGCGTCGTCGCCGGTCCGCACCTCTCGCTTCTGGCCGCGTCCGACGTCCTGATCGTCGCTTCCGGCACCGCGACGGTCGAGGGGCTCCTCGCCGGGATCCCTATGGTCGTCGTCTACCGGGTCGCCGCGATCAGCTACCTGCTGGGCAAGCTCCTCGTGAAGGTGCCGAGCGTCGCGATGGCGAACATCCTCTCCGATCCGGGCGACGGCTCGCGCGCCGTGCCGGAGCTGATCCAGGGAGCCGCGACGCCCGAGCGTGTGGCGGCCGAGGTCGAGCGCTTCCTCGACGACCGGGAGCGCGCCGCCGAGGCCCGGCGCCGCCTCGCCGCCGGCCGGGCGGAGCTCGGCGAGCCGGGCGCCCCGGCCCGGACGGCCGAGGCCGTCCTCGCGCTGCTCGGACGGAGCCGTTCTTGAGGGACTTCCTCCGCCTCGCGCGCCTCTTCCGCCCGCACGCGAGAGCGGCGCTCGTGGCCGTCCTCGCGATGGTCGGCGTGGCCGTCTTCACGACGCTCGTCGCCTACCTTTTCGGTCCGCTCTTCGACCAGGTCCTGACGCCGGGGCAGAACGCGGCCGTGAAGCAGGAGCTGTCTGCCGACCCGGCGGCGCGCGGCCTCGGCAAGGCGCTCGGTGCGGCCGAGACGGCGCGCAAGACGCCGGTCATCCAGTGGCTCGACGACCGCCTGCTGGACGTCCAGTCCGCCGTGGGCGTGACCGAGGCGAACCGGGGCGTCGTCCTGCCGGTCATCCTCCTCGTCGCGTTCGTCCTGAAGAACCTCTGCGCGTTCGCCGCCGAGTACCGGTTCAACGCGGTCGGGCTGGCGTTCGTGAGGGACGTGCGCCGCCTCGTCTACGAGCGGCTCCTCGGTCAGTCGGGGGCCTTTCACGCGAAGAACCCATCGGGGGACCTCATCTCGCGCGTGACGGGGGACGTCGACCGGATCCAGAGCCTGTTCGGGACCGACCTCGCCGACCTCGTCCAGTCGATCGCGACGCTCATCGGTCTCTCGGTCCTCGTCGTGTCGCGATCTCCCGAGCTGACCCTCGTCGCCCTCGTCGTCGCGCCGGCGATCGTCGTCCCGGTCGTCCTGATCGCGAACCGGCTCCGGCGGATCTCGAAGGCGGGACGCGAGCGGATGGGCGACCTGACCGGCGTCCTCTCCGAGACGCTCCGCGGCCACCGCGTCGTCCAGGCCTACGGGGCGGAGCGGTACGAGGCGGATCGCTTCGGCGAGGTGAACGAGCGGACGTTCCGGCTGCTTCGGAAGGGCGC
>JAKLER010000342.1 GCA_022711615.1 Acidobacteriota bacterium
GCAGGCGAGGAGGAGGGCCCGGGCGAGCGGCGAGCGACCCGCCCCCTCTCCGAAAGACCCGAGCGTGCCGAGGGCGATCGGGTAGAGCATCGCCGTCGTCGCCGAGTTCGAAAGCCACATCGAGAGCGCGGCGGAGAGGGCGAGGAACGTGACGACCACGCGGCGCGGGGACGCGCTCGCCGCCGGGACCGCCAGGATCGCGCGCGCGATCCGGCGGTCCAGCCCGTGGGCGCTCATGGCGCCCGCGAGGAGGAACGACCCGAGGAAGAGGAAGATGATCGGGTCTCCGAACGCCGCGAACGCCTCCTTCGCCGACGCCACCCCGAGGACGACGGTCAGCGCCGGGCCCAGAATGGCGGTCGCGGGAAGAGGCGCCGCCTCGGTGATCCACCAGACGAGGACCCAGGCGACGACGGCGAGGAGCTTCGCCGCCGCGACCGGCAGCGCGGCCGGAGGGAACGCGAGGAGGACGAAGAAGGCGAGCGGGCCGAGGACGAGGCCGACGCCCCGCCTCCTCCTCTCGAAACGCTCCTCGGCTTCGGAGAGGCGACCCTCGGCGGGGGTCGAGTCGGGATCGGAGACGCGGAGCGGCAACGTCGCGCCCGAGTCTATGCCCGCGCCGCCGCGCCGCCGCGGCGGACGGCTCCGCGCGAGGGGAGGGCCACTCCGCTATCGTTCGGCCATGCACGCCTCGGCCTCCGTCCCCGCCCGCTTCTCTCGCCATCGCGAGCTCCACAGGACCGACCGCGTCGGGTGGCTCCGGGCCTCGGTCCTCGGCGCCAACGACGGGCTCATCTCCACGGCCAGCCTCGTGGTCGGAGTCGCCACGGCCGGCTCCCCGTCCGGCACCGTCGCCGTCTCCGCCGTCGCGGGGCTGCTCGCGGGGGCGATGTCGATGGCCGCCGGCGAGTTCGTCTCCGTCAGCTCGCAGGCCGACACGGAGAGGGCCGACCTGGCGCGGGAGCGGCACGAGCTCGAGACGGACGAGGCGGGCGAGATCGCCGAGCTCGCCGGGATCTACGTCACCCGCGGCCTCGACCACGAGCTCGCCGAGCGGGTCGCCGTCCAGCTCATGGAGCACGACGCCCTCGGCGCCCACGCCCGCGACGAGCTCGGGATGCACGAGGCGACCGCCGCCCGGCCGCTCCAGGCCGCCCTCTCCTCGGCCGCCGCCTTCGCGGCGGGGGCCGTCGTCCCCGCGCTCGCCGCGGCCTTCGTCCCCGCGCGGCTCCTCGTCCCGGTCGTCGTCGCGGCGACGCTCCTCCTCCTCGTCGGCCTCGGCGGCCTCGCCGCGAAGGTCGGCGGCGCCTCGGTGACGACCGGGGCGGTCCGCGTCACGTTCTGGGGAGCCCTCGCCATGGCCGTCACGGCGGCCGCCGGCGCGCTCTTCGGCGCCGTCGGCTGATCGGCCGGCCGCGAGGGGCCGCCCGGGAGAATCGAGACCTGACCCCTATAATCGACCCATGCCCCGCTACGTCGGATTCCTCCGGGCCGTGAACGTCGGCGGGCGGGTCGTGAAGATGGAGCGCCTCCGGCAGCTCTTCGAGGAAACCGGCTTCACGGGGGTCTCCACCCACCTGGCGAGCGGGAATGTCCTCTTCACCGCGGGCCGCGGCCGGAGCGCGACGCACGAGGCCAAGCTCGAGAGGGCGCTCGGGGCGGGGCTGGGGTGGGAGGTCGCCACGTTCCTCCGGACCCCGGCCGAGATGGCCGCCGTCGTGGAGAGGCTGCCGTTCCCTGCCGAGGACGTCGCGACGGCGCACGCGGTCTACGTCGGATTCCTCAAGGCCCCTCCCGCTCCCGAGGCGCACGCCCTCCTCCACGGCCTCCGGACCCCCACGGACGCCCTCGAGGTCCACGGCCGGGAGGTCTACTGGCTCTGCCGCGTCCGGACGGCCGCCTCGGAGCTCTCGGGGGCCAGCCTCGAGAAGGCCCTGAAGCTCGCCGCCACGTTCCGGAACATGACCACCGTGCGCGCCGTCGCGGCGAAGCTCGCCCTCTGAGGCCCTCCCCCGGGCGGTCGTCGGCCCGGCGATCGGAGCGGCGGGCTCCCGCTCGACCCTGCCGCAGCTCCCGTGACGCCGATCACACCCGGCCGGCGAAAGGTCCCGCCCCGCCGCGACACTTTCCGAGCCAGAGGTGAATCACATGAGAATCGCGAAGGGCCTCGGCGCTCTTGCCATCTTTCTTTCCGCCGCCGTCTCCCCGGCGCACGCGCTCGCACAGTCGCGCGAGGAGACCCAATGGATCGTGACGACGGCTCGGGGCACGGGTGCGCGCGGCCAGACGTTCTACTCGACCGTCCACCTGTTCAATCCGCACACGGTCGACGTCTCGGCGACCTGGACGTTCCTCCCGCAGAGCGTGCTCGACCCGTACGGCCGGGCCCTCGGCGAAAACGTGAACGCCCCCTCCGCGACCGTCGTCGTCCCCGCCGGCAAGGCGATCGACCTCACCTCCCTCTGGCCCGCCTCCGGCGCCGGCGCCGCAGGAGCCGTCCGGATCGCATCGATCCAGCCCGAGGGGCAGCCGGAGCCTCTCCCCGTCACGGCGCACTCGGTGACGAGCGTCTACGCGCCCGGCACGGTCCGCGTCGTCGCCGGTCCGTTCATCGCCGGCCAGGGAGAGGCGTCGCTCCTCCGGGCCGGGGAGATCGGCCGCATCCGCTCCCTTCTGACCGGGTACTCCGAGACCGCCTCGTACCGGAGCAACGTCGTCCTCCTCTCGACGGACCCCGTCGAAGAGACGGAGCTGACGCTCACCCTTTTCGACCACTCCGGGGAGTCGCGCGGAAGCCGGTCGATCACGCTCGGCCGGCTCGCGCAGACCCAGGTCAACGACGTCGCCGACGTCTTCGACTACGTCCTCTGCCTGCACGGCTGCCCCTCGGCGAGCCCGTTCCCCGAGGCCTTCGAGATGGAGATCCGCGTCCTCAGCGGCGGCCCGGTCGCCGCAGCGGGCATCGTCCTCGAGAACGAGACGGGCTCGACGACGTTCGTGCCGGCGCTCCGGACCGCGGCACCGTAGGCGTTCGGACGGCGGACGGGGCGCCGGCCGTCGCGTCCGACGGCTCGGCGCCCCCGCTCCCCGGCCCCGGAGGAGCGATACTCCGGTCGAGCTCCAACCCGGACGAAAGGGAGAGACCTGCATGGAAAGAACAGGAGTCGTCACGTTCCTCGGCAACCCCCTCACCCTCGTCGGCCCCGAGATCCGGGCCGGCGAGAAGGCCCCCGGCTTCACCGTCCTCGACAACGGCCTCGCCCCGAAGACGCTCGCCGACTTCGCCGGGAAGACGGTCGTCCTCAGCGTCACGCCGTCCCTCGACACCCCCGTCTGCGACGCGCAGCTCCGCAGGTTCAACGAGGCGGCGACGAAGCTCGGCGACGATGTCGTCGTCCTGAACGTCTCGATGGACCTCCCGTTCGCGAACAAGCGCTTCTGCTCGGTCGCCGGCATCGAGAAGGCGATGACGCTGAGCGACCATCGCGACGCCTCGTTCGGGCTGGCGTACGGCGTCCTCGTGAAGGAGCTCCGCCTCCTCGCCCGCGCGATCTTCGTCGTCGGGAAGGACGGGCTCGTCAGGCACGCCGAGGTCGTCCCCGAGATGACCCACCACCCCGACTACGACAAGGCGCTCGCCGCGGCGAAGTAGAGCTCGTCTCGCGGAGACGGATGCACCGGGCCGCCGCGACGTGACGTCGCGGCGGCCCGTCTTCGTCTCCGTCCACTCTGCGGAACGCGGAGGACGGCCTCGTTTCGGGAGAGGGTCGGGTCCGCCGGGACGCGGGCCTAGTCGTCGTCGTGCGGCGCCTTCGCGCGCCTCGGCGTCCTCGTGGGCTCCGGTGTCCTCGTGGGCTCCGGTGTCCTCGTGGGCTCCGGCGTCCTCGTCGGGGCGACCGTGGGCGTCGGTCCGGGCGTCTTCGTCGGCAGGGGCGTTCTCGTCGGCGTCGCGGTCGGCGTCGGCGAGGGCCGCGGCGTCGCGGTCGCACGGGGCGTCGGGGTCGGGGTGGGCGTCCCGCCGCCCGGAGGTTCCCCCTCGCCGTCCGGCCCGTCGTGGCAGCTGTAGCAGCCGACGGGCGTCCCGGCCGCGAACGCGACATTCACGTCTTCCACGTCGAACGTCCGCGCCGCGAAGGTCCGGGAAAGGACCGTCCCCCGGTCGTCCGCGCCATGGCAGGCGCGGCACGAGGCGAGGTCGCCGTGCTCGGCGTACTCGCCGTGCTCCTCGACCCACCACGCGCCGACCGGGTGCATCCCGTGGGGCCCGCCGGCGGCCGTCCGCG
>JAKLER010000343.1 GCA_022711615.1 Acidobacteriota bacterium
CGGAGAGCTCGTGGGCGAAGACGTGCTCGGGCTGCGTCGGCCACGACAGCGTCCCGGCGAGGCCGGCGAGGCGCGCCGCGCGGACGCGGTACGGCCCCTTCCCGAGCTCGAAGCCGGGGCGCATCTTCTCCGTCTCGACCCAGCGCTCCCAGGCTGCGGGGGTCAGGTACGGGATCTCCGTCGCGGCGAAGAGCTGCGTCACGTCCTGCGACTCGACGCGGATCGAGGCGGGCGTCGTGAAGCCGCGGCGGAGGAGATCGTCGCGCAGCTTCAGGAGGTTCACCTGCCGCCACGCCTCGCCGTGGACGAGGCGCGGCGCCCAGCCCGCCTTGGGGACCCCCTTGATCTCGACGCGGCGTCCGCCGCGGACGGAGACGTTCACGTCCTGGCGCGAGGCGCCGAGGCCGGTCCTCACGTGCCCCGTCGATCGGCAGACTCGGCCGACGAGGAGGATCGCCTCCTCGACCTCGTCGGGCGTGCGGAGGTCCGGCCCCGTGACGGTCTCGATGAGCGGCATCCCGAGCCGGTCCGCGCGCCAGACGATGCAGTGCCCGCGGTCGCGCACCTCGCGGCAGGAGTCCTCCTCGACCGTGACCTGCGTGACGGAGAGCGTCCGTCCGCGGAACGGGATCTTCCCGTTCACGCCGACGACGGCCGTCCGCTGGAAGCCGGTCGGGATCGAGCCGTCGAGGTACTGCTTCCGCGCGATGTGGACCTCGTCGACGATGTCGCAGCCGAGCATGAGGCACTGCTCGATGGCGACGTCGATCGCCTGCTGGTTCACGAGGAACGGCGGCGTGTCGTCCATCTCGTACGTGCAGACGTTCTTCACGTTGAGGAGGTAGACGATGTTCTTCCTCGTCTTGAACTCCATCAGCGCGGTGCCGTCGTACTCGCCGAGCTCCGAGAGGGTCGGCCTCATGTGCCGGAGGACCGTCCCGTCGTGGGTCTCGGTGTAGAGCCCCGCGGGGCAGCGGCAGAAGAGCTTGGTCGGGGTCAGGAGCTGCTGGTGGACCTCCAGCCCGCAGACGAAGCCCACCTCCGCGTAGTCGAGGGTCGGGTACAAGGACGCCCCCTTCCCGCCCGGGGGCGACGGGCCCCGGGCGAACGGGGCATCTTAGCGCCGGAGAGGACGGCCGGCCCGGCCGGGGACGCCGGGGTCGGCGGACGGGACGAAGCCGGCGCCCCGAGACCGCGGACGCGGTCCCGGGGCGCCGCGGGGCGGCGCTAGAACTTCGCGACGACGGTCGCGAGGAAGGCGGTGTCGGTCTTGTCGAGGTCCGCGAACGCCGGCCGGGTCTTGTGGTCGACGAGATATGCGAGCTTCAGCTCGAGGAGCTTCGAGAGCGAGGTCGCGAGGCTGACGTCGAAGTGGAGGAAGGCGTCGCCGGTGTCGTTCGCCTTCCAGAGGCCCGAGCCGTTCTGGGCGAGCGTCACGGTAGGGGAGATCTTCCAGGCAAGAGCCTCGCCCGCCCGGAACGCGCCGCTCGAGGTGGCGTCGTGCGCCTCCAGCTTCTCGAACGCGCCGCCGATGCCGCCGAAGACGTCGAACGTCAGGGCGTCGGTCTTCACGACCTTGTACCCCGCCCCCGCGATCGGCGAGATCAGGTAGCTCAGGAGGGCGACCTTGTCGCGCAGGTACCCGACCTCGCCGTAGACGAAGAAGCGGTCGGTCACGGAGTACTCGTCGCGGATCGTCGCGACGAGCTTGTCGGCGGTCGTTTCGCCGTTCGACTCGCTCCGGAGGAAGAGGGCGCCGAGCTTCACGACGTTCTTCGTCTTCGGGTCGTACTTCAGGTCGCCCGAGAGGTTGAAGCTCTTCGCGTCGCTGTTGCCGGAGCTGATCGAGAGGCCGGCGCCGAAGCTCCCGTGCCAGCCGGGCGGCGGCTCGTCGGCCGCGGCGGAGAGGGAGGCGAGGAGGAGGACGGAGAGGACGACGGCCTTCTTCATGCCGCTCTCCGTCACTTCGACTTCAGCAGGTCGCGGATCTCGCCGAGGAGCTTCTCCTCGGCGGAGGGCTCGGGCGGGGCAGCCGGGGCCGGCGGGGCCTCGCGCTTCAGTCGGTTGATCTGCTTGACGACCATGAAGATCGCGAAGGCGATGATCAGGAACTCGAACGCCGTGTTGATGAAGACGCCGTAGTTCAGCGTCGCGAGCCCCTTTTCCTTCGCCTCGGCGAGGGAGGCGGCGGGAGTGCCGGAAAGGTTGATGAAGAGGTTCGTGAAATCGACCTTCCCGAGGAGGAGACCGATCGGCGGCATGATGACGTCCGCGACGAGGCTGTTCACGATCTTTCCGAACGCGCCGCCGATGACGACGCCGACGGCCATGTCGATGACGTTCCCCTTGATCGCGAACTCCTTGAATTCCTTCAGCATGTGTCACTCCCTTTCCGTGCCGGCGGCCTTCGTCCCGTGCCCGGCCCTCGTACCTCGCAAACGAGGGAGCGGCGATCGGCTGCCGAGACGGAGGTAATTTAGCATCCGCGGCGGCGGCGGACGCCCGGGTGTCCCCGCCGGGAACAGGAGGCGGTGCATGGCGGACGACGTCGGGCGGGTCGACCGGGAGCGGCGCAGGCTCGTGGCGCTCCTCGCCGGGGCGGGGGCGGGAGCCGCGGTCTTCGGCCGGGCGCTCTCCGCGCTCGCGGACGGGGCGGCGAAGGTGACCGCCGGGATGGTGAAGCAGGCGGAATGGATCGCCGGCGTGACGTTCACCGACGCCGAGCGGGAGCTGATGCTCTCGGACCTGAACGAGACGGCGGAAGGGCTCGCCGCGCTCCGCGCCGTCGCGCTCGACAACGCGGTGCCTCCGGCGATCGCCTTCTCGGCCGGGACCGCCCCGCCGGCCGACGCGGGACCCGCTCCCGCGCCATCGCGGCGGGAGCGCCCCGCCGTGCGCCCGCCGTCGGACGACGACCTCGCCTTCGCCGGGGTGCGGGAGCTGGGACGGCTCCTCCGCGCGCGGAAGGTCTCCTCGACGGAGCTGACGAAGCTCGCCCTCGCACGCCTGCGGACGCACGGCCCGGCCCTGTCGTGCACCGTGACGGTGACCGAGGAGCTGGCCCTCGCGCAGGCGAAGCGCGCCGACGAGGAGCTCGCCGCCGGGAAGGACCGCGGCCCTCTCCACGGCATCCCGTGGGGCGCGAAGGACCTGATCGCCGTCCCCGGCTACCCGACGACCTGGGGGTCCCCCCTGTTCCGGGAGCAGGTCCGGCCGGAGACGGCGACGGTCTACCGGAGGCTCGAGGAGGCCGGCGCGGTCCTCGTCGCGAAGACCTCGGTCGGAGAGCTCGCCTGGGGCGACGTCTGGTTCGGCGGGACGACGAAGAACCCGTGGAAGACCGACCAGGGGTCGAGCGGCTCCTCCGCCGGCTCGGCCTCGGCCACGGCGGCCGGCCTCGTCGCGTTCGCGATCGGGACGGAGACGTGGGGGAGCATCGTCTCGCCCTGCACGCGCTGCGGCGTCACCGGGCTCCGACCGACGTTCGGCCGGGTCAGCCGCCACGGGGTGATGGCGCTCTCGTGGACGATGGACAAGGTCGGGCCCATCGCCCGCTCCGCGGAGGACGGCGCGCTCGTCTTCGCGGCGATCGCCGGGAAGGACCCGCTCGACCCGGTCTCGACGGACGGCCCGGTCCCCTGGCCGGCGCGCCGGAGCGTGTCGGAGCTGAAGGTCGGCTTCGTCGAGGAGCTCTTCGACGAGGACCGGAGCGCGGGGACGGAGAACGAGGAGGCGAAGGCCCGCGCGGCGGAGTGGCGCGACTTCGACCGGAGGAGCCTTGGCGTCCTCCGGGAGCTCGGCGTCCGCCTCGTCCCGGTGAAGCTCCCCTCCCGGACCCCCGTCGCCCCGCTCGGGATGATCCTGACGGCCGAGGCGGCCGCCGCATTCGACACCCTCGTCCTCGACGGGCGCGTGAAGGGGATGGTCCGGCAGACCGCCGACGCCTGGCCGAACGTCTTCCGCCAGGGCCGGCTCCTCCCGGCGGCCGACTACCTCCGCGCGCAGCGCGTCCGGACGCTGCTGATGCGCGAGATGGAGGAGTGCCTCCGCGACGTCGACCTCCTCGTCGCGCCGACGTTCGGCGGCGACGCGCTCCTCCTCACGAACCTGACGGGGCACCCGTGCGTCGTCGTCCCGAACGGCTTCCGCCTCTCCGACGGGACGCCGACGAGCCTGACGTTCACCGGAAAGCTCTTCGGCGAGAACGACCTCCTCGCGGTGGCGGACCTCTTTCAGCGGGCGACGGACTTCCACACCCGCCGGCCGAAGCTGACGG
>JAKLER010000344.1 GCA_022711615.1 Acidobacteriota bacterium
GCCGCTCGTCGTCGAAGACGATCACCTCGGTCGCGAGCGCCCGCGCCGGGTCGACCCGTCCCGCACCGACGCGCGCCGGACCGTACTGCGGCGGGGAGCCCGCCGGCGGCAGGAGGCTCACGTCGAAGCCGGCCGTGTTCATCACCGCGGCCTTGAGCTCGGCCGGGCTCCAGGAGGGGCGCTGCTTCCGGAGGAGCGCCATCACGCCCGTCAGGTGCGGGGCCGCCATGGAGGTCCCCGACATCGACGCGGCCAGGTTCCCGGCGTTCACCACGGGTCCCCCGACGCCGGCGACGATCCCGGTCGCGGCGGACGTGATCGACACGCCCGGAGCGGCGACGTCCGGCTTCGGGCCGGAAGGTGTCGCCTCGAGACGCGGCCCTCGGGAGGAGAACGAGCCGAGGGTGTCCGAGCCGGAGAAGAGCGCGACGGTGACGCCCTCGGCGAGCGACGCCTTGAGCCGGTTCCCGTCGGAGAGCGAAACGAGGACGGACGGGATCGTGATCGCGGAGGCGACGGCCGGGTCGGCGACCGCCATCCCGATGACCGCGTCCTCGTTGCTCGCGATGACGACGCCGATCGCCCCGGCGTCCTGAGCCCGCTTCACCTTCCCGTCGAAGGAGCAGTCCCCCCGGTCGACGAGTGCGATCTTCCCCGCGAGCGCGGCCCCGTTCGTAACGGCCTCGCAGACCCGCGCCGGGACCGCCGCGACGAGCGGCCCGATCGTCCCGGCCGCCGCGGGCGCGTTCCCGAACGACGCCGTTCCGGCAGTCATCCGCCCGGCGAGGGAGGACGGGCCGAGGACCGCGAGGAAGGACGCCGTCACGCCCGCGTCGACGGACGCGGCGACGGAGACCGCCGAGTCGGCCGCGGCCGGGCTCCCGGTGACGAAGTAGGTGTCGCCCGAGTTGCCGGCCGAGCAGACGACGACGATCCCGGCGCGCGAGGCGTTCTCGGCGGCGATGGCGGTCGAGTCGTCCTTCGAGCCGAACTCGCTCCCGAGCGAGAGGTTCAGGACGTCGAGCCGGTCGGAGAAGTCGCCGTCGTCGTTCGGGTCCATCGCCCAGTCGATCGCCTGGGTCGTCAGCCCGGTCGAGCCCGAGCAGCCGAAGACGCGGAGCGCGTAGAGCTTCGCGCGCGGAGCCACGCCGGGGCCGATCCGCATCGACGCGAAGGGGACGCTGGCGTCCCAGGGCCCCGTGTAGGCCGAGCCGTCGGACCGAACTCCGGAGCCGCCGACGCTTCCCGCGACGTGCGTGCCGTGTCCGCCACAGTCCATCGGGTCGGGGTCGGGCGCCGCGGCCCCCCCTCCGACGTAGTCGTCCCCGGCGAAGTCCCACCCGCCGACGACGCGCGCGGTCGGGAAGAAGCCGTCGTTGATCTTCGTCCGGTCGTTCGCCCTGTAGTCGGCCTCCCGGCCGGTCCCGCCGAACATCGCGTGCTGGTAGTCGAGGCCGCTGTCGATGATGCCGACCTTCACGTCGTCGCCGGCGTTCCCGAGGGCCTGCCAGACCGCAGGCGGCACGCCGAGGTGGGGCACGCTCGTGGAGTTGGCCGGAGCGTGGAGGACGAGCGGCCGCACCGACTTCACGCCCGGGAGGGCCCGGATCGCCTCCACGCGGGAGGGCTCGGCGAAGACGGCGATCCCGTTGAAGGCGCGCGCGACCCGGTACTGGACCCGGGCGCCGATCGCCGGCGCGGAGAGCAGCTCCTCGACGCGCGCCTGCGCGACGCGGAGCTCGGCGACGCGGGTCGACGCCGCGGACGCGGCGAGCGCCGACCTCGAGCCCTCGGCGCGGCTTCGAATCCAGGCCTCGACGGCTGGCTCGCCCTCGAGCTCGACCATCCACTGCCTCGGGTCGGTCCCGGGCCCCGCCGCGAGGAGCGACGGAGCGAGGAGAAGGCTCGCTCCGAGCAGCAGGCCGCGTCCCCGGCCGGCACGCCGGCCGCGTTCCCCCGCGGCGCGAACCGCATCGTGCGCCCCCCGGGGTCCGGGGGCCGTCGCGTCATGCCGCGCGTCCCGTGCACGGCCGTTGGAATCGGTTCTGGAAACGAGCATCACGCCCCCTGCCGGGAGAGGCCTCCCGCGCGGGGAGGATGGACCGGCCCCGGCCCGGAATCAAACCAGGCCACGACGGTCCCCTTGAAGCCCTCGCCTCGGAATGTCACCGTGGAGCGACGCGGACCCGAGAGGGCCCCGGCGTCAGGAGGTCAGACCCCCGTGAGCGACACGACTCTCTTCGTACTGATCGGGCTGGTCGGAGGCGTTTTCGCCGGGCTCTTCGGCGTCGGCGGGGGCATCGTCCTCGTCCCCGCCCTGATCTACCTCGCCGACTTCTCCCAGCACAAGGCGACCGGGACGAGCCTCGCGGTCCTCCTGCCGCCCATCGGCCTCGCGGCGACCTTCGAGTACTGGAGGCACGGCAACGTCGACGTGAAGGCCGCCGCGATCCTCGCGGCGACGATGTTCGCCGGCTCGTGGGCCGGGGCGCACGCGGCGAACCGGATGAAGGGCCCGCACCTGCGGCTCCTCTTCGGCCTGTTCGTCACCGGCATGGGGATCTACCTCGTCCGGGGGGCCGCGAAGCGGCTCGGCTGGCTCTGAGGAAGCGCGTCCGCCCCGTCAGGCGGCGCGGGAGCGGTACTGGACGAGCGCCACGCCCGCGAGGATCACCGCCATCCCCAGGGCCATCCGCGTATCGAACGGCTCCCCCAGGATCGCCGTGCCGAGGACGACGGCGATGACCGGATTCAGGTAGGCGTAGCTGCCGGCCCTCACAGGGCTCCAGACCCTCGAGACGTAGAGGTGCGCCGTGTAGGCGATGCACGAGCCGAACAGCGCGAGGTAGCCGACCGCGAGGAGGGCCTTCGTCGTCACAGGGCCGCTCGTGAAGCCGCCGGTGAGCGGCGCCGCGAGCGTCCCGAAGACGGCCGCCGCGAGCATCTCGAGCCCGGAATTCGTGAGCGCTCCGCCGCCGGTGACGTGCTTCCGGTGATGAAGGGTCCCGACGGCCCAGAGCGCGCTCGCCAGGAGGAGCGCCGCGACGCCGCCGAGGTCGACCCCCTTCTGGGACCACGGGGCCGCGAGGAGCGTGACGCCGGCCAGGCCGAGCGCCGTGCCCGTCCAGCCGCGCGCGCCGAGGGGCTCCTCCCGCGCCGTGAAGACGCCGAACCAGGCGGGCGTCAGCGCCGCGAGGACGGCCGCCACGCCCGAGCCGAGACGCGTCTCCGACCAGACGACGAGCGCGTTGCAGATCCCGAGGAGGAGGAGGCCGACGAGGGCCAGGTGCGGGAGCTCGCGGCGCGAGGGAAGCGGCTCCTTGCGGAGTTGGCCGAGCCCGAGGCAGAGGAGGGCGGCGACGCTGAACCGCACCGCGACCATTCCGTTCGGGGGGAACGACTCGAGGGCGAGCGCGATCCCGAAGTAGGTGCTCCCCCAGACGACGGCGCAGACGCCGTAGGCGACCCACGGGAGGACGGGAGAGGGCTTCGACACCCGGGCGTCTATTCCCGGACCGCCGCCACGGCCTGGACCTCGACGAGGTAGCCGTGGTGGAGCTCCTTCACGGGCACGACGGCACGGGCCGGACGGTGCGCACCGAGGACGCGCGCGTAGGCGGCGTTCACGCGCGGCCAGAGCGCGACGTCGGCGACGTAGACCGTCACCGACAGCAGCCGGTCGAGACCGCTCCCCGCGGCCTCGAGGATCGCCTCCACGTTCCGGAGCGCGCGCTCCGTCTGCTCTTCTGCGTCGCCCGGCGCGCCGCCCGGACGTTCGACGTCGTGCGGAAGCTGTCCGGAGACGAAGACGAGGCCGCCGTGGACGACGGCCTGCGAGTAGTGCCCGGCGGGGTGCGGCGCGTGGGGCGTCTCGACGGTCCTCATGGCGCCGGATTCTGCGCCGCCCCGGCGAGGCGTCAACCGCGGCCTCCGACGCGGCCGGACGGACCGCGGGTCGATAAGATCTACGGATGGAAGGGATCATCCCCCCGCTCCCGACTCCGTTCCGGGAGGACGGAGGCCTCGACCTCGGCCTCCTCTCCGAGCTCGTCGCGCAGCTCGCCGCAGCTCCCCTCGCGGGCTTCCTCGCCCTCGGCTCGAACGGAGAGGCCGTGCACCTCGACGACGACGAGGCCGAGCGGGTCGTGGCCGCGGTTCGGCGCGCCGCTCCCGGTCGCTGGCTCCTCGCCGGCACGGGCCGTCTCTCGACTCGCGCGACGGTCGACGCGACGAAGCGGGCGGCCGGCGCAGGCGCCGACGCCGTC
>JAKLER010000345.1 GCA_022711615.1 Acidobacteriota bacterium
GGGCGAGCCGGGACTCGCGGCCGACGACGTCGCCGGGCCGGCGCTCTTCCTCGGTCTTCTCGCGCTGCCCGTGACCCTCCGGGACCGGCGGGGCCGGGTCCTCCTGGCCCTCGCGGGGGCGTACCTCCTCGTCGGCTTCGTCACCCAGCCGCTCGCGCGTCTCCTGATGCCGCTCTTCCTCGCCCTCGCGGGAGCGGCCGCCCTCGCGGCCGACCGTTGGCTCCGCCGGGCGGCGACACCGGTCGTCGCGGCGCTCGCGGCGGGGACCTTCGCGTTCGCGACGCTCCCGGCGCTCGGGCCTTCGGCCGCCCTCGCGCACCTCGCGGGGCGGCTCTCGCGCGACACGTTCCTCGCTGCGGAGGTGCCCGGCTACCGGGCCGCGCTCGCGGTCAACGCGCTGCCGGGCGGCCGGGTCATGGCCCTCGACTTCCCGGGGCCGTACTACCTGGCTCGTCCGTGGATCGCCGAGGGCGTCGTGAACGAGCCGCCGCTCCGCCTCTGGCTCGCCGGTGGAGCAGACGGCGACGGCCTCCTCGAGCGCTGCCGCGCCCTGGGGGTCACACACCTCCTCGTCACGCCCGGGTGGGGCGGCGGCACGAGCGCGAGCCTCTTCCCGCTCGCGCGGAGCCGGGAGGAGGCGAAGGCGGTCGTCGCCTTCCGCTCCCGCCTCAGGCTCGTCGCGACGGTCGACGGGGTGGACGTCTTCGAGCTGCCACGCTGACCGGCGCGGCGAGGACCGAACGGGCTTCCGCGAGCTTCCGATCGAACGCGGCGAGGTCATTCCGCTCGACGAGCGCGCGCCAGGAGGCGAGCTCCTCATCGAGGAGGTCGAACAGGCCGGGCGTCGCGGGGTTCCGCGCCTGGATCGGAAGGGTCAGGTCGGGGGCCTGGTGGAGGATCGGGGCGGCGAGGAGGCAGAGGTTCCGGAAGCTGGTCGAGGCGAGGCCGTCGAGGCTCTTCACCCTCACGCCCTCGCGCGCGAGGGTCGATCCCGCGAGGAGCGAGAGGAGGTGGGCGAGGCCGAGCGTCCGCGCGACCCAGGCGTCGTGCGCGCCGATCGGCAGCGTCGCGAGCTTCAGGCCCTGCCCCGAGAAGAGGCGCGCGGCGGCGCGCGCGGCGGCGGGGACGCCGGCGTCGCAGACGATGAGGTTCTGCCCCGCGAGCGTGCGGACGCCGGGGCCGAACATCGGGTGGACCGAGGCGACGCGGAGGCCGCGCCGGGCCGCCTTCGCGTAGAGGGGGAGGAGCGGCCCCTTCACGCTCGCCACGTCGAGGACGAGGCCCGGGGGGGAGAGGGCGAGGACCTCGGCGAGGACGGCGGGCGTCGCATCCAGGGCGACCGAGACGACGACGGCGTCGGCGCCCGCGGCCGTCTCGAGAGGGACGGAAGGGAACCCGGCGAGGCGCCGGCCGGGGTCGTGGATGGCGACGGCGTGGCCGGCGGCGCGGAACGCGCGCGCGAGGAGGCGCCCCATCCGCCCCGCGCCGCCGACGAGGAGGACTGTCCGGAGCGGGGAGGCCGGGGCGCGGCGACGCTCGGACGCCGCGGGTGCCCCGCTCCGTCGGCCGGCGCCGCGCGCGGGCATCGCGCTACCGCGCGACGCGCAGGAAGCGCTTGCCGAGCCTGACGTACCGGGCCGCGCCCGGCTCGAGCGCGAACGGCTCGCCGGGGTTGTCGGCCTTCGTGAAGGCGACGCCGTCCTCGGAGGTGGCGACGGCCCCTTCCTTCACCTTCTGGCGCGCGACGTTCTTGCTCGCCGCGAGGCCCACCGCGACGAGGAGCGAGGCGAGGTCGGCGGGAGCCGGATCGGGGAGGGCGACGGTCTCGGCTTTCACCGGCCCCTCGGCCTTCGCGAAGCGCCGCTCGAACTCCGCCTCGGCGGTCGCGGCGGCCTCGGCGCCGTGGAAGTCCGTGACGAGCTGGCGGGCGAGGTCCATCTTCACCCGCTTCGGGTGCTTCGCGCCCGAGGCGACGTCGGCCTTCAGGGCGTCGATGTCGTGCGGGAAGAGGTCGGTCAGGAGGGTCCACCAGGTCCACATCATGTCGTCCGAGACGGACATGACCTTCCCGAAGATCTCGTCGGGCGGGTCGCTCACGCCGACGTGGTTGCCGAGCGACTTCGACATCTTCTCGACGCCGTCGAGGCCGACGAGGAGCGGCGTCGTCATCACGCACTGGGGGGCGAGGCCGTAGCTCCTCATCAGCTCGCGGCCGACGAGGAGGTTGAAGAGCTGGTCGGTGCCGCCGAGCTCGACGTCGGCCTCGAGGAAGACCGAGTCGTACCCCTGACAGAGCGGGTAGAGGAGCTCGTGGACGGAGATCGGCTGCCCCGCCTTGAAGCGCTTGGAGAAGTCGTCCCGCTCGAGGAGCTGGGCGACGGTGTAGCGCCCCGCGAGGCGGACGAGGCCGTCGGCCCCGAGCGCGCCGAGCCAGCGGGAGTTGAAGTCGACGACGGTCGTCTCCGGGTCGAGGATCTTGAAGACCTGCGTCTTGTAGGTCTCGGCGTTCGCGAGGACCTCGTCCTTCGTCAGCTGCGGGCGCGTCGCCTTCTTCCCGGTCGGGTCGCCGATGAGGCCGGTGAAGTCGCCGATGAGGAAGACGACCTCGTGCCCCAGCTCCTGGAAGTGGCGCATCTTCCGGAAGACGACCGTGTGGCCGAGGTGGAGGTCGGGCGCGGAGGGGTCGAAGCCGACCTTGACGCGGAGCGGCTTGCCGCTCTTGCGGGAGGCTTCCAGCTTCGCGGCGAGCTCGTCCTTCTGGACGCAGGTCTCGACGCCCTTGAGGAGGAGCTCGAGCTGTTCGGGGACGGGAAGGAAGTTCGGCACGCGCGGATTCTAGTGGCCCGGACGGTCGGGTACGTGTCCTGCCGCCGGCTCGGGGGGTCCGGGGGGCGGCGAACAGCGCCCCCGGAGAGCGCGCCCCCCCGGGAGCGCCGCGACGGTGTGCGCGCGTCATCCGTACACTCCCGGCGTGGAGACGGAAGACCTCAACCGCCTCATCCGCTCCCTGAACGCGGCCGGGGAGGGCCCGGCGGGGGAGGAGCCGCTCGTCGAGCACGTGCGGGAGCTCGAGGCGGCGGAGGCCGTCGGGCCGCGAACGGGTGCTCCGATTGCGGACGGGGAGCTCTCTCCGCGCCTCGCGGCGCTCCTGACCGAGACGGTCCGCCGCGGCGGGACCGACCTCCTCCTCGTCCCCGGGGCGTGGCCCGTGCTCCGCCTCCACGGCTCGCTCGAGCCGGTCTCGGCCGCGGCCGGCGAGCCGCTCGGCCCGTCGGAGGCGTTCGACCTCCTCTCCCCGTCGCTCTCGGCCGAGCGCCGCCGGCGGTACGGCGCCGAGGGGGCCGTCGACCTCTCCGTCCGTCTCGGCGCGCTGGGGCGGTTCCGCGTGAACCTCCACCGGACCCGGCGCGGCACGGCCGCGGCGATCCGCGTCCTGCCGAAGCGGATCCCGCCGCTCGCCGAGCTGGGCCTCCCCGAATCGCTCTACGACCTGACGAAGGCGGCGCGGGGGCTCCTCCTGGTGACGGGCGCGACCGGCTCGGGGAAGACGACGACGCTCGCCGCCCTCGTCGACCGGATCAACCGGACGCAGAAGCGGCACGTCGTGACGATCGAGGACCCGGTCGAGTACGAGCACGCGCACGGCGCGTCGATCGTCGAGCAGGTGGAGGTGGGGGCCGACGCGCCGACGTTCGCCGCGGCGCTCGTGGCGGCTCTCCGGCAGGACCCCGACGTGATCCTGGTCGGCGAGATGCGCGACCTCGAGACGACGCGCGCGGCGCTCACCGCCGCCGAGACGGGGCACCTCGTCCTCGCGACGCTCCACACGAACGACGTCCCGCAGACGGTCTACCGGATCACCGACATCTTCCCGGCCGAGCAGCAGGCGACGGTGCGCCAGCAGCTCTCGCTCGCCCTCTCGGCGGTCCTCTGCCAGCAGCTCGTCCCGCGGGCCGACGGGAAGGGGCGCGTCGTGGCGGCGGAGCTGATGCTCGCGACGGACGGCGTGAGGGCGCACGTGCGGAAGGGGACGTTCCACCAGCTGCACACCGAGCTGACGCTCGGCCGCCGCTTCGGGATGGTGACGATGGAGGAGTCGCTCGCCCGGCTCGTCCGCTCGGGCGCGATCACGGAGGCCGAGGCGCGTCTGCGCGCGGCGCACCCCGACGACCTCGCGGCCCTCCTCCGGTAGGGCGGGTCACTCCCCGTCGAGGCAGCTCTCGAGGACGCGGGTCGTCCCTCCGGGGCGGACGTCGAACGTGAC
>JAKLER010000346.1 GCA_022711615.1 Acidobacteriota bacterium
ACGGGGATCGCGGTGCAGGACCCGACGACGCCCTTCGGCGTCCTCCTCTTCTGGTCGGCCGTCACCGGCATCGCCGGGGCGAACTTCGCGACCTCCATGGCCGTCGTCACGCTCTGGTTCCCGAAGTCGAAACAGGGCTCGGCGCTCGGGATCAACGGCCTCGGGAACCTCGGCGTCACCGTCGCGCAGCTCCTCGTCCCGGTCGTGATCGCGGCCGGCCTCTTCGGCGCCCTCGGCGGCGGGTCGCTCTCCCTCCGGCTGAAGGCGGGCGGGACGCAGGCCGTCTGGCTCCAGAACGCCGCCTTCGTCTGGATCCCGGTCATCCTCCTCTGCACGGCGGCGGTCTGGTTCGGGACTCGCGACTTCCCGATGAAACCGAAGACGATCGCCTCGCAGCTCGGCGTCGCGCGCGACCTCCACACCTGGACGATCTCGGCGCTCTACTTCCTCACGTTCGGCTGCTTCGTGGCGATGGGGGCCTCGCTCCCGCTCATCATCCAGTCGGTCTTCGCCGACGCTCCGGGCGGCGCCCCGAGCCCGCTCCTCTACGCTCCCTTCGCCCCGCTCGTCGCGACGCTCCTGCGCCCCGTCGGCGGCTGGGCCGCGGACCGTTTCGGCGCCGGCAGAATGACGGCGATCGCGATCGGCGTGATGGCCGTCGGAGGCTTCAGCCTGAGCCGCTTCCTCCGCCCCGACTCCTTCGACGGCTTCTTCGCGACGATCCTCGTCATCTGCGCGGCGTCCGGCTTCGGGAACGGCTCGGTCTTCAAGATCATCCCGACCGTCAACCCGCGCGAGGCCGGCGCCGTCATCGGGATCGTCTCGTGCGTCGGCGCCTTCGGCGGCTTCTTCCCGCCCCTCTTCCTCGGATGGTGCATCGAGCGCTTCGGGAGCCCCGCCTGGGCCTACACGGCGATGGCCGTCGTCGCCCTCGGCGCCCTCGCCGTCAACGGCTGGTTCTATCAGCGGGAGGGGTCGCCCACGCGCTGCTGAGACGGACCGGGACCACCGGGCTCCGGCAGGATCGCAACTTCCCATTCTTCGTTCCCGTCCCCGTTCGAGACGGACGTCCCGGGCGTGGGAGAGAATCGGCGCCGGTCTCCACGACCGGAGCTCGAATCGGGAGGAGGACGAATGAAGGTACCGGGTCGAATGACGTCGCTCGTCGTCTCCTGCCTGCCCGCGTGCGCCGCAGCGGCAGAGGTCCTGCCGGAGGCGCCGAGGTCGGCCGGGAACGTCGGGGTGTCGGGCCTCTGGGTCCTCGCGAACATCTGCTTCGCCGGCATGAGGGCGCAGAACAGCCCGCGTGCCGGGTGGCGGATCGTCGCCTTCCTCTTCGGGTTTCCCGGCACCCTCGTGAGCTACTTCGTCGTTGCCGAGGGAAGCGAACGCGCCTGGGGCGTCGAGATTCCCAGGAAGCGATGAGCCTCGCAGGCCGGGAAACCATGCCGGCGGCGCCCGGGGACGAGAGAGAGAAGTGGCCCGTCGCCCTCTCCTTGGCTCGCGTCTCCCGGCCGCCCACGATCACGAAGGCAAAGGAGCCCCGATGCGCTCGCCCCTGACCGTTCTCGCGTTCTGCGCTCTCGGGCTCGCCGGCTGCGCGACCCGGCAGGCCGTCTCTCCGCTCGACTCCGGTATCGGCGTCTCCCTGGACGACTACCTGCGCAGCCTCAACGAGGCCGATCCCTCCGACCCCGTCGTCAGCGAACGGGACCCCTCGGTGAAGGCGCGCCTGACGCCCCCGGTCGAGCTTCGTCGCGTCCAACCCGCGCTCAGCCGGGAGGCGCGCAGGAACTCCCGCGAGGGGAAGGTCGTCCTCGGGTGCGTCATCGAGCGCAACGGCTCGGTCTCGAACGTCCGGGTGATCTCCGCCTCCGGCCACGGCGACTTCACGGCCGCCTCCGTCGGGGCCGTGCGCCAGTGGCGCTACTCCCCCGCGAAGCTGGACGGCTCGCCCGTGAGGGTCTTCCTCACCGTCACCACCTCGTATCGCGTCCGGTAGGCCAGCCGTCGGCGCGGCGCCGGCCGGCTGGCGCCAGAACGGTCTGCCCGGCCCGTCAGGGGGTCGGGGACGCCCCGGGGGCCGTTCCGGCCCCGGCCGCCCTGGAGCCCGCGAGGATCTCGGTGTACTCGGCCATCCGGATGTTCGACTCGGAGCGCGTCTCGATGAGGATGTGGTTCTTCGTCCCCTTCTCGAGCGCCGAGACGGCGCTGAAGAGCCGGGCCTGCGCGTCGGAGACCCGGGCCGCGAACTCCTCCCGGGTGCCGGCCGGCTGAAGGACGATCGTCACGAGCTCCGTCGTGGCCCGGCGGACGGCGTCGATGTCGCCGGCGCGCGGGAAGGACGGGTCGACGGATACGGGCTTCCCGAGCTCGGAGAGGTACGTGACCGCGGCGAGCCCCTCCGCCGACGCTCGGTAGGCGGCGGCCGCCTCCCAGGACGGGGCGGTTCCCTCCTCCGCGGGAGGCTGGACGGCCGCGGCCTCGTCGTAGCGCGAGGCGAGGTGGCTGGCTGCAGCCCGGGCGACGTGCGCGTCGACGAGCGCCGCCTTCGTCGCGAGCTGCTCGGGCGTCGGCCCGCCGCCGCACGCGCCTGCGAAAAGGGCCGCAAGGAGTCCGATCACCGCTCTGCGCATGGGTGCCTCCCTTCGAGCCGGAGCCGAAAGCAGCCGCCGGTGCCCCGGCCCCCCGTCGTCCATTCGCCCGATTCTAGGGCAGCCGCGCGTGCGACGATGACCCGTGCCCGGCCGCCCGGCGCTCCTCGCAGCCGTCCTCGCGCTCGCCGTCCCCCTGCGGGCCGATCCGCCCCCGCCCTCTCCCGTCGAGGCGCCGAGGATCGTCGTGCGGAAGGCGCGACGCGAGCTCCTCCTTTTCTCCGGCGAGACCCTCCTCCGGACCTACCGCGTCGGGCTCGGCTTCAACCCCGTCCCGCCGAAGGAACGGCAGGGGGACGGCGCGACGCCGGAGGGGCGCTACTTCGTCTGCCGGAAGAACCCGCGCAGCCAGTTCCTCCTCTCGCTCGGGCTGAGCTACCCGAACGCCGCGGACGCCGACCGTGGTCTCGCCGCCGGGCTCGTCACGCGAGGGCAGCACCGGAGGATCGTCGAAGCGGAGCGGCGCGGGGCGTGCCCGCCCTGGGACACGCGGCTCGGCGGGGAGATCTTCATCCACGGGAGGGGCTCCTCGAGCGACTGGACGTGGGGCTGCGTGGCGCTCGACGACGACGACGTCCGGGAGCTCTACGCCCGGATCCCCGTCGGGACGCCGGTCGTCGTCGAACCGTGACGCCGGCCGCGCCGGGCCGGTCGCGCCGACTCTCTGCCAGACTCGGACGCATGCGCTCGCTCCGCTACTCCGTCCTTCCCGGCTCGTGGGCCGTCGTCCGGTTCCCGCCCGACGCCGAGGTCCCGGCCGCCCTCCTCGTCCCGCCGTTCCACTCCGTGACGCGGACGGCGGTCGAGCTGTCGGTCGTCTGCCCGGACGGGACGGTGCCGGCGGGGGCTCGGGCCGAGCGGGGATGGGCGGTCCTCGCTCTCGAGGGTCCGTTCCCCTTCGACCTCGTCGGCGTCCTCGCCGCGTTTCCTCGTGCCGCTCGCCGAGGCCGGCGTCGGGATCTTCGCCCTGAGCACGTTCGACACGGACTACGTCCTCGTGAAGCGGGAACGGCTCGAGGCGGCGCTCGAAGCCCTCTCCGCCGCCGGTCACGTGCGGACGGACCCGGGAGACTGAGCGGCGTCGAGGCCCGGACGGAGGGCTTCCTCGAGCGCCGTCCGCGCCGCCGTCCTCGCGTCGCGGTACTTCACGATCACCGCCGCCGAGATCGAGAGGCCGCGCACGTGCGCCCAGGAGCCGGGCGCCGGCCGCGAGCCCGGAACGACGACGGCTCCCGCCGGCACGGTGAGCGGCTCTCCCTCCGTCGCGCGGATCTCCCGCTCTCGGACGAGGTCGTAGAGGACGCCCGAGCCGGTCAGGACGACGCCCGCCGCGAGGACGGCCCCCGTCCGGACGCGCACCCCCTCGTAGAGGCCGCAGCCCCCCCCGACGAAGACGTCGTCCTCGACGACGACCGGGAGCGCGCCGACGGGCTCCAGGACGCCTCCGATCTGCGCCGCGGCCGAGAGGTGGACGCGCCTGCCCACCTGCGCGCAGGATCCGACGAGGGCGTGGCTGTCGATCATCGTCCCCTCGCCGACGTACGCCCCGACGTTCACGTAGGCGGGCGGCATGACGACGACGCCGGGCGCCACGAACGCGCCCCG
>JAKLER010000347.1 GCA_022711615.1 Acidobacteriota bacterium
CGAGGACGGCCTCGCGGCGACGGCGGTGGCGAGCCTCGGGGGAGAGAAGCTCGACGAGGCGCTCGAGGAGCTGACGGCGGTGGCGATCCGCCTCGGCCGCGGCGCGCGGCTCCCGAAGGACGGTCGGTTCGAAGGGTGGTTCCGGGCGGGAGAGAAGCCGTTGAAGGTCGCCGCGGTGGAGGAAGGGCCGGCGGAAGTGGTCTTCGTCGTGGCGGGAGAGGCCCTCGACGACCTGCGCCGCCTCATGCCCTACAGCAGTCGCTCGCAGGTGGCGAACGCCGCCGCGGAGCGGATCGACCTGCCGCGCGGGACGCGCTACCGCTTCCTGGGGACGGTCCCGAAGACGTTCGACTCGCCGACGGAGGTCGTGAGCCTCTTCGCCGCCTCCGAGGACTTCACGCCGAGAGACGGCTCGTTCTTCCGCGTCGTCGGCCGGCTCGCGATCGCGAAGCGCCCGGAGGACCCCCGCGTCGCCGAGTCCGTCGCGGTCGCCGGCCTCTCGGCGGCGGCCAGGAGCCGGCGGAGGGCCGTCGTCCTCCTCCTCGGCACCGGCGCGGCCGAGGAGGGCCTGGTCGAAGCTCCGCAGACGCGGAGGTTCCTCTCGAGGCTCGGCGTCCCCCTCCACGTCTGGGACGTCTCCCGGCCGTCGGCGGGGGCCGCGCCGGACCTTCCGCCCCCCGCGGTGGAGCGGGCCGACGCGCGCCCCCACTGGCCGGCGGCGGTCCGCATCACCGACCTGTCGTCCCTGCTGTCGGCGTTCCGGGGTGTCGAGAAGGAGCTCTCGTCCCAGCGGATCGTCTGGCTGCGCGGTCGCCTGAACCCGGCGAAGGTCGAGCTGACCGCGGCCGCCGGGAAGGAGGTCGCGCTCGTCCCATGAGAGCCGCCTCGCGTTCCCTCGCCGTCCTCTTCGCCGGCCTGCTGCTCCTCGCTGCGCGCTCCGCGGCCGCCGAGCACGTCACGCTGCCGGCAGGCGCGCGGCTCCACCTCGAGCCCGATCCGAGCTCGCCCGCCCTCACGATGCTCGACGAGGAAACCCTCGTCGAGGTCCTCGAGAGGAAGGACGACTGGGTCCGCGTCGGGTACGGCTCCTGGCGCGGCTGGGCGCGGGAGGCCGCTCCGGTCTCCCTCCTCTCCGAGAGAGGCGGACCGAACGTGCCGCAGGAGTGGGTCGCCGGAGCCCTCCTCGCCCGCGCCCGCTCCCTCCTGCGGGACGGCGGCCGCGAGGTGCCGTTCGCGAGGAGGACCCTCGTCACCGACGTGCGTGACGAGCCGCTCCTCGCGCGCCTCGAAGAGGCGGTCCTCGCCGCCACGGCCTCGCTCGGAGACCGGTGGAAGCTGCGGGTCCCGGTGAAGCCGGGCTCGTACGTCTTCCTCTTCGAGTCGGTCGAGGCCGAGCGGAAGCTCGGCGACGTCGCCTGCGGCCCCATCGGCCCGGCGGGGTCGCGCGTCGTCTCGCTTGCCCTCGCGGGCGACGGTGCGGCTCCAACGCTCGAGAGGCTCCTGCACGAGGTGGGCCACCTCTACGCGCGCGAGCTCCTCGGGGACGGCGTGCCCAACTGGGTCGAGGAGGGGATGGCCGACGCCTTCGTCGAGGGGGGCACGTCCCCTTCGCGCTCTCGCTGGTCGCGGCGGCCGCTCCCGGTCCGCCCCGCTTCGTCCCTTCCGCCGCCGTCCGTCGCGGGGCTGATCCGCGCCGGCCCGGAGCTGTTCGAGAGAGGGCCGGCGGGCGAGGCCCTGCGCGCCGAGACGATCTCGTTCTTTCGCTACCTCTCGGACCCCTGGCTTCCGCGCTTCAAGCCCTTCCGGAGCTATCTCCGGAGAGGCAGCGGCGGAAAGCCTCTCGACCAGCCCGCGCTCGAGAAGGCGCTCGGGGAGAGCCTCGCCGGGCTCGAGCGAACCTGGCGGGCGTACCGGGGGCGGGGGGAGTAGGGCCGGGCGTCTCCGCGAGCGGACGCCCCAGGCGCGCACGGTTCGTGCATCCTCTTGCCGAGAGGCCGATTCAGGTGATCGCGTTTCTGACCCTCTTTCTCGGCATCGTCGTGGGTCCGCATCCCGTCGAGCTCTCGGCCGAACCGGGCGTCGTCCGCGTCGAGCTCTCCCTCGATGGAGCGCTGGTCGCGAGCCTGGGCCCGCCCTGGGCGACCACGCTCGACCTCGGCCGGGAGATCGCGCCGCGGGAGCTCGTCGCTGTCGCCTACGACGCCGCCGGGAAGCGCCTCGGCGAGGCGAGCCAGTGGATCAACCGCGCCCGGCCGGAAGCAGAGGCCGGCTTCGCCCTCAAGCGCGACGGGTCCGGCCGCGTGTCGGCGGCGCGCCTCTTCTGGCGCTGCCCCGTGAGCCCCGATCCGGAGTCGATCGCGGTCACGCTCGACGGGGTGCCGCTCGAGGCGAAGGACCCCGCCCGAATCCGGATCCCATCCCGCTCCCCGGACACCGCGCATATCCTCATCGCCGACCTGACCTTCCCCGGAGGAATCGTCGCGACGGCGGTCACGACCTTCGACGGACGGACGAGAAAGGAGTCGGTGCGGGAGCTCTCCGCCGTTCCGATCCGAATCCTGCCCGGGGCCCGGCTCCCGAAACAGGTTGACGGGATGCGCGGCTGGTTCGAGTCGAACGGGCAGGCGCTCTCGGTCGTCGCCGTCGAGGAGGGCCAGGCCGAGGTTGTCTTCGTCCAGGCGGGGACGATCGGCCCGGACTTCGAGCGCCTTCTCGTCGAGAGCTTCCAGGCCCCGCCGGGAGCGCGGCCCGTCGACCTGCGAAAGGACTCCCGGTTCCTCTTCCTCTCCTCGAATCCGCGCGCGAGCGTCGCCCCGAACGCCGTGACGCGCCTCTTCCCGATCTCCAGGGACTACCCCTCCCGCGGCGGAGGCTTCCTCGAGGTCGGGGCGACCCCCTTCGCGAGGGAGCCGCGGACGCCTCCGCGGATTGCCGAGGCCGTCGCCACTGCCGGTCTCTCCGCGACCCGGCGCGAGCGGCGCCGAGCCGTCGTCCTCCTCCTCGGCGCCGGCGCGCGGGACACGGGCACCGTCGACGCCCCGACCGTCCGCCGCTACCTCGCGCGCCTCCGGGTTCCCCTGTACGTCTGGAGACTCGCGCTCGAGGAGCCTCCGGCCGCCGCGGACTGGCCGGAAGCCGTCGACGCCTCGACGATCGACCGCCTCGGCGAAGCCTTCGGCGCCCTCCGCGACGACCTGAAGTCCCAGCGGGTCGTCTGGCTCGAGGACCGCTTCCAGCCTTCCACGGTCGACGTGACGGCGAAGGCGGCGGACCTCGTCGTGGCGCGGTGAGCCCGGGTTTCGCTCGCCGCCTTCCTCCGCGCCCCGGCCCTCACGAGCCGGGGCGCGGGCGGGCTCGGCGGCAGGGGCCGGGAGGCGAAGCCGAGTGTGGCTGCCGCGCGGCATGAGCAAGCTGCTAACGTTTCCGCGATGGACGCTCGCGGGCCGCTCCCGGAGGAGGGTCTCACCCGCCGGGAGGTCCTCGCCCTGATCGGGGCGGGCTCGGCGGCGCTCGTGCTGCCGGGCTGCTCGGTCAGCCCGCCGCTGTCGTCGGCGCGGACGGCGGCGATCATGGACGCCGAGGCGTGGGGCGGGCTCGCGGTGAGCCTCGACGGCGACAAGGCCTACGCGGCGCGCGTCGAGGGGACGCTGCCGAAGGCGCTTCGCGGAACGCTCTACCGGAACGGGCCGGGGCTCTTCGACCGGGGCGGGAAGCGGCGGCGGGCGCTCCTCGACGGCGACGGGCTCGTCCAGGCGTTCCGCTTCGGCGAGGAGGAGACCTTCTACCGCGCGCGCTTCGTGAGGACCGGCAAGTTCGTCGACGAGGAGCGGGCCGGGCGGTTCGTCTGGGGGACGTTCAGCACGCAGGCTCCCGGCGGCTTCTTCGCGAACGTCCTGCCGCACCGGAGGATCCGGAGCCAGGCGGGGATCACGGCGGTGGTGCGCGGCGGGCGGGTCTACGCGTTCGACGAGACGGGGCTGCCGTGGGAGCTCGACGCGGAGACGCTCGAGACGCTCGGCGAGACGACCCTCGGCCTCGCGCCCGGCCTCACGTTCTACGCCGCGCACAACAAGGTCGACCGGGAGACGGGGGAGTGGCTCCACTTCGGCCTGGAGTTCGGGCGGAAGATGCGGGTCCACCTGACGACGTTCGCCGCCGACGGCGCGCTCGCGAACCACGATTCGTGGCCGCTCCCGCGCTTCTCCTACCTGCACGACTGGTTCGTGACGAGGAGGCACGTCGTCCTCCAC
>JAKLER010000348.1 GCA_022711615.1 Acidobacteriota bacterium
GAGCGCCTCGGCCTTCTCCGATCGGAAGACGGGGGCGTTCGCGGGGAGGCCCGGCTCGTGCAGCCAGGCGTCGGCGTTCGCCTTCGCGGCCGCGCCGGGGAGCTTCTCCTCGAGGAAGGCGAGGAACTCCTCGGTCGTGATCGACTGGAAGCGGAAGCGCTTCATGTAGTCGGCGAGGAACGCGTCCCACGCCGCGCGCCCGACGGTCCGCTCGAGGAGGACGACGAGGCGCGCCCCCTTCTCGTACGGCACCGAGGAGAACGCGTCGTCGGGGTCGATCCCCTGGAGGTGCGTCCGGAGCTTCGTGAGCGGCGAGCCTTCGCCGAAGCGGGCGATCGAGTCGGCGAGCGCCTTCTCGCCGATCGCCCACCCGAGCGTCGCCGCCTCCTCGCCATGGATCGCCTCGAGGATCCGCCGCTCGGCCCAGACCGTGAACCCCTCGTTCAGCCAGAAGTGCTCGGAGGTCGCGTTCGTGACGAGGTTGCCCGTCCAGGAATGGGCCAGCTCGTGGGCGACGACGTCGACGAGCGAGCGGTCGCCCGCGAGGAGCGTCGGCGTCAGGAACGTCATCCGGGGGTTCTCCATCCCGCCGTAGGGGAACGAGGGAGGCAGGACGAGCATGTCGTACCGGTCCCAGTCGTACGGGCCGAAGAGCCCCTCGGCCTTCACGATCATCTCCTCGACGCCGGCGAACTCCCACGCCGCCTTCTCGACCGTCGCCGGCTCGGCCCAGACGCGGGCGCGCGGCGAGAGGTCGCGCGACTCCAGCTCGCCGACGGCGAGGGCGAGGAGGTAGGTCGGGATCGGCTGCGGCATGTCGAAGAGGAACGTCCGCGTCCCCTTCCCCTCGATCACGCCCGACGGGCCGGCCGACATGACGGCCGAGAGCGGCGCCGGGACGGTCACCTCGGCGTGGTACGTCACGCGGAAGCGGGCCGTGTCCTGGCAGGGGACCATCGTCCGGGCGTGGATCGCCTGGCACTGGCTGAAGAGGAACGGGTGCCTCTTCCCTTCGGTCTGCTCCGGCGCGAGCCACTGCAGGCCGATCGCCTCGGGCGAGGTGTGGTAGCGGAGGAGGACCTCCGTCGTCCCGGCCGGGAGCTTCAGCCGGAGCCGCCGCCCGAGGATCGGGTCCTCCGGCCCGAGGTCGAAGAGGACCTCCCCACCGCCCGAGGCCGTCACCGCAGAGACCGTGATCCCCTTCGTGTCGAGGTCCATCGGGCCGCCTGCCGGCGCGGCCAGCTCGAGGACGGCCCGTCCGTCGATCCGCTTCCTCTCGAAGTCGACCGCGAGGTGCAGGCGCAGGTGCTTCGTGACCGGCTGGGTGTCGTCGGCGTACGAGTGGGGGTCAACGAGGGCCATGGAGGTCCCCTTTCGCATTTCGCTCCGCCTCGCGGCGGGAGCGGCATTTTCCCACCTGTTCGCCTCTATCATCCCGCCCCATGAGCGAAGCGAAGCCCGCCGGGCTCCTCAAGTCCTTCCCCCGGGTCTTCTGGGTCGCGAACGTGATGGAGCTCTTCGAGCGGGGGGCCTACTACGGGCTGAACTCCGTCCTCGCCGTCTACCTGACGGCCGACGTCGCCAAGGGCGGCCTCGGCTTCGGCGAGGGCTCCGTCGGGTTCCTCCAGAGCCTCATCTACGCCTGCACCTACGTCGTCCCGATCCTCGGAGGGGCGCTCGCCGACCGCTACGGCTACCGGCGGATGCTCCTCGTCTGCTTCGCCCTCCTCTCCACGGGCTACTTCGCCGCCGGCCACATGTCGAGCTACGGCGCGGTCTTCGCGTCGCTCCTCGTGATGGCGATGGGGGGCGGCCTCTTCAAGCCGATCATCTCGGGGACGATCGCCCGCTCGACGAACGAGTCGAACTCGGGATTCGGCTTCGGCATCTACTACTGGATGATCAACCTCGGCGCGTTCCTCGCGCCGCTCGTCGTCTCGATCCTGAAGGGCTTCTCCTGGCGGTACGTCTTCCTCGCCTCGTCCGCCTACGTCGCGCTGATGTTCCTGCCGACGATCTTCGTCTTCCGCGACCCGCCGCTGCCGGAGAACCGCAAGACGCTCGCGGAGGTCGTCCAGGGGGCCGCGCTCGTCCTGGGCGACGCGCGGTTCATGCTCATGATCGTCGTCTACTCGCTCTTCTGGATCCTCTACTTCCAGAACTTCGGGTCGGTCCTCTGGTTCCTCCGCGACTTCATCGACCCGGCGCCGATGAACGCCGTCTTCGCCGCGCTCCGGCTGCCGTTCAGGTTCGACGCCGAGTTCGTGACGGTCATCAACGCGGGGACGATCATCCTGCTCCAGGTCTTCGTGAGCCGGATCGTGAAGGACCTGAAGCCGCTCCCGACGATGCTCGGCGGCGTCGCGATCGGCGCCCTCGGCTTCCTCCTCCTCGCCTTCGCGCAGAACGTCTGGCTCTTCATCGCCGGCATCGCCGTCTTCTCGGTCGGCGAGATGACGGCCCACCCGAAGTACTACAGCTACGTCGGCCTCGTCGCCCCTCAGGACAAGAAGGCCGTCTACATGGGCTACGCGTTCCTCTACGGCGTCTTCGGGAGCCTCTTCGGCTCTTCGCTCGGCGGCGCGCTCTACGGCGCCTGGCTGAAGCCGCTCGCCGGGACGCCCGCCGGGCTCGACGCCTCGCGGACGTTCTGGCTCCTCTTCGTCGCGCTCGACGTCGTCGCCGTCGTCGGCCTCCTCCTCTACAACCGCTTCTTCTCGAGCGACACGCCGGAGGCGAACGCGAGGGCCCGGTCGATCATGACCGGCCTCTACGGCCTCTTCGTCGTCGTCGGGGGCTTCTTCCTCTGGAAGGCGCTCTTCGGCGGGCCGGAGATCTCGTACAAGACGCTCGTCCAGGCGCTCATCCTGACGCTCCTCGGCGTCGGCGGCGTCCTGATCAGCCGGAGGAAGCCCGCCGGGGCGTAGCGCGAATGGAGCCCGGGGCCGCCCCGGAGTGCCGGCTCTGCAGCGGGGAGATGCGTCCGTTCCTCGACGTCGACGAACGCTTCTCCCTGGCCCGCTGCGCCGCGTGCGGCCTCGTCTCGACCCGGCCGGAGCTCGACGAGGAGGCGGTCGGCGCCTACTACCCGCCCGAGTACTACGGAAAGCGGAATCGCCGTTTCCACCCGCTCCTCGAGCGCCTCATCGTCGTCTTCCGCGGGCGGCGCGCCCGCCTCGTCGACCGGCGCGCCCGCCCCGGGAGCGTCCTCGACGTCGGCTGCGGCCGGGGCCTCCTCCCGGCCCAGCTCCGCGCCCTGGGGCGCGAGGCCTGCGGGACCGAGCTCTCGGAGGGCGCCGCGACCCACGCCCGCGAGGTCCTCGGCATCCCGGTCTTCGTCGGCCCGCTCGAAGAGAGCCCGTACGAGGACGCCTCCTTCGCGGCCGTCGTCTTCTGGCACGTCCTCGAGCATCTCCGCGACCCGCGCGCGGCCCTCCGGTGCGCGTGGCGCCTCCTCGCGCCCGGGGGCCTCCTCGTCGTCGCCGTCCCGAACCTCGAGAGCCTCCAGGCGCGCGTCGGCGGGCGCGGCTGGTTCCACCTCGACGTCCCGCGGCACTACCACCACTTCGGGCTCGCCGTCCTCGCGCGACTCCTCGACGAGGAAGGCTTCGACGTGGAGGAGGTGAGCCACTTCGCGCTCGAGCAGAACCCGTACGGCTGGATCCAGAGCCTCCTGAACCGCCTCGGCCTGCCGGCGAACCTCCTCTACGCGGCCCTGAAGCGAGACGGAGCGCGCGAGGTCGAGCACCCGGTCCGGTCGGCCCCCTTCGCCTTCGCCCTGACGCTCCTCGCGCTCGTGGCCGTCCTCCCCTTCTCCGGGCTCCTCTTCACGGCGGAGCTCCTCCTGCGCCGGGGAGGGACGGTGGAGGTGTGGGCGCGCCGGCGTGAGGCCCCCGCGCCTGATGCGGCCCGCCGACGGCCGTGACGCGGCCCCTCGCGAGGCGTGCGCCGCGTCACGGGCGCGTCGAGGAGAACGGCCCACTCCGGCTCGCTGTTCCCCCTCGAGCCCCGTCCCGTGGCATCGTGCGCGGTCGGGGCGGGCTCACTCCCGCCCGAGGAGAGAAATCGATGAAACGGATCCCCGTCCTTTCCGCGCTCCTCCTGCTCGCCTCGGCCTCGGCCGCGCCCGCCGCCGACCTGACGACGCTCCAGAAGGCCTACTTCGCCTCGACGAAGCCCGGAAGCTGGGCCCGCTACGAGATGACCTCGACCGACCCGAAGGGGAAGGTCCAGAAGAGCGAGATGA
>JAKLER010000349.1 GCA_022711615.1 Acidobacteriota bacterium
AGCGATCCCGCGGCTCTCTGCTGTTCCGCCGTCTCGCTTGCGCTCCGGCCTCACACGCGTACAGTTCGTAGGGATGGGCCTCTTCTCGGACGGTCCGAAGGGCGACTCGCCCGCGCTGCGGGAGGCAATCGAGGCGGCGACGAAGCGCCTGAAGGAGGACCCGGGCGACGCCGCCGCCGTGCTGCGCCTCGCCGACGCGCTCACCGCGAGCGGCCGGAAGGCCGACGCCGTCCGCGCCCTGAACCGCTACGGACCGGTCGTCCAGTCGAAGGGACGCCTCGAGGAGGCGATCGCCATCTACAAGAAGGCGACGCAGCTCGACCCCGAGAGCGAGCTCACCTCCTCGACGTTCCTCTCCTATCTCCAGCTGAAGAAGCTCGTGGAGGCAGAGCGGGAGGAAAGGGCGGAGGCGCCTCCCGTCGTCCGCCGCCCCCCGTCCGGCTTCTACACCCGCCCCGGCCCGGACCCTCCGCCGCCGAGCGGCGCCTTCCCGAAGCCGGTGGCCGGCCCGCCCGCGAGCGGGTCGTTCCCGCTCCCCGCGCCCGCCGCCTCGCCACCGCCGAGCGGGTCGTTCGCGTTGCCGCAGCAGGCCGCGGCACCGCCGCCGAGCGGCTCCTTTCCGAAGCCGCCGACGGAGCCGCCCGCCGACGAGCCGATGCCGGCCCCCCAGGCGGCGTCGGACTGGAGCCGCAAGAAGGAGGCCGTGCACGAGGCGCAGGCCGGGATCCCTCTCCTTCGCGACATCCCGCCCGTCCTCCTCGACCTCGTCCTGCAGAAGATCAACCTCGTCACGCTCGCTCCGGGCGAGGTCCTCTTCCGCGAGGGAAGCGAAGGGAGCTCCGTCTTCTTCGTCGTCCAGGGCTCTCTCGACGTCGCCGTCCGGAGCGACGCGGGAGAGGACGTCCTGCTCCGGATCGCCCGCAACGGCGAGGCGATCGGGGAGGCCTCCTTCCTCACGAGCCTCCCGCGCTACGCCACCGCGACGGCCCGCGAGCCCGCGAACCTCCTCGAGCTCGACCACAACGCCCTCGTGCCGCTCGCCCGCAGGCACCGGCCGCTCGCCGAGGCGCTGAACCGGCTCTACGACGAGCGCGTCCTGACGGCCGCGCTCGCCCGGTCGAGGGTCTTCGGAGCGCTGCCCGAGGCCGAGCGCCGCCTGCTGACCCGGAAGCTCACTCCCGTCTCGGTCTCCGCCGGGACGGTCGTCGTTCGGGAGGGCCGGCCGGCCGACGCGGCCTTCGTCGTGAAGCGCGGCGCGTTTCGCGTCACGTTCCGGTCGGACGGCCGGGAGGTCGCCGTCGCGCTCCTCCGCCCGCACGAGCTCTTCGGCGACCTCGGCGACGAGAGCGCGACGCCGCAGGCCGAAACCGTCGCCGCCGTCGTCGACTCGGAGCTGCTCTGCCTCGCGCCCCTGGAGCTCGCGGCATTCCGCTCGCGCCACGCGGGGCTCGCGACGGCCCTCGACGCGCTCCGGTTCGAGCGGGCCGAGCGCTGCGTGGCGGCGCTCCGGGCCTCCCGCCGCCCGTCGCCCTCCTCCCGCTGACCCCCTGCGCCGGCCGAAACAGGGGCCGCCGGCAGGCGCGAACGAGCCTAAACTGCCCGATGCAGCACAGCACGAGGAGGTGCCCTATGGCGGGGATCAAGGGGATCGAGGGAATCGGCGAGACGTACGGCGAGAAGATGAAGGCGCTCGGCATCCGCTCGAAGGCCGCCCTGCTGAAGGCCGGCGCGACGAAGAAGGGGCGCGCCGAGCTCGCGGCGAAGGCCGGGATCTCCGAGAAGCTCATCCTCGAGTGGGTCAACCGCGCCGACCTCTACCGCGTCACGGGGATCGGGACCCAGTACGCCGACCTCCTCGAGAACGCGGGCGTCGACACCGTCGTCGAGCTCGCCGGCCGGAAGGCGGAGAACCTCGTCGAGAAGATGAGGCAGGTCAACGCCGAGAAGAAGCTCGTCCGGCTCCTCCCCGCGCTCTCGAAGGTGCAGGGGTGGATCGCCGAGGCGAAGACGCTGCCGCGGGCCGTCACGTACTGACCACAGGCCTTTCGGCCGAGCCCGCCCCGACGGAGACGGACGGCCGGAGGCACCGACGGATGGTCCGTTTCTTCCTCGCTTCGGCTCTGGCGGTCCTTCCGGCCCTCTCCCTTCAAGCCGAGGTCCGCTCCGTCCGCCTCGTCCGCCAGGGAGCCGGCCTCTCCGGAGGCCGGCTCGAGGCAGGCGTCACGGTTCGAGCCGACGGCCTTCACGCGGAGCGGAACGCGGCCTACGTGTCGCCCCCTCTGGACGCCGGCCTCGCCTTCTCCGCGATCGGCCCGCACTGGAAGGCGGCGCCGGGCGCCGAGATCGAGATCGCCGTCAGCGCGGACGGCCTCACCTGGGGGCGCTGGATCCCGGCGCCATCCGAGGAGACGATCGACTCGCTCCGTGAGGACGGCACGTCCCGTCTCTTCGGCGGAGACGCTCTCGGCCCGCTCGTCTTCGTCTCCCCCGACAGCCGATGGGTCCGCTACCGCGTCCGCCTGCCGACCCGCGCGGACGGCGAGCCGTCGCTCTCCCGAATCGTCTTCCACCTCATCGACCCGGGAGAGGACGAGGCCGAGGGCCCCCCGGCGATCGACGGCACGGCCCGGGACGCTCGCGAGACCCGGGAACCGGATCGTTCCGAGGCGCCGGCGCCCCGCCGCGCGCGGGCCCCCGCGCCCGAAGAGCCCGAGCCGGTCTCGGCAGCTCCGCGCCCGTCGATCCTCAGCCGCAGCGCCTGGGGCGCGCGAGCGCCGAAGTACGCCTACTCCTACACGCGGGCCGGACACGTCGGGATCCACCACACGGCCTCCGTCGACGACTTCGCGGCGCCGACCCGCGCCGAGTGCGCCGGCCGCCTGCGCGCGATCCAGGCGTTCCACATGGACACGAACGGCTGGAACGACATCGGCTACGCGTGGGTCGTCTGCCGTCACGGCGACGTCTTCCAGGGGCGCGAGGACGACGACGACACGACCGACGTCCAGGGGGCGCACGACGGCTTCAACCGCGGGAGCACGGGCCTCGCGCTCCTCGGCTACTTCCACCCGCCGTACGACCAGCGCCCGACGGAGGAGCAGCTTTCGGCCCTCGTCGACCTGATCGCGTGGATCTCCGGCCTCCGCGGGATCGACCCGGCCGGCCGGAGCCTCTACGAGGCCTTCGGCGCCGAGGTCGACAACGTCTACGGCCACCGCGAGGTCAAGGAGACGAGCTGCCCGGGCGACCACCTCTTCGCCCGGAAGGAGCTCCTGCGCGCCGCCGCGCTCGAGAAGCTCCTCGTCGGCGCGCTCTGACCCGGGCGGGCCGTCCGGCGCGGCAGCCCGCTACCAGACCTTCACGCGGTCGCCGGGGGCGAGCCAGAGCTTCTGCCCCGGCTTCACGTCGAACGCGGCGTACCAGGCGTCGAGGTTCCTCACGCAGTCCGCGCGGTACTCGGCGGGGGCGTGCGCGTCGGTGACGATCCTCTGCCGGAGCGCGGCCTCCCGCGTCTTCGTCCGCCAGCTCTGCGCGAAGCTCAGGAAGAACTGCTGGTCGCCCGTCAGGCCGTGGACCGTCGGCGCCTCGCGGCCGCCGAGGGCGAGCCGGTAGGCGTCGTAGGCGACCGCGAGGCCGGCGACGTCGGCGATGTTCTCGCTGACGGTGAGCCGGCCGTTCACGCCGAGGTCGGGGAACGGGCGGTAGGCGTCGTACTGCGCGACGAGCTTCTCCGCCGAGGCCGCGAAGTGAGCGAAGTCCTCCTTCGTCCACCAGTTCCTCAGGCGCCCCTCGGCGTCGAAGAGGGCCCCCTGGTCGTCGAAGCTGTGGCTGATCTCGTGGCCGATCGTCGCACCCGCGGCGCCGTAGTCCATCACCTCGGGCCTCGTGGGGTCGAAGTCGGGCGGGGCGAGGATCGCGGCCGGGAAGTTCATCGCGTTCATCGCCGGGAGGTTCACGGCGTTCACGAGCTGCGGGTTCATCATCCACTCGCCCCGGTCGACGGGCCGGCCGAGCTTCCCGAGGTTGCGCCGGAGCTCGAAGAGCGAGGCCCGCCGGGCGTTCCCGAGGGCGTCGCCCGCGACGACCTCGAGGCCGGAATAGTCGCGCCACCGGTCCGGGTAGCCGACGCCGACCTTCAGGACCGCGAGCTTCGCTTTCGCCTTCGCCTTCGTCTCCTCGGTCATCCAGTCCAGCCGGTCGATCCTCATCGCGAACGCCGCGATCTCGTTTCGCACCATCGCCC
>JAKLER010000035.1 GCA_022711615.1 Acidobacteriota bacterium
GGAGAGGCTGATCCGACGGTTCTCGACGTCGATGGCCGTGAGGACGGCCTGGATCTGGTCGCCCTTCTTCAGGACCTCGGACGGGTGCTTGACGCGCCGGCCCCACGACATGTCGGAGATGTGGACGAGGCCGTCGATCCCTTCCTCGATCGCGACGAACGCGCCGAAGTCGGTGAGGTTGCGGACGACGCCCTGGACGCGATCGCCGATCCGGTACTTCTCGGCGAGCTGCTCCCACGGGTTCGGCTCCGTCGCGCGGAGCGAGAGCGAGAGACGGCGGGTCTCCGGATTCACGTCGGCGATGACCGCCTCGACCGTGTCCCCCACCGAGAGGAGCTTGGCGGGGTTCTTGACCTTCTTCGTCCAGGACATCTCGCTGACGTGGATGAGGCCTTCGACCCCCTCCTCCAGCTCGATGAAGGCGCCGTAGTCGGTGAGGGAGACGACCTTGCCGCGGACGCGGGCCCCGACCGGGTAGTGAGCGGGGAGGTCCTGCCACGGATCGGGCTTGAGCTGCTTCATGCCGAGGGAGATCCGGCCCGACTCCGCGTCGAACTTGAGGACCTTCACCTCGACCTCCTGGCCGACGTGCAGGGCCTCGGACGGATGCCCGAGCCGGCCCCACGAGATGTCGGTCACGTGCAGGAGCCCGTCGATCCCGCCCAGGTCGACGAACGCGCCGTACTCGGTCAGGTTCTTCACGACGCCGTGGAGCGTGCGGCCGTCGGCGAGCGCCTGGGCGGCCTCGGACTTCTTCGCCTCGGCGACCTCCTCCATCAGAGCCTTGCGCGAGAGGACGATGTTCCCGCGCTTCTTGTCGAAGCTGACGATGCGGAACTCGAGCTCGCGGCCGCGGAGGACGTCGAGGTTCTTCAGGGGGCGGATGTCGGCGAGCGACCCCGGCAGGAAGGCCCGCACGCCGATGTCGACCGAGAGGCCGCCCTTCACGCGCTCGAGGACCTTGCCCTTGACCGCCACGTTGTCCTTGAAGGCCACCTCGATGGCGTCCCAGGCGCGGATGCGGCGCGCCTTCTCGTGAGAGAGGACGACGTAGCCCGAAGCGTCCTCGCGACGGTCGACGATCGCGTCGATCTCCTGTCCGGCCTGCGGGAGGCGATCCGGCGAGTGGTTGAACTCCGACCGCGGGATCATCCCCTCCGACTTGTAGCCGATGTCGACGAGGATCTCGTCGTTCGTGACCTGGATGACACGCCCGCGGATCAGCTCTCCCTCGGCGAGGGAACGCTCGCTCTCTGCGAGCAGGCGCGCGAACTCTCCGTTCCCGTCGCCAGCCTCCTCCGTCTTCCGGATGGGCGTGATCTTCTGGTCCTCCGACGGCATGAATTCCACCTTCTCGAGGGCTCGCGGAGACGGCTCAAGGGTCTTGAGTTAGCGGCCCGAACCGGGAATGTTAGACGGGAGGCTTCGACAGGTCAACCGGCTCCGGGGCCGAGGACGAGCTGCCGGAGCCTCTCCACGACCTCTCCGGCCGAGAGGTCGGAGGTGTCGACGACGACGTAGGTCCCGTCGCAGGAAAGGGGCGAGTCGGCACGGGACGAGTCGGCCGCGTCGCGCGCCTCCATCTCGGCGCGGACGGCGACCAGCTCCTGGGGAGTCCCCTTCCGGACGAGCTCCTCGTACCGCCTTCGGGCCCGCACCTCGGGCCGCGCCGTGAGGAAGAACTTCGCGGCCGCCTCGGGGACGACCCGCGTCCCGATGTCCCGCCCTTCGAGGACGCCGCCTCCGGCGAGGGCCAGCTCGCGCTGCCGGGCCGCGAGGCGCCGCCGGACCCGGGGGATCGCGGCGACGGCCGAGGCGTAGCGCGAGATCTCCGGCTCCCGGATCTCGGCGGAAACGTCCTCCCCGTCGAGAAACGTCCGGACGTCGCCTCCGGACCCGGTCACGAGGATCTCGGCCTGCTCCGCCAGGGCGCCTGCGTCGTCCGCCTCGGTGATCGGGAGGGCCAGCCCCTTCCGTCTCGCGAGAAGGCCGACCGCACGGTACATCGCGCCGGTGTCGAGGTAGGGAACGCCGAGGCTCGCGGCCAGGGCCTTCCCCACCGTCGACTTGCCGACGCCGGAGGGACCGTCGATGGCGACGACGATCATCCGGCGCCGACGGGGACGGCGGCCGTCGACAGCCCGAGCTTGCCGGCCGCGAGGAGGTCGTCGAACGCCGCGAGGAAGCGGAGGTTCTCTTCGTGAGTCCCCACCGAGACGCGGAACGCCAGCGGAAAGCCCCATCCCCCCATCGGGCGCAGGATCACGCCCCGGCGGGCGAACTCCGGCTCGAGCGGCCCGAACGGGACCGGGAGCTCGACCAGGAGGAAGTTGCCGAGCGACGGGTTGACGACGGCCTGCCGCCGGGCGAGCTCGGTCGCGAGGAACGCCCGCTCCGTCCGGACGAGCGAGACCGTCCGCTCGCAGTGCTCGTCGTCGTCGAGGGCGGCGATGGCGGCGACCTGGGCCACGGCAGTCGTGTTGAACGGCTCCCGCACCTTGTGGATCGCGGCGGCGATCTCGGGCGTCGTGAAGCCGTAGCCGATCCGGAACCCCGCGAGGCCGTAGGCCTTGGAGAACGTCCGGAGGACCAGGACGTTTCGTCCCTTGCGCAGCTCGTCGAGCGCGTTCGGATAGTCGGCGACTTCCCGCGCGAACTCGTGGTAGGCCTCGTCCACGACGGCGACGACGTGATCCGGCAGGCCCTCGAAGAACCGCTCGAGCTCGGCCCTCGGGACGTAGGCGCCCGTCGGGTTGTTCGGGTTCGCGATCGCGACGACCTTCGTCGCGGGCCCGATCCGCCTCTTCAGCGCGTCGAGGTCCGGGACGTGGCCCGGCTTCGTCGGGACCTCGACGACCGTGCCGCCGGCCCGCCCGACCGCGACCGGGAACATCCGGAAGATCCCCTGCGGGACGACGACCTCGTCGCCCGGGTCGACGAACGCGCGCATGCAGAGGTCGATCAGCTCCGAGGAGCCCGACCCGACGACAACCTGCTCGCTCGGGAAGCCGAAACGCGACGAGAGCGCCCTCCGGAGGTACGTGGCCGAGCCGTCCGGGTAGAAGTTCACTCCGGACGCGGCCGCCACCGCGGCGGCGACGCCCTTCGGAGAGGGGCCGAGCGGGTTCTCGTTGGAAGCGAGCTTGACGGCTCCGGAAATCCCGTACTCGCGCTCCACCTCTTCGATGGGGCGCCCCGGGACGTAGGGAGCGAGCTTTGCGATCGAAGGTCGCGGAGAGGGCTTCATCACTCCTCCTTGCGGCGCCGGCGGGGCGCCCCGGGGTGGGTGGCTTTGCGGCGAGCGGACGGCCGCGCGGCGGGCTGGATCGCGCGAAGCGCCGCGACCTCCGCCGGACTGAGGTCACGGAAGCCGCCGACGGGGATCTTCGCGTCGCGCAGCGGGCCGATCGCGACGCGCCGGAGCTTCGAGACCTTGTGGCCGACCGATTCCAGCATGCGGCGGACCTGGCGGCTGCGCCCCTCGCCGAGAACGACGCGGAGCCAGGCGTTCCCGCCGACGCCGTCCTTCTCGGGGGTCGTCTCGGTCAGCTCGACCGTCGCGGGGGCCGTCTTCGCGCCGTCGAGGAGGACCCCGCGCGCGAGCCTCGCGATCCGGGCGGGAGTCGGGACGCCCGAGACCTTCACCTCGTATTCCTTCTGGCAGCCGCCCGACGGGTGCGCGATCCGGTGCGCGAGCGCCCCGTCGTTCGTCAGGAGGAGGAGACCCTCCGAGTCGAAGTCGAGCCGCCCCACCGGGACGACCGGCTCCGACACGCGCGTCCCGAGCAGGTGATAGACGGTGGGCCGGTGCTGCGGGTCGTCCCGGGTGACGACGACGCCCCGCGGCTTGTTCATCAGGATGTAGCGATGGGACGCGGCGGGCCGGATCCTCTTCCCGTCCACCTTCACGTGGTCGACCGCGGGATCGGCCTTCGTGCCGAGCTCGCGGACCACCGTCCCGTTCACGGTGACCCGGCCCTCGAGGATCATCTCCTCGGCCGCGCGGCGGGACGCGACGCCCGCCGCAGCGAGGACCTTCTGGAGCCGTTCAGCCGTCATGGCGCTCCTCTCCTCGTGCCGTCTCGTCGCCGGGCACGGGTCCGGCTTCCTCGGCGGGTTCTGCGCCGCCGATCGCGGGCTCCCGCGCGGGGGCCTCTTCGCCCGGTCCGGGCGGCACCCCTTCCGCGGCACTCGCGCCCGCAGGCTCGCTCTCCCCGACTTCCTCCACCTCTCCGGTCGCCTCGTCGACGTGGAACAGCTCCACCTGGGCCGGGTCGGGCTTCGGCGCCTCGAGGCCGTAGATCGCCTCCAGCTCCTCGGGCTTCGGAAGGTCGCCGAGGCCCTTGAGCCCGAAGTGGACGAGGAACTCCTTCGTCGTCTTGTAGAGGAACGGGGTCCCGACGACCTCTTTCCTCCCGGCCGTCGTGATCAGCTTCCGGTCGAGGAGCGTTCGGATCGAGGAGGAGGAGTTCACGGCGCGCAGCTCGGCGATCTCCGGTCCGGTCACCGGCTGCCGATACGCCACGATCGCGAGGGTCTCGAGCGCCGCCATCGAGAGCTTCGTCTTCCCGTCCAGGCCAAGGAGCCGGCGGACGGGGTAATCGTACTCGGGGCGCGACACGAGGCGGACGCCTCCGGCGACCCGGTCGAGCCGCACGCCGCGTCCGGCAGAGGTGCACGCCGCCTCGAGCGCCTCGAGCGCCCGCGCGACGAGCTCCTCGGAAAGCTCCGCGGCCTCGGCCAGCTTGTCGAGCGCGATCGGCTTGGAGGAGGCGAAGAGGAGAGCCTCGACGAGGGGCAGGGCTTCCTCCAGCTCCGCGTCGCCGGGGACGGCCGCGGCCGCCGGCTCGTCCTCGGGAAGAGCCTCCGCCGCCGTCGGCGCCGCCTCGGGCGACGGCTCGGGTCCTGCTTCGGGCACGGTGGGCTCCGGATTCGTCTCGTCTCTGTCGTCCGTCATCGTCTCAGCGGTATTCCTCTTCGTACCCGTCGAGCGTCAGGTTCTCGCCCGTCGGCTCGAGGTAGATCTCTCCGAACTCCTCCGTCTGGAGCGCCCGGACCAGGAGGAGGCGGAGGAGCTCGAGGACGGCGAGGAAGACCGCGATCGCCTCCGCACGCCCCGTCAGCCCCCGGAAGACCTCCGTCAGCGCGACGCGTCCCGTCTCGCGGACCCGTCCCGCCATTTCCTGCATCTTCTCCCGAATGGAATACTTCTGGGCGGCGATCGCCATCGCCGGCGGGTGAAGCGCCCGGAAGCGGTCGACGGCTCCCTTGAAGAGGGTGAGGAGATCGAAGAGCGAGACCTCGGACAGGTCCGTCTCCTCGTCTTCGGGCTCGGCCTCGGGCCGGTAAGGGGGCCTCGGGTGCATCCCGATCCGCTCCGCCTCGTAGACGTGGAGCGTCTCGGCGACCCCCTTGAACTTCCGGTACTGCAGCAGGCGGTTGACGAGCTCTTCCCGCGGGTCGGGAGCGTCCCCGCCTTCGACCGACGAGTTCCGCGGCAGGACCATCTGGCTCTTGATCTGGACGAGGAGCGCCTCGACGTAGAGGAACTCCGCGGCGACCTCGAGGTCCAGCTCCTGCATCAGGACGAGGTACTCGTGGTACTGCCGGCAGATGTCGGCGACCGGGATGTTCCGGAGGTCGATCTCGTCCTTGCGGATCAGGTGGAGCAGCAGGTCGAGGGGGCCCTCGAACTGCGGCAGGTGGACCGGGTAGGGCTGGACGAGCTCCGCGCCGGGGGGAATCGGAATCCGGATGCCTTCGGCCACGGTGCCCTCTAGCGTGCCGCCGCGCGGGACGCACCGGGACGGCGGGTCGGGCTCGGCGACACCCTCAAAGCAGCTTCATCGCGCCGGAGACGGCCTTCATCGTCTCGGTCGCCAGGGCGCGCGCCTTCACGCCCCCTTCCTCGAGGACCTCTCGGACGTAGCCCGGCTTCGCCGTGATCTCCGCCCGCTTCGCGCGGACCGGCTCGAGCGCGGCGTTCATGTTCCGGATCAGCCACTTCTTGCAGTCCACGCAGCCGAGCGCCGCCGTCCGGCAGCCGCGGTCGATCTCCGCGCACTCCTCCCTCGAGGAGTAGAGGCGGTGGAACGGGAAGAGGTTGCACTCGTCGGGGTTGCCCGGGTCCGACCGGCGCGCGCGTCGCGGGTCGGTCACCATCGACATCACCTTCTTCGCCACGTCGTCCGCCGAGTCGGAGAGCGCGATCGTGTTCTCGTAGCTCTTCGACATCTTCCGGCCGTCGAGGCCGGGCACCTTCGGAGTCTCGGTGAAGAGCGCCTGCGGCTCCGGGAAGACCTCCCCGTAGAGGCCGTTGAAGCGCCGCACGATCTCGCGGCAGATCTCGAGGTGGCTCTCCTGGTCCTTCCCCACGGGGACGTAGTGGCCGCGGTAGAGGGCGATGTCGGCCGTCATCAGGACCGGGTAGCCGAGGAACCCGTAGGTGCCGAGGTCCTTCTCGCGCAGCTCCTGGAGCTGCTCCTTGTACGTCGGCACCCGCTCGAGCCAGCCGAGGGGGGTGAACATCCCGAAGACGAGCGCGAGCTCCGCCGTCTGGGGCACCTGCGACTGTACGAAGACGACCGCCTTCTCCGGGTCGAGCCCCACCGAGAGCCAGTCCGTCACGGCCTCGAGGGTCGACTCCCGGATCGCCGACGTGTCGGCGTAGTCGGTCGTGAGGGCGTGCAGGTCGGCCACGAAGTACCGGCACTCGTACCGGTCCTGCAGGTCGACCCAGTTCTTCACCGCGCCCCAGTAGTTTCCGAGGTGGACACGCCCCGTGGGCCTGAGGCCCGAGAGGACGGTTTTCTTCGCCGGTTCGCTCAAGAGGGACCTCCGAGTAGGAGCTGGAAGACGAATCGCATCGGCGGCCTCAGGACGGCCGAGAGCGCCCCCGTGAAGATCGCCACGACGAGGAGGACGAACCCGTATCGCCGCACCCACATCACGCCCCGGATCCATCGGGCGGGCGCGAAGCTCTCGACGACCCCGAAGCCGTCGAGCGGCGGGATCGGGACGAGGTTGAAGATGCCGAGAGAGACGTTCACGGCCACCGAGAACAGCGCCACGAGGAGCAGCGGGTAGAGGATCGACGTCCGCAGCTCGGCGCCCGGCGGCGCGACGGCGCGGAGGACGAAGAACGCGACCGCCGCGAGGACCGCCACGGCGAAGTTCGAGATCGGCCCCGCAGCCGAGACGAGGAGGTTCGCCCGCCGCGGGTTCCGAACGCCGCGGAGCGAGACCGGGACCGGCTTGGCCCAGCCGAAGACCGGCGCGCCCGTGAACGCGAGGAGCGCAGGCACGAGGAGGCTCCCGAACGGGTCGACGTGCTTCAGGGGGTTCAGCGTGATCCGGCCGAGGTCGCGCGCCGTGGTGTCGCCGCAGCGCAACGCCATCCAGCCGTGCGCGGACTCGTGCACGGAGACCGCGAACAGGAGGGCGGCCACCTGGATGACGATCTCGAGGACCTTTTCGGGGGAGACGGGCGCGTCGGGCACGGCAGGAACGTCCGAAAACGCCCGATCCTACGTGCCCCCCGAGGGGGCGTCAAACGGCGTGCCGGACGCGCGCCGCTCGGCGGCGAGCCCTTCCTCGACGGTTCGATAGTGGCCGAAACGCCCGGCGGCCACGCTCTGCGCGAGGAACGGGTTCTGCTCGCCCACGCCCGCCAGGGCGAGCGTCCCGCCCGACGAGGCGAAACGCCCCTGCTCGCGCATGAGGACGGCGACGATCGTCGTCGGGAGAGCCGTGCAGGCGGAAAGGTCGACCACGCAGCGCAGGGCGCCGTTCTCGCGGGCGACGCGGAGGTACTCCGTGATCGTCGACGCCTCCGTGAGCGTCACGTCGCCCCGGACTTTCAACGCGGCGACCGATCCGTCGGTCTCGAGGGAAAGCTCCACACCCGGAGGATGCCACAGCGCCGCGCGAGCGCGCCCCTTCGCTACCGCGGGTCGCCCGGCCGGAGGATCAGCCGCTCCTCGAAGGGAGCCGCGGCCCCGCGAGCCGCGAGCGCCGAGGCGAAGGCCTTCGCCCGCTCGAGGAGGTCCCTGTCGGCGATCGGGTCGGCGATCCGCAGGCCGGGCAGGCCGCTCTGACGCGTGCCGAGCGCCTCCCCGGGTCCGCGCCGGCGAAGGTCCTCCTCTGCGACGGCGAACCCGTCGTCCGTCCCCGCGAGGACCGCGAGGCGCGACAGGGCCTCGGGCGAGGCCCCGGACCCCGCGACGAGGACGCAGGTCGAAGCCCGCGCACCCCGCCCCACGCGGCCGCGGAGCTGGTGGAGCTGTGCGAGGCCGAAGCGCTCCGCGTTCTCCACGAGGAGGAACGACGCTTCGGGGACGTCGATGCCCACCTCGACGACCGTCGTGGCGACGAGGACGTCGATCTCTCCGGCGGCGAAGCGGCGCATCGCCGTCTCCCGCGCCTCGGCCCGCATCTTCCCGTGGAGGGCGCCGACGCGGCGGCCGGCGAGGCGCCGCGCCACCTCCTCCGTCCAGGCGGCGACCGATCGCCCCTCGATCGTCTCGGACTCCTCGACGAGCGGCACGACGACGTACGCGCGCCCTCCCGCTCCGACGTCGGCCGCGAGAGAGCGGTACGCCTCCTCGCGCCGCCCCTCGTCCACGACGGCCGTCGCGACCGGCGTCCGGCCCGGGGGCTTCTCGGTGAGCGTCGAGACGTCGAGGTCCCCGTGGAGCGCGAGCGCGAGGGAACGGGGGATCGGCGTGGCCGACAGGACGAGGACGTGAGGGTGCTCGCGGCGCGCCGAGGTCCGTGCGGGGAGCGCGGCGCGCTGCGCTACCCCGAACCGATGCTGCTCGTCGACGACGACGAGCCCCAGGCTGCGAAATGCGACGGGCCTCTCGAGGAGCGCGTGCGTTCCGACGAGGAGGCCGATCTCCCCTTCCGAGAGCGCCGAGAGGAGGGCCGCCCGCGGGCGTCCGGTCACGCGCCCCGTCAGCAGCGCCGGCGTCACGCCGCTGCCGGAGAGGAGCCTGTGGGCGGTCTCCGCGTGCTGCTCGGCGAGGAGGGTCGTCGGCGCCAGCAGGGCGGTCTGGAAGCCGCGCCGCGCCGCGAGGACGGCCGTCAGGACGGCGACGATCGTCTTGCCGCTTCCGACGTCGCCCTGGAGGAGGCGCGCCATCGGGTGCCCCGAACGCAGGTCGGCTCCGATCTCTCGGATGGCCTGCTTCTGCGATGCCGTCAGCGGGAACGGAAGCATCGCGGCGAGAGCCTTCCGAACCGAGGAGTCGGCCTCGATCCGGGGCGCGGGCCGGGCCTCCCTCTCTCTCCGGCGCCGCGCGAGCGCGGTCTGGAGCTCGAGAAGCTCCTCGAAGGCGAGACGGCGGAGGTGGCGCGAGGTGCGCTCGCGGAACGGCCGGGGGTCGGGCGGACCTCCCGCGATCCCGGGAAAGTGCGCTTCGCGAAGGGCCTCTGCGAGAGGGGGAAGGTCGAGCGCGGCCGCGTCCTCCGGACGGAGACGATCCGGCAGCTTCGGCGCGGCCTCCGTGAGGGCGCGCGCCACGAGCCTCCGCCGGAGCCGGGGCGGGAGACCCGGGAGGGACCTGTAGATCGGGACGACCCGCCCCACGGAGAGCGCCGCGTCGTCCGGGTCTTCGGGCTCCGCCTCGACGTGGGGCGACTCGAGGACGAGCCTGCGCTTCCAGACGGCGCGTCCGTGGACGAAGGCGCGCGCGCCGGGCGTCAGCCAGCGCGCGAGCCAGGGCTGAGAGAAGAACGCCAGGTCGACCGAGCCGCTTTCGTCCTCGAGCGTCGCCTCGTAGATCGAGAAGCCGCGCCGGCGCGTTCGGACGAGGCGGGCCGCGGTGATCGTCCCGAACAGCGTCAGCGGCGGCCCGCCGGCGACGAGGTCCGCCACGCGGGCGAACCGGGCCCGGTCCTCGTGGCGGACCGGCAGCTCGAGGAGGAGGTCGAGGACGGTCGCGAGCCCCGCCTCGGCGAGGGCTCGCGACCGGGCCGGTCCGATGCCGGGGAGCCCGTCCAGCGCCGTTCCGGGATCGAAGGGCTCCCGGCCGCGCGCGGGGCGCGGCACGCTCAGCTCCGGGTGACCCGGAACGTCAGGTCGACGAGGCCGAAGCGAAGCCGGTCGCCGTCGTGTATCGGGACGGGGGCGCCGGTGGCGATCCGGTTCCCGTTCACGAACGTGCCGTTCATCGTCCCGATCTCCTCGATCACGTGGAACTCCCCGTCGATGCGGACGATCTTCGCGTGGCGGCGGGAGACCGAGCGCGGGCCGTCCAGGTTCGTCAGGTCGACGTCGGGCCGGATCCCGGTCACCGGGTCGATCCTCCCGACGAGGGTCTCCGTGTCGCGGTTCAGGTAGAACTCCTCGACCCCTCCGTCCGCGACGAGCCGGAAGATCCCGTCCCGCGCACCCGTCCGCTCGAAGAAGTCGGAAGACTCGTCGAGGGCGGGGGCCTCGCCCGTCGTCTGCTCGAGCAGCGCGGTCGTCTCCCGCAGACGCCGGGAGAGCTTCCGGAGCATTCGCACGGCGATCTCGCCGTTGTGCCGGAGCATCTCGTCGAACGTCGACTGGTTGATCCGGACGAGCTCGACGTCCGTCCGTGCGATGGCGTCCGCGGTCCGGGGGACGTCCTCGAGGATCGACATCTCTCCGAAGAAGTCGCCCCTCTCGAGGACGGAGAGGACGCGTGCCTCGTCCTTGACCTTCTTCACGATGTCGACCGTCCCCGACTGGATCACGTACATCTCGGTCCCGACGTCTCCTTCCGAGAAGACCGTCTCTCCGGCCGGGACCCGTACGATGTACTCCTCGAAGCTCGCGGCGCCGCCGCCGGACTTCAGCACGACTTTCACGAGAGGGACTCCTCCTCGAAGGCGAGCGTCCGCGCCTCGCCGTCCCACGATGCGCGCGTTCCGACGGGAAGCGGCACGTTCGCCCCCCCGTGTCCGAACGGCAGGCCGAGGGCGACCGGGACCCCGAGCGGGGCGAGCCGGTCGAAGAGGAGCTGCCGGAGGCGGTCCGGGTCCTCGCTGCCGCCGAACGTCACACGCGTCATGGAGCCCACGATGATACCGGCGAGCCGGCCCCATCGGCCCGAAGAAACGAGGGTCCCGAGCATACGGTCGACCCGGTACGCCTCCTCCCCCACCTCCTCGAAGAAGAGCAGGGCACCCGCGTAGTCGTAGTCCCAGGGAGTCCCGCAGAGAGCGGCGAGCAGGGAGAGGCAGCCTCCGACGAGAGGGCCCTCGGCACGGCCCGGGACGAGGACGTCCGCCGAGGGGACCTCGAGCCGGTCCGGACCGCGTCCCTCCAGGACGGCCGGGAAGGAAGGCGCGGTCCACGCGTCGAGAGGCGCGGAGAGGTCGGCCGCGACCATCGGCCCGTGGATCGACACCAGGCGGCAGCGCTCCCGGAGGAACGCCGCGAGCGCGGTCAGGTCGGAGAAGCCGCAGTGCAGCTTCGCCGTATCCGCGAGGAGACGCTCGGGGAGCCTGTGCAGCAGGCGCGTCACGCCGTAGCCGCCCCGCGAGAAGAGGATCGCCTCGACCTCCGGGTCTTCCACGAGAGCGACGTACCCGCTCACGCGGGCCTCGTCGCCGCCCGCGAGCCCGAGGAGCGGCTCCGTCTCGAGAACGTTCCGCGCGACCCGGACCCGGTAGCCGAAGCCTCGGAGGGCCGCGACGCCGGCGTCCAGGCTCTCCGGGCGGACCGGGCCGGAAAGCGCCGCGACGCCGACGAGGCTGCCGGGACGGAGCCGGCGCGGACGCCGGAGAGGGGCGCTCACCCGATGCGATTCCGCGGGTCGCTGAACCAGCGCGCCCAGTCGGACGCGCTCCCGCCCGGGTCCCTCTTCTCCTCGTCGCGAGCGGCCTTCGCCGTCAGACGCCGCGCGCCGGTCTGCCGGAACGCGGCGACCGGAAGGGTCCGTCCGCCCGCCGCGTCGACCGACTCCGACAGGACCCGGTCGTCCGTGACGACCGTCACGCCGCGGGGGTCGCGCGCCTCGCGCACCCGCCGGACGATCTCCTCGTCCGCGCTTCGCGGAGCCGCGTAGACGACCGTCACGTCGCCGAGCTGCTGGACCTTCGGGCGACCGTGCTCGGGAGGTCCGTCGAAGACGACGGTCAGGCGCCTCCGCTTCGCCCGGGAAAGCTCCGCCAGCTCCTTCACGAGCGTCTCGCGCGAAATGCCCTTCTGCCCGAGGAGGTTGTTGCCGTCGATCAGGTCGGCCACGCCTCCATTCTGCGACATCGGCCCGGTTCCGGCACGTTCCGGAGAGAGTCTGCGACCGCCGCGGCGCGACGCCTCCCGAGGTGCGCCGGGAACGTTCACTTCGGAGAACGAGACCCGGGCCGGACGGGCTCCGGGGGGGCTTGCCATCCGGGCGCCCCCCCGGCCCCCCCCCACCTTCAATCTGACGTAAGTGACCCGGGCCGGACTGGCTCCGGGGGGGCTTGCCATCCGGGCGCCCCCCCGGCACCCCCCCACCTTCAATCTGACGTAAGTGACCCGGGCCGGACTGTAAGCCGGATTCTGTGGCCGGTCGGCTCGCGCCTTCCGGTCGGCGATCATTCCTCTGGGCCCGCGCCTCCCGGCGGGGCTCGAGCGGCCTACCCGGAAACGTCGCCTTTCGACGCGGGGGCGAGCCCCCCTTCCGTTCCCCTATTCGGCCTTGCTCCGCGTGGGGTTTGGCCTGCCGACCCCGTTGCCGGGGTTCGCGGTGCGCTCTTACCGCACCTTTTCACCCTTACCGCGGCCCCTCGCGGGAACCGAGGCGGTCTGTTTTCTGTGCCACTTTCCTTCGGGTTGCCCCGACCGGGATTTCCCCGGCACGCTGCTCGCTGGAGTCCGGACTTTCCTCCCCTCGTTCGGCGGTGCCGGGCGAGCGGCGATCGCCCGTCCGGCCCGGGTCGGCGACGAGGATACGCCACCGCCGCAGGCCGTCACGGGACGGCGCGAGGCCTGCGCCGGGAGGTGAAGAGGTTGACCCCCTTCGCCAGCTTCGGTACGCAGAGGAGGAAGAGCCCTCCGACGGCGACCGCGAGGACGAGGGCGACGAGAGGGAGGAAGATCGACACGATCGCCTGCAGGGCGGCGAGGATGTCCTCGGCGAGGGACAGGGCGAAGTTGGCGACGCCCGCCGTCAGCGCGGTGGAGGTGAGGCGCACGGTGCCCTTGACGACATGTGCGGCGAGCGCGATCACGCCGCCTCCCCCTCCGGCCAGAACCGTCATCGACGTCTCGGCGCCCGGTGCGACGGCGGCGACGGCGAGAAGGGCCCCTGCCGCCGGCCGGACGACCGTGTGGACGATGTCCCAGACGTGGTCGAGGCCCGGGATCTTGTCGGCGAAGAACTCGAGGACGTAGAGCGCGAGGAGGACCGACAGCGCCGCGGGCTCCGAGAGGAGCCGGGCGATCGCGCCCGGGAAGTCCTCCGGGAAGAGGCGGGCGATCCCGCCGTAGACGAGGAGAACGGCGTAGGCGTTCAGACCCGCTCCCGCCGCGAGACCCAGGCCCGTTCCGAAGTGCGCGATCGCCTCGACCACCGCGGGAGGATAGCGCCCGGGAGGGGCGCTCAGCGAGGCTTCGTCGCCGCGATCTCCGCGAGCGCCTTCGACGCCTTTCGGTTCGTCGGGTCGAGCTTGAGGACCTCCTTGAGCGCCTTGACCCGGCCCGTTTCGTTCCGCTCGGCGCCGAGCGCGTCGGCATACGCCAGCCAGACCTCGACGGAATCGGGGAGGTTCTCCGTCGCCCGGCGGAGCGTCTCCGTGGCCTGCCGGATCCACTTCGGGTTCCGGGCCTGGACCTTTGCGAGGAGCGTCCAGTACTCCGGCTTCTCGGGGTCGAACTCGACCGCCTGCCGGAGCATCTCGTAGGCCGGGAAGAAGTCCTCCATCTCGATCAGGGTCCGTGCCCGCTGGTAGTTCGCCTTGGCGACCTGCTTCTGCACCTCGCGCGTGGGCTCGCCGTACTGCACGGGCGCGGACATCCCCCCGCTCGCCCGCAGCCGGTCGTACTGCTGCCGCGACGTCGGGCTCGCGAACGACCGGTCGGCTTCCCGGATCTTCGCGAAGAGCGCTTCCAGCGCTTCGCCGGCGTCGGCGAGCGTCGACCGGAGGGCGTTGTCGGGGTGGAAGAGCCGCGCGCGCTCGTGGACCGCCCGCCGGAGGTCCGGGTCGGCCGCGTCCTCGGCGACTCCGAGCAGCTCGTAGGCGGTCGTCCAGTCGAGCCTGCGGTAGGCGTTCCAGACCGTCTTCGACTGCTGCTCGAGGAGCTCCGCGAGGCGCGGGCTCGGTGGCGTCCCGGCCACCTCCACGTTGAGGCTCTGGACGCCGGCCGGCGCCTGCTCGTCGGGCGGCCTCTTCCGGTCGACGACGGAGACGAGCCCGACGGAGATCAGCCGCTCGAGGATCCTCAGGTCGAGGCAGACGTCGGCGGCCCTCTTCGTCCCGTCGACGGCGTCCAGGGCCTCCGCCTCCTCCGCCGTGACGACGGCGCACTGGTATCGGAGGAGGAGGTCCGGCGAGAGGACGAGCTTCGACTGGGGATCGACCCGTGGGGCGACCCCGGCGACCGGCGGCCGTCGGCGGAGGCCCTCGAGGACGAGGCTCGCCGTCGACTGGTCGAAGGCGACGGGGAGATCGGGCGCCGACCCGAGCGTCACGACGCTGAACGTACCGGCGCTCCACTGGAACGACGAGTAGAGGACCATCTCGGCGAGGGCGCGAACGCAGGCGTCCGCGACGTAGGGCGCGACGGCTCCGGCGTCGCGCAGGGCGCTCGCCAGACCGCGCCCGGGATCCGCGAGGGCGCGTTCGAAGGCCGCGAAGAGGACGGACTCGTTCGCGAGGCCGAACGTGCGGAGGAGGTCGCCGACGTGCTGCGCCTCGCGATTCGAGGACGCCGAGACGAGCCGTCCCCTTCGGAACCAGAAGCTCCTCTCCTCCCCGCGATACGAGACGAGGACCTGCAGGTGCCTGCGCGAGGCGTAGGCGCTCCGGAGGACGTCGGCGAGCTCCGTCTTCTCGAGCGTGCCGCCCGAGAGCGAGCCGGTTCCGGGCTTCAGCGTGTCCATGTTCCGGCGATTCTAACGGCGGTCGCCGCCGGACGACGCGCGGAAGCGCTCGACGCGGGCGGCCACCGCCTTCCCGGCGGCCGCGGCGAGGGCCTCCGGGGAGGCGGCGAGGACGGCCTCGCCGTTCCCGAAGACCGTCAGGAGCCGCTTCACAGAGGCCGGACCCAGACCGGGAATCGCGAGGAGCGGGCTCTGGAGCGTCCTCCGGGAGCGGGCCCGCCGGTGGTGAGAGAGCCCGAAACGGTGGGCTTCGTCGCGGGCCCGCTGGAGCAGCTTCAGGCCGGCATTCCGCCGGGGGAGCGTGATGGGGAGCGAGCGGCCCGGTACGAAGAGCTCCTCCTCCCTCTTCGCCAGCCCGACCGCGGGAAGCTCGATCCCGACCCGGTCGAGCGCGGCGAGGGCCGCCGACAGCTGCCCCTTGCCGCCGTCGATGACGAGCAGGTCGGGAAGCGGCTCCCCCTCGGCGCGCCGGCGCTCGTAGCGCCGCGTCACGGCCTCGGCGATCGACGCGAAGTCGTCGGGCACCGGCCGCTCGATCCGGAAGGCCCGGTACTCGTCCTTCGCCGCCGTCCCGTCGACGAAGACGACGCAGGAGGCGTAGGTGTCGCTTCCCTGGAAATGCGAGATGTCGAAGCACTCGATGCGGGACGGCCGGCGATCGAGGTCGAGCGCCTTCGCGAGGGCGAGCGTCGCCTTCTCCCCCGCTTCGCGAGTCGTCCGGAAGCGCCGCACGTGGCTCGTACGGGCGTTGTCCCGGGCGATCCTCACGCGGTCGAACGCGGCGCCGCGCTTCGGGGTCCGGATGGCGACCTTCGTCCTCCGCCGGTCCGACAGCCAGGCCTCGAGCGGCTCGAGCGCCTCCTCCGCGACCTCGAGGGGGAGGTGGACCTCCCGCGGCAGGAACGTCGTCGCGTCGTAGTACTGCGAGAGGAGCGCGACCCAGAACTCCTCCGGGTCGACCTCTCCGAGCCCCTCCCAGAAGAGCTCCCGCGAGTCGAGCACCGCCCCGCCGCGGACGTGGAGGACGGAGACCGCGACGTTCCCGCCGTCGGCGAAGTCCCCGAACACGTCGACGTCCTCCCCGGCGAGCGACTGGACGCGCTGCTTCTGCGCCAGCTCCTCCACGGTCCGGAGGCAGTCCCGGTAGGCGGCGGCCATCTCGAACTGCTCCGCCCCGGCCGCCGCGTCCATCTTCGCGGCGAGGCGCGGCGACAGCTCCTCGTTCCGTCCCGAGAGGAAGAGAACGACGTCCCGGACGGCGTCGTCGTACGCCGCCTTCGTCGTCAGGCCCGCGACGCACGGGCCGAGGCAGGCGTGCATGTCGTGGTAGAGGCAGGGGCGCGGCAGCGTGCCGTCGATCTCGATCCGGCAGGTCCTCACCTGGAACATCCGCTGCACCATCCTCATCGCCCCGCGGCAGGTGCGCGCCGGCAGGAACGGCCCGAAGTAGCTGTGCCCGTCCTTCAGGACGCGCCGCGTCACGTGCGCGCGCGGCCACTCCTCCCCCGTCGTCACCTTGATGTACGGGTAGGTCTTGTCGTCCCGCAGCAGGATGTTGTAGCGGGGCTTGTGCTTCTTGATGAACGCGTTCTCGAGCGCGAGCGCCTCGCTCTCGGTGTTCGCGACGACCGTGTCGATCGTCTCGAACTCCGCGAGGAGCGCCTCGGTCTTCGGGTGCTTCGGCCCGGCCGCGAAGTACGACGCGAGGCGCTTCCGGATCGACCGCGCCTTGCCGACGTAGAGGATCTTCCCCTTCGCGTCGCGGTAGAGGTAGATCCCGGGCTGATCGGGATACGAAGAGAGGTCGGGAGAGGCGCCCACGGGAGGATTCTAGGGAGCCGGCGCGCCGGCCGGCGTCGTCAGAGGGCCTTCCCGAGCTTCGACGCGATGGTCGAGACCTTCACGTAGCCGAAGAACCGGCCGCTCGCGAGGAGACCGAGGCCGTCCGCCACCCGGGTCCGGGCGTCGCGCGCGTAGAGGACGCCGAAGGCCTTCCGCATGAACTGCTGAAAGGCCCCGTCGTACGGGTACCACCAGGGGGCCGACGGGGAGGCGTGGAGGTCCACGCTGACGTGCTTCACGTTCACGAGCTCCCGGAGGCCGTGGACGCCATGGCTCCGCCCGATCCCCGACTTCCCGAGACCGCCCCACGAGGCCGTCGGCTCGCCGAACGAGAAGAGGTGGTCGTTGATCGTGACCGTCCCGGCGCGGAGCTCCTCGACGAGCTTCCGCGCCGTCCGCGTCGAACGCGTCCAGCCGGAGGCCGTGAGAGCGAACTCCGAGTCGTTCGCGAGGGCGACCGCCTCGTCGAGGGAGTCGACGACCGCGATCGGCAGGACCGGCCCGAACGTCTCCTCCGTCATCACGCGCATCCCGTGGTGGACGTCGACGAGGACCGTCGGCGGGAACCAGTTCCCCTTCGCGGCCGGCCGCTCGCCTCCCGTCAGCGCCCGGGCCCCCTGCGAGATCGCCTCGCGCACCTGCCCGTCGACGAAGTCCCGCTGGTCGGCGGTCGTCATCGGCCCGAGGTCGGTCGCCTCGGCGAGGGGGTCGCCCTGCCGGAGCCGCCGCGTCTTCTCGACGACCCGGGAGACCAGCTCGTCGGCGATCTTCCGGTCGGCGTAGACGCGCTCGATCGAGCCGCACGCCTGCCCGGCGTTCGCGAAGGCGCCCCAGACGAGCCCGCTCGCCGTCCTCTCGAGGTCGGCGTCGGACGCGACGACGGCCGCGTCCTTCCCGCCCAGCTCGAGGACGAACGGGGTGACGTTCCCGGCGGCCCGCCGCATCACGTGCCGGCCCGTCTCGACGGAGCCGGTGAACAGGATCTTGGCGATGGCGGGGTGCTCGAGCAGCCGGTCGACGTCGGACCCGGTCGCCGGGACGACGTTGACGACTCCGGGCGGCAGGCCCGCCATCCGGCAGAGCTCCCCGATCGCCAGTCCCGTCCGCGGCGTGGCCGAGGCGGGCTTGAGGACGACGGTGTTGCCGGCGGCGAGGCACGCGGCGACCTCCACCATCGGGATCGCGAACGGGAAGTTCCACGGCGTGATCACCGCGATGACGCCGAGAGGCTCGAAGCGGTCGGAGGCCGCCTTGTGGGCGAAGAGGAGCTGCTCGTAGTCGACCGGCTTCTCCGCGAGGAGCTCCTCCGCGTGTCGGGAAAGGTACCGGAGCGCGTCGGCGGCGGGCACGAGGTCGAGGGCGCGCGCTTCGGCGACGGGCTTCCCCTGCTCGGCCGCCACGAGCCGCGCGAGGTCATCGTGCGAGCGCCGGACCGCCTCGAGGAGGGCTTCGAGGTGCCTTCGGCGCTCCTTCGGGCTCCGCGCCCCCCAGTGGAGGAAGGCCTTCCGCGCCGCGGCGACGGCGGCGTCGATCTCCTCGGCCCCTCCGCGCCTCACCTCGGCGAGCGGGGCCCCGGTGGCCGGGTTCCGCGTGACGAACGCCCTCCCCGTCTCGACGTCGAGCCCGTCGATGATCGGCCCGGCCGGCGGGGAGAAGCGCCTCAAATCATCGCTCCGCGCGTGATCTTCTCGACGTGCCTGCGATAGAAGGCGACGAGGTTCTGCACGTAGTCGGTGAAGGGCGGGCAGGAGACGTCGAACCGTGCGAGGTCGGCCGCGGCCTGGGACGAGTCGTAGCGGGCCGGGTGGTCGAAGTACTCGACGGTGACGGCCGGCATCCCGAACCAGTCCTGGATCGGCTTCGGCGAGAAGAGGAGCTTCGCGACCACGGCCGGGACGGGAACATAGACGAACTGCTTGCCGAGCGCCTTCGCGAAGAGCTCCTCGATCTCGAACGCGGAGAGCGGTCGCGGGTCGGTGAGGTGGTACGTCTTCCCGATCGACCCCTCCCACGTCGAGAGGCGCGCGATCGCCTCGAGGACGAAGTCGACGGGGACGAGGTTCACCGGGTTCGTCCCCGTGCCGACCTTCACGAAGACGCCGGGCGACGGGAGCTGGCGCATCGCGTTCAGCGCGAAGTAGGGACCGTCGAACTTCGCCGTCTCGCCGGTCCTCGAGTCGCCGACGACGATGGCGGGGCGGTAGGTGGCGGTCGGGAGAGCGCTCCCTCTCACCGCCTCTTCCGCCAGGAACTTCGTCTCCTCGTAGTAGTTCTTGAACGACTGCCCCACGTCGAGGTCCGTCTCGCGGAAGAGCCCGACGGCCGTGCCCGAGACGTAGGCCGTGGAGACGTAGTCGAAGCGGTGCAGGTGCGGACACTCCTCGAGGAACGCCAGGACGTTCCGGGTCCCCTCCACGTTGATCCGCATCCCGACCTCGCGAGGGACCGCCAGGTCGTAGACGGCCGCGAGGTGGTAGCAGCCGGTCAGCTTGCGGTGGAGGACTCGGGCCTCCGTCTCTCCGATCCCGAGGCCCGGCGCCGTGATGTCTCCGACGACGAGCTCGATCCGTCCCGCCGTTCCCGGGTGCGCCTCGGCCAGCTGGGCGACCGAGGAGCGCGCGAGATCGAGGAACTTCTCCTGCACGAGACAGTGGAAGAGGGTGTCGGGCTCGAGCTCCAGGAGGCGCGGGATGAGCCGCGCGCCGATGAAGCCCGGGAACCCGGTGAAGAGGACGACTCGGGACGGGGCGGGGTTCGCGCTCGCTTTCTTCCTGGCCATACCGTGCCTCTCTTCCCGACAGTCTAGAGCGATTTCTGCAATGCGGCGTCGGTCCGGAGCCTCTGCCGAAACGCCTCGATCGCCCGGAGCATCGCGGGAGGCCGGGCGCACTCCTCGCCGTCGAGGGAGAGGACCGGCGCCGCGGTCGTGAGCGAGCCGAGGAGGAAGCTCCCCGCGAGGAGCTCCTCCCGGCCGACTCCCCTCCGCTCCCCCGCGCCTTCGAGGAACGCCTCGGCCGTCACGGAAGGGAGGCCTCCCGGGCCGAGCCCGGCGAGGCGGCCCCCGTTCCAGGCGACGAGCGCCGTCGAGCTCCCCTCCACGTAGACGTCGCCGTCCCGGAAGAGCGCCTCGTCGCACCCCGCCTTCCGGGCGTGCCTGAGCGCGGCGACCGCGCCGAAGTAGCTCGTCGACTTGAAGCCGGACGAGTCGCGTCGGAACCGCTCGGGCGCCGTCAGCGCCCGGGAGCCGGCGCGCCGCGCCAGGGTGTTTGGCGGAATGGGCCGCACCGACGCGTCGAGCCTCCAGGAGGCCGGCTCCTCCACGTCGTGGCCGATGGCGATCCAGGAGAGCCGCAGGGAGCGCTCCTCGTCCCCCTCCGCGATCCCGGCGAGGGCGGAGCGCGCCGCCGATTCGACGGCGTCGCCGGAGGGGGCCGGCAGCTCGAGCGCCTCGAGCGTCGCGAGCAGCCTGCGCAGGTGCGCCTCCCAGAGAACGGCGCGGCGACCGACGACGAGGAGCGTCTCGAAGAAACCGAAGCCGCGCTCGACGACGGGCGCGTCGTAGGGGATCGGGTCGGGGCTCATCACACCTCGCTCTCGCCCGCCGCCGCGGCGAGCGCCCGGAAGAACTCTCGGGACTTCGTCTCGGATTCCTCCCACTCGTGCCGCGGGTCGGAGTCCCAGACGATCCCTCCCCCCGCATGGTAGGCGACCGCCCCCCCCGAGACGATCGCTGTCCGGATCGCCACGTTCAGGACGGCGGTCCCGTCGCCGCGGACGAAACCGGCGGCGCCGGTGTAGGGCCCCCGGGGCGCGGGCTCGAGCCTGCGGATGAATCCGAGGGCCGACCGCTTCGGCGCCCCCGTGATCGACCCGGCCGGAAGGGTCGCGAGGAGGAGGTCGGAGAGACCTGCCCCCGGCGCGAGCGATCCGGCGACCGTCGACTCCAGGTGGTGAAGGTGGCGGTAGCTCTTCACGCGGCGCAGGGCGGGGACGTGGACGCTTCCCGGCCGGCAGACCCGGCCGAGGTCGTTTCGGACGAGGTCGACGATCATCAGGTGCTCCGCGGCGTCCTTCTCCGACGAGAGGAGCAGCGCGCGGGCCGCCGCCTCCGAGCCGCCGGCCGTCCGCGCGACGGTCCCCTTGATCGGGGCCGAGGCGACGCGGCGGGACGCCGGGTCGAGCTCCAGGAAGAGCTCGGGGGAGTTGGAGACGACGGCGGCCGCGCCCGTCGCGACGAGAATCGCGTAGGGCACGGGGTTGTCCCCGTACAGGAGGTCCGCGAGGCGGCGCGGCGATACCGGGAGCGCCCTCACGACGCGGCGCGTCAGGTTCGCCTGGTAGACGTCTCCTCTCTCGATGCCGGACCGGATCTCCGACACGGCAGCGGACCACTCCTCGAGCGTCATCTCGCCGGCAGGGCCGAACGGTCCTTCCCGACCGTCTCCTCTCGCGAAGTCCGGTCGGATGGAGGGCGCGTCCGCAGAGCCCGCGCGGCGCACCGCGTTCCGCAGGTCGAAGAGCCCGAACCAGGCGAGGGGTGTCGCCGGAGGCCGGAAGAGGGCCGTGGATCCTTCGAGCGCGACGCCGGCCTCGTAGGTCAGGAAGCCCGCCGCGAAGAGCTCCGGGCGGCCCGACCGCGCCACCGCGTCGAGCCGTTCGAGGAGGTGCGGCAGCTCCTCGGGGCGGTCCGCCTTCACATCGAGGACCTCGAAAGGGTCGCGGAGCTCGAGCGGCTCCGGGAGCTTCCACCCGGGACCCCGCAGAAGAACGAAGGGCGACGGCACGCTCGGGTAGTCTACGGAGCGTGAGCGAGGAACGCCGGGTCGAGACCGAGGTGAAGGTCCGCTACGCCGAAACCGACGCGCAGGGAGTCGTCTACCACGGCTCGTACGTCGTCTGGTTCGAGGTCGGGCGGACGGAGTATTGCGAGGCCGCCGGATACCCCTACCCGCGGATGGAGGCGGAGGGGGTACAGATCGTCGTCGTTGATCTCTCTGCCCGCTTCCGGCGGCCGGCCCGCTACGGCGACGTCGTGCGCGTCGCGACCCGCCTCGCCGCGATCCGGAGCCGCGGCTGCACGTTCGCCTACCGCGTCTTCCTGCCGGACGGCGGTCTCGCCGTCGAGGGCGAGACGGTGCACGTCTTCGTCGACGCCGCCACCGGCCGGACGATCGCGGCGCCCGAGCCGAT
>JAKLER010000350.1 GCA_022711615.1 Acidobacteriota bacterium
GCGATCCTCCCGGCCGCGCGCCGCCGCGACGACGCCCGCTCCCTCGTCTTCATGTTCACCGGCGCGACGACGGCCATCGGCCTCCTCTACGGCGCCGGCTTCTTCTTCACCGCCAAGACGCACCTCTCCGTCATGGAGTACTGGCGCTGGTGGGTCGTCCACCTCTGGGTCGAGGGCTTCTTCGAGGTCTTCGCCACGGCGGCGATCGCGCTCCTCTTCGCGAAGCTCGGCCTCGTCGACAAGAAGCACGCGGGCGCGGCGGTCATCGCCTCCTCGGCGCTCTTCCTCTTCGCCGGCATCCCCGGCACCTTCCACCACCTCTACTTCAGCGGCACGCCGGTCTCCATCCTCGCGGTCGGGGCGTCCTTCAGCGCCCTCGAGGTCGTCCCGCTGACCCTCATCGGCCTCGAGGCGTTCCGGACGTACAAGCTCCAGCACGCCACCCCCTGGATGGCGAAGTACCGCTGGCCGATCGTCTTCTTCGTCGGCGTCGCGTTCTGGAACCTCGTCGGCGCGGGCGTCTTCGGCTTCCTCATCAACCCGCCGCTCGCCCTCTACTACATGCAGGGGCTCAACACGACGCCGGTCCACGCCCACACCGCCCTCTTCGGCGTCTACGGGCTCCTCTCCCTCGGCCTCATCCTGATCATCGCCCGCAAGCTCTCCGGCGTCCGCGCGTGGAAGGAGACGCAGCTGAAGTGGGCGTTCTGGGGTATGAACGTCGGCCTCGGCCTGATGGTCGCCCTCTCGCTCCTCCCGATCGGCCTCGCGCAGACCTGGGCGAGCGTCGAGCACGGCCTCTGGTACGCCCGGAGCGCCGACTTCCTCCAGCTCCCCGCCCTCCAGGCGCTCCGCTGGCTCCGGATCCTCGGCGACACCGTCTTCCTCGGCGGGGTCGCGTTCCTCCTCTGGTTCTTCGTCGGCCTCCTGACCGGCTGGAGCTACGAGAAGGCGGAGGAGCCGGGCTTCGACGACGACGTCCTCCCGGAGAACGCGTAGGCCGTCCTCGTCCCGCGCCTTCCGGAACCGGCCCGCGTCGCGCTCCCGCGCGGCGCGGGCGTTCCCCCGAAACCCCGTTCAACCGGGCCGAACGGCCCGAAGGAGTGAAGAGATGAAACGGACCACGCTCCCGACCTTCGCCGCCGCGGCCCTCGCCGCGGCCCTCGCCGCGGCCCTCCTCTTCCCCGCCACTCCCGCCGCGGCGCACTGCGACTCCGTCGAGGGCCCGGTCGTCGTCGACGCGAAGGGCGCGCTCGAGAAGGGCGACGTCGCGCCCGTCCTGAAGTGGATCTCGGCGGCGCAGGAGCCCGCGATCCGCGAGGCGTTCCGGAAGACCCTCGCCGTGAGGAAGCTCGGCGCCGAAGCGAAGGAGGTCGCCGACACCGCCTTCTTCGAGACGCTCGTCCGCCTCCACCGCGAGACCGAGGGAGCCGCCTACACCGGCCTGAAGTCGGGCGTGAAGGAGCCCGCCTTCATCGGGCAGCTGGAGTCGGCGCTCACCTCCGGCTCGGTCGACGCCTTCTCGAAGCTCGTCGGCGAGCACGCGGCGGCCGGCATCCAGGGACGGTTCTCGAAGGCCCTCGCGGCGAAGAAGACGGCCGACGCGTCGCCGGCCGACGGCCGCGCCTACGTCGCCGCCTACGTCGAGCTGATGCACTACACGAAGGCGATCGTCGAGGCCGTCCACGCGGAGCACGCCGGCCCGGCCGCTCACGCCGCTCCCGCCAAGGGCGCCGGCCACACCTGCGACTGACGACGAACCCGCCGCCCGGGCGCTCTCAGCCGGTCCGAGGACCCTCCGTCCGGACCACCTCGACGACGCGCCCGGGCCGCTCCTCGAACGACTCGCCGGTCCCGTCCCGGCGGGCGCCGCCCCCGGCGACGTAGCCGACCGCGCCGTTCCGGCCCGATCTCTTCGCTTCGTAGAGGGCCCTGTCGGCGTACCCGAGCACCTCCTCGATCGTCGCGTCGCGCGGCCGCTCCTCGAGCCAGGGGAACGGCGCCCAGCCGATCGAGCACGTCTGCACGAGGGAAAGCTCGCCGAGCGAGTACGCGGACCCGCCCACGGCCTCCAGCAGGCGCCGAGCCTGCACGTCCGCCTGGAGGCGCTCCGAGCCGCGGGCCACGACGAGGAACTCCTCACCCCCCCATCGAACGAGGAAGTCGCTCCGGCGGAGAGCCCCCTGGAGGCGCCGCGCCGTCTCGACGAGGACGAGATCGCCCGTCCGGTGCCCGTGCCTGTCGTTCACCGACTTGAACCTGTCGAGGTCCACGAGGTAGAGGATCAGGTCGCGGTTCCTGCCGGCGCCCCGGCTTTCCGACGACCGGACGGCGAGCTCTCTCTCGGAGTCGAGCGCCATCTCCAGGAATCGGCGGTTCTTCGCCTTCGTCAGGGGGTCCGTGACGACCGCCTCTTCGAGCGCCCGGTTCGCCTCGGCGAGCTCGGCGCTCCGCGCGGCGACGGCCTCTTCGAGCCGCCGCCGCTCGCGGGCGAGGCTCCCCGTTCTCCACCGATACGCCCCGCCGAGGAGTCCGGCCAGGGCGATCGCGAGCGCCGCCTGCGCCCACCAGGTCTGCCACCAGAGCCGCCCGACCCGGACGGGAAGCCGCGTCTCCGAGCTGCCGAAGCTCCCGTCGACGCCGGCGACGACACGGAACGTGTAGCTCCCCGGCGGGAGGTTCGTGTAGGTCGCGACGCGCCGCGTCCGGGCCTCGACCCACTCGTCGTCGAAGCCGTCGAGGCGGTAGCGGAACTCTGTCTTGAGCGGCGGGAGGAACCCGAGCGCGGCCCAGCGCAGCTCGAGGCGCCGCGCACCGGCCGGGACCTCGGCCGTCTCCCGGTGGTCGATCGCGTTCGCGCCGGCCACGACCGAGTCGATCCGCACGCGCGGAGGCGCCGCGGGAAGGAGCCGGGCCGGATCGACCGCGACGACGCCCCGAACCGTCGGGAAGTAGATCCGGCCGTCGGCCGTCCGCGCCACCGCCGGGTCGCCGCCGTTGCATTCCTCGCTCGCCATCCCGTCCGCGATCCCGAACGACCGGCAGCGCAGCTTCGGGCCCTCGCCCCCCGCGCGCGCCTCGAGGTCGGCGCGCGCGACGCGATAGACCCCGCGGTTGCTGCTGATCCAGAAATCGCCTGCGTCGTCCTCCGTGATCGCGTACGCCACGTCGGTGAAGAGACCGTCCCGGGTGTCCCAGGACGCGATCTCGCCCCGGCGGAGCCGCGCGATGCCCCCGCCGTAGGTCCCGATCCAGAGGTCTCCGTCAGCGTCGAGGGAGAGGCACCGGACGAGGTCGCTCCGGAGGCCGTCCCGCGTCGTGAGAGTCGAGAATCCCTCGCCGGTCCGGCGGCTCAGGCCGCCGTACGTCGCGACCCAGAGCGTCCCCTCGCGATCTTCGAGGAGGGCGCGGACCTCGTTCCCCCCGAGTCCGTCCGCCGTCGTGAAGCGCCTCGCCGTCCCTCCTTTCAGGCGGACGAGCCCTTCCGCCTCGAGGCCGACCCAGATCGCTCCGCTCCGGTCGACGTGGACCGTCCTCACGTTCCGGATCAGGCCCCGGTCCGGAACGCGCTCCGCGCGGCCGGCGCGCACCCGGTAGAGCCCGTTCCACGCGCCGACGAGCAGCGTCCCGTCGGCCTCCTCGAAGAAGGCCCGGACCGAGCTCCCGTCCAGCGCCGACCGGGCCGCGAGCGGCTCGAATCGGCCGTCCGGTCGAAGGTGGGCGAGGAAGCCGTTCCAGCCGCCCACCCACACGCCGCCGGAGCGCGAGGCGAGGACCGTGTCGACGACGAAGCCCTCCCGCGCTCCTCCGTAGGTGACGAAGTCCCCGTCGCGCAGGCGGCCGAGGCCTCCGCCCCTCGTCCCGAACCAGAGGTTGCCGTCGCGGTCGAGGAGGAGCGTCTGGATCATGTCGGTCGAGAGGCCGTCCGCCGCCGTCAGCCGCTCGATCCGGCCGTCCGGTCCGAGACGGTGGAGCCCGCCGTTCGTCCCGGCCCAGAGCGCCCCGTTCCGGTCCACGGCGAGCGCGGAGACGAACTCGTTCGCCAGCCCTCCGATCCGCTCGCAGGTGCGGAGGTCGGGGGAGATCCGGAAGAGCCCCTGGTCCGTCCCGACGAACAGCGCGCCGTCCGGTCCCTCGGCAAGGGAGAGGGCGATCCCTTCCGGCGCGGGCTCGGCGACGAAGCGCCGCAGCGCTCCGTTCTCCACGACGCCGAGCCACGCGACCGTCGCCACCCAGAGGC
>JAKLER010000351.1 GCA_022711615.1 Acidobacteriota bacterium
ACTGGTGGGTCGTCGGCCTCTGCGTCGCGTTCTACTCGACGATCTTCCCGTTCCGGACCTTCGCGAACCTCTACTTCATCGAGGCGAAGGGGCTCCTGCCCGAGGACGCCGGGAACCTGAAGTCGATTCTCCCGCTCCTCTCGATGATCGGGATGCCGCTCTTCGGCCTGCTCGTCGACAAGATCGGGAAGAGGGCGCTCCTGATGGCGGCCGGATCGGCGCTCCTCGTCCCGCCGTTCTTCCTGCTCGCGTTCTCCTCGGCCCCGCCGACGCTCCTGATGGCGATGCTCGGGCTGGCGTTCGCGCTCGTCCCGGCGGTCCTCTGGCCGGCGGTGACCTACCTCGTTCCCGAGGCGCGCCTCGGCTCGGCCTACGCGCTCATGACGTTCTGCCAGCAGGTCGGCTGGGCGGGGATGAGCTGGGGCCTCGGCCTCCTGAAGGACGCTTCGGGTGCGAGCGCCGCGCACCCCGCCGGCTGGGCGCCCGTGATGGTCGCGCTCGGCGCTCTCGCCTCGGTCGGCTTCGTCTTCTCGTTCCTCCTCTGGAGGAGCGAGCGGGGGGCGAAGGGGCACGGCCTGGATGCGGTGACGCCGACGACGGCGGAGGAGGCGAAGCCCGTCGAGCCGGCGTGATCGGCCCCGGGAGTGCCGGCGCTTCGCCCCGGTCGACGGGCGTTCGCGGGCGGGCGGCTCTGCGCTCCGTCGAGACTGCGTCGCCTCGATCCCGTCACGCGAGACATTCCGGGTCGAGGGAGAGAGAATGTCGGTGTGATGAGCAGGGACGGCGGTTCCGGCCGCGAGGTGCCGGTGAGCTTGGCCGTATGCAGCCGGCGGGAAGGCCGGTTATGACGGAAAGGCCGGGGGCCGCGCGCCGGGGGACGCCGTTCGAGCGGCTCCTTCTCGTCGACGATGAAGAGCCGCTCGTCGAGCTCCTGACGCTCTCCCTCGGCGAGCTGGGGTACCAGGTGTCGGGCTTCACGGACGCGCGAGCGGCTCTCGATGCCTTCCTCGAGGCGCCGGAGGCGTTCGACGCCCTGATCTCCGACATCTCGATGCCTCACCTGCCGGGGCTGGAGCTCGCGGGTCGAATCCTCCGCGTGCGCTCCGGAATGCCGGTCGTCCTGACCTCCGGCTGGGTCCGGGAGGAAGACGAGGCGGCCGGTCGGTCCCTGGGCATCATCGGGTTCGCGGCCAAGGGCTCCTCGGTCGAGGAGATCGTTCACGTGATCGACCGGCTCCTGCGCGGCGAGGTGGGCCCGGGCGACCCCTCGGGCGCCGAGCCGTCCTGACGCCCAGCGGGGGAGGAGTGCGATGACGCCGTCCCGCCGCGTCCCGGCCTCACCGGAGCCCGCCGCCGACATCTCCTGCGCGAACGCCGTTCTCCCGGTGGCGGGGATGACCTGTGCGAGCTGCGCCCGGCTGATCGAGTGGAAGGTGGGACGGCTCGAAGGGGTGCGCTCCGTGCGCGTCAGCGTGGTGACCGATTCGCTGCACGTTGACTTCGACGCCTCCCGCCTCGACGTCGCCCGGATCGCCGCCTGCGTGAGGCGGGCGGGCTTCGGCACGCCCGGCTTCGGAGCCGACGACTCCGACGGCTCCGCGGGGCTCGAGACCGGGGGGGCCGCGAGGACCCGGCTCGTCCTCGGACTCGTCCTCACCGGCCCGCTGATCGTCTACAGCATGGGCCGGGACCTCGGCCTGCCGGCCTTCCCCCACGACCAGCTCCTTCTGCTGCTGGCCGCGACGATCGTCCAGGTCGTCGTCGGGGTGCCGTTCTACGTCCGTTCCTGGCGGAGCCTCCGCTCCGGCTCGTCGAGCATGGACGTCCTCGTGGCGCTCGGCTCCACCGTCGCCTGGGGCGCGAGCGCGGGGGTCACGCTCGGGCTCCTCCCGGGCTCCGGCGTCTATTTCGAGACGGGGGCCGCGATCGTCACCTTCGTGACGCTCGGGCGGTTCCTGGAAGCCCGCGCCCGGGGCCGGGCCTCGCGGGCGCTTCAGGGGCTCCTCGACCTGCGGCCCCTGCGGGCCCGCGTCGTCCGCGAAGGAGTCGAGGTCGAGGTGCCTTCTGAGGAGGTCCGTGCCGGGGAGACGGTCGTGGTCCGGCCCGGCGAGCGGGTCCCGGTCGACGGCCTGGTCCGTGAAGGACGGACCGCCTGCGACGAGTCGATGGTCACCGGCGAGTCGATGCCCGTCTCCAAGGGGCCGGGCGACGAGGTGATCGGCGCGACCGTCAACCGCGACGGTCTCGTGCGGGTCGAGGCGACGCGGGTCGGGGCCGACTCCACGCTTTCCCGAATCGTCCGCCTCGTGGAGGAAGCCCAGGCTCGGAAAGCCCCGGTCGAGAAGGTCGCCGACGCCGTCGGACGCGTCTTCGTCCCCCTGGTCCTCGTCGCCGCGCTCGCCACGCTCGTTCTCTGGCTCTTCGTCGCGCGGATCGACGTGCCCGGGGCGCTGATGAACGCGGTGGCCGTCCTCATCATCGCCTGCCCGTGCGCGATCGGCCTCGCTACGCCGATGGCCGTCCTCGTCGGGACGACGCGAGGCGCCTCGCGCGGAATCCTCTTCCGGACCGGCGAGGCTCTCGAGCGCGTCGGCGCGGCGACGGTCGTCGTCTTCGACAAGACGGGCACGCTCACCCGCGGCGAGCCGGGCCTGACCGACGTCGTCGCCTCGAGACCGGGGGAGGAGCCCGAGGTGCTGCGCCTCGCGGCGAGCGCCGAGCTGGGCTCGGAGCACCCCGTCGGCCGGGCACTGGCGAGGGCCGGGGCGGCCCGCGGGCTCGCCCTGTCGTCGCCCGGGGAGCTGCGGGCGGTGGCCGGCGCGGGGATCCGCGCGCGCGTCGAAGGGCGCGAGGTCCTCGTCGGCTCGCTCTGGCTCATGCGCGAGGCGGGGGTGTCCCTCGAGGCGCTCGAGCCCGAGATCGACCGGCTCCAGGCGGAGGGCAAGACCGCAATGGTCGTGGCCGCGGCGCCGCCGGACGGCGGAGCGCCGCAGGCCGTCGGCGTCCTGGCCGTCGCCGACGCCGTGAAGCCGGAGGCCCGTCAGGCCGTCGCGGAGCTCTCGCGCCTGGGGCTCGACGTCGTCATGCTGACGGGGGACAACCTGCGGACCGCCGAGGCGATCGGCCGCGAGGTCGGGATCGAGAGGGTGCGCGCGGAGGTCCGCCCGGAGGAGAAGGCGGAGGCGATCCGCAACCTGCGGGAGGCCCCGCGGCCGCCCGGCACGCCGCCGCCCGTCGTCGTGATGGTGGGCGACGGGATCAACGACGCGCCCGCCCTGGCGCAGGCCGACGTCGGCATCGCCCTCGGGACCGGGACGGACGTCGCGATGGAGGCGGCCGCCGTCACCCTGATGAGCGGCGACCTCCGAGGCGTGGGACGGGCGATCGCCCTCTCGCGGGCGTCGCTGCAAACCGTCCACCAGAACCTCGTCTGGGCGCTCTTCTACAACGTCGCGCTCGTCCCGGTCGCCGCCTACGGCCTCCTCAGCCCGATGGTGGCCGCCGGCGCGATGGTCTTCAGCTCTCTCTTCGTCGTGACGAACAGCCTGCGGCTCCGGCGTGCGCCGCTCGAGGCGTTCGTCCCGCGGGAGGCCGCCTGGCGGCGAGGTCTCGCGCTCGCGCCGCGCGTCCTCGCGCCCGCGGCGGCGCTCGCGGCGCTGATCGTCGTCCCGATGCTCGCGATGGCGGACGGGGCGGAGATCCGGGGGGCCCTCTCCGGGACGATGTCGCCGGCGCTGATGATGGTCATGGCGATCGCCAACGGCGTGATCGCCGTCTCGTACGCCTCGATCCCGATCTTCCTCGTCGTCTTCAAGGTCCGCCGGAAGGACCTTCCGTTCTCGTGGGTCCTCGTCCTCTTCGGGCTCTTCATCCTCGCGTGCGGGACGACGCACTTCGTCCACGTCCTCGGCCTCTGGTGGCCCGTGGGCTGGTGGCAGGCGACCGTGGATTCGATCTGCGCCGCCGCGTCGCTCGCGACCGCGGTCGTCCTCTGGCCGCTCCTCCCGCGGATCCTCGCGCTTCCGAGCCCCGCGCAGCTGCGCGTCGTGAACCGGGAGCTCGAGGACGAGAAGGTCTCCCTCGAGAGGACGCGGGACGAGCTTCGTCGGGCGTACGCCGAGGTGGAGCGCCGCGTCGAGGAACGGACGGCCGAGCTGGCCGCCGCGAACGCGGCTCTCGTCGCCGAGGTGGCCGTCCGGGAGGCGGCGGAGGAGGAGC
>JAKLER010000352.1 GCA_022711615.1 Acidobacteriota bacterium
CGCGCTCGAGCTCCCCCGCTTCGTCGTCGAGGGGGGACGCCCGGTCCCGTCGGGGACGACGACCTTCGCGGTCGAGCAGGGCGTCCAGATCGTCAACCTCGGCGACGCCTGCAACCAGTGCGGCAATTGCGTCCCCTTCTGCCCGACGGCGGGCGCCCCCTGGCAGGAGAAGCCGACGTTCTGGGTGGACGCCGAGGGCTACGCGGAGGCGAAGGGGGACGCCTACCGGATGACGCGCGCCGGCGACGGTGTCGCCATCGACGCGCGCATCGGCGGCCGGCAGCACCGTCTCGCGCGCCACGGCGGCCTTGCGGAGTACCGCTCGGACGAGCTCCGCGTCGTCCTCGAGACCGGCGCCTGGCGCGTCGTCGACGTGCGCCTCGTCGGGGAGCCGGCCGAGGGCGCGCTCCTCGACCTCTCGGCCTGCGCGCGCCTCGTCGCGCTCCTGGCGGCCGAGCCGGCCCTCCCGCCCCTCCCGGAATCGAAGCCCGACGGCGCCGCCGTCTGAAGCGAGGGAAGCGCATGGCCACGAACAACGGCGTCCACCCGGTCGACGAGGTCCTGCCGCCCGCGCGGCTGACTCTCCTCGGCCTCCAGCACGTCCTCGTCATGTACGCCGGGGCCGTCGCCGTCCCCCTCATCGTGGGCGGCGCGCTGAAGCTCCCCAAGGAGCAGATGGCGATGCTCATCAACGCGGACCTCTTCGCGTGCGGCATCGCGACCCTCGTCCAGTCGATCGGCCTCGGGCGGTTCGGCATCCGCCTCCCCGTCATGATGGGGGTCACCTTCGCCGCCGTGAGCCCGATGGTCGTCATGGCGACGAACCCGGAGATCGGCCTCCTCGGGATCTACGGCGCCGTCATCGTGGCGGGCCTCTTCGGAATCCTCGTCGCACCGCTCATCAGCCGGATGCTCCCGCTCTTCCCGCCCGTCGTGACCGGGTCGATCATCACCATCATCGGCATCTCGCTCATGCGCGTCGGCGTGAACTGGGCGGCCGGCGGCAACCCGATGATCAAGAACCCCGCGGACATGGCCGGCCCGATGATCCCGAACCCGGCCTACGGCGCGCCGCTCCACCTCGCCGTCGCCGGGATCGTCCTCGTCTTCATCCTCCTCGTCACGAAGTTCGTGAAGGGCTTCTTCGCGAACATCGCCGTCCTCCTCGGCCTCGTCCTCGGGATGGTGATCGCGATCGCCCTCGGCAAGGTCGACTTCGGCGGGCTCGCGAGCGAGAAGTGGTTCGCGGTCGTCTACCCCTTCCAGTTCGGGGTGCCGACCTTCGACTTCGTCGCCTGCCTGACGATGTGCATGGTCATGGTCGTCGTCATGATCGAGTCGCTCGGCATGTTCCTCGCCGTCGGCAACATCGTCGGCAAGGAGATCGACCAGAAGCACCTCTCCGACGGCCTCCGCGTCGACGGCCTCGGCACCCTCATCGGCGGCGTCTTCAACACCTTTCCCTACACCTCCTTCTCCCAGAACGTCGGCCTCGTCGGCGTGACGGGAGTGCGGAGCCGCTGGGTCACCGCGGTCGGCGGCGTCCTCCTCCTCGCCCTCGGACTCGTCCCGAAGCTCGCCTTCGTCGTCGCCTCGGTCCCGCAGTTCGTCCTCGGCGGCGCGGGGATCGTCATGTTCGGCATGGTCTGCGCCACCGGGATCCGCATCCTCGGCGGCGTCGACTTCGCGAAGAACCGCCTCAACCTCTACGTCGTGGCCCTCGCGATCGGCTTCGGGATGATCCCGCTCGTCGCGGACAGGTTCTTCGCGCAGATGCCGAAGGCCCTCAGCCCGCTCCTTCACAGCGGCATCCTCCTCTGCTCGATCGTGGCCGTCGCCCTGAACGCCTTCTTCAACCACCTGAAGGGGGCCGGCGAAGCGGCCTCCGAGGTCGAGAAGGCCGCCGCGAAGGCCGAGGCGTGAGGCCCGGCCGGGAGAGGACGAGAGACACCATGAAGCGCCTCGCGAGGATCCTGCCGGCCGCCGCGGCCCTGCTCCTTCTCGCCCCCGCCGCGACCGCGGCCGACTGGACCGACATGTTCGTCGGCTACCGGTACGGCTACCACGTCAACGACCCGGCGATCGACCACGACATCATCAAGAACGTCGCCCAGTTCACGGTGGCGAACCGCTACGCGCTCGGGAGCAACTTCCTGAACGTCGACGTCCTGATGTCGAACTCGTACGACCCGGCGAACGGGGCGACCTCGGGCGGCGCCCAGGAGATCTACGTCACCTACCGCCACCAGCTCAGCCTCAACAAGGCCTTCAAGGCGGGCATCAAGAGCAAGCTCGTCCGCGACGTCGCGGTCACGGTCGGCGGCGACCTCAACTCGAAGAACACGGGGTTCGCGCCCGGGAAGAGGATGATCGTCGTCGGCCCGACGGTGAACCTGAACCCGAAAAAGGGCTTCGCCGACCTCGGCGTCTGGTACTACAAGGAGTGGACCCACAACGCCTTCGCCGCGACGGGCCAGAAGGACGTCGAGTTCGACGGCACCGTGATGTTCAACCTGACGTGGGGCCTCCCGATCGCGCTGAGCAAGGAGGTCTCCTCGACCTTCAAGGGCTTCGCCTACGCGACGCTCCCCAAGGGGAAGGACGCCGCAGGCGTCGAGACGGAGACGGAGGTCCTCTCCCGGATGACCTGGCAGTTCGACGTCGGCGCGCTCGTCGGGATCAGGAAGGGGACGATCTCCATGGGCCCGGGCTACGAGCTCTGGTACCACAAGTTCGGCAACCCGTCGCCGATCCCGGTGCCGGGCTCGACGGCCACGAAGCCGAACCACACGACCTCCGCCCCGACCTTCCAGGCCGAGATCCACTTCTGACGCGGGACGGAGAGGACGGGAGGCGCGGATGAGAACGCTCGTCAGGAACGGCCGGGTGGCCGCGGCGGGCCGCGTCGAGAGCGCGGACCTCCTCCTCGACGGGGGGCTCGTCTCCGCCGTCGGCCGCGACCTCGGCGAAGCCGAGAGGGTCATCGACGCCTCGGGCTGCTACGTCCTCCCCGGGCTCGTCGACGTGCACGTCCACGTCGGCGATCGGATCGGCCGCTTCGAGCTCGCGGACGGCTACGAGAGCGGGACGCGCGTCGCCGTGAAGAACGGCGTCACGACGCTCTGCGCGTTCGTCACGCAGGGGCCGGGGCAGTCGCTCGGCGAGGCGCTCCGGGCGGCCCGCGCGCGGGCGGCGGGAGAGTGCCACGGCGACGTCGCCTGGCACCTGACGCCGACGCGGTTCGAGGAGACCGACTGGGCGGAGATGGAGGGGCTCGCGCGGGCGGGGTACCGCACCTTCAAGCTCTACACGACCTATCGCCCGGCCGGCCTCTTCTCCGACCTCGGCCGCCTCGAGTCCGTCTTCCGCCGCCTCGGGCCGCTCGGCGTCCGCTTCCTCCTCCACTGCGAGGACGACGGCCTCCTCGGCTCCGTCGACGCGTCCGCGCTCGACCTCTCGAGGGCCTCGGCGCACGCCCGCCTCCGCCCCGAGGGAGCGGAGGTGGCCGCGGTCGAGGCGCTCCTCGCCCTCGCCGCGCGGCACGGCGTCCCGCTCCACGTCGTCCACGTCTCGACCGTCGGCGCCGCCGAGCTCATCCGCGACGCCCGGGCGCGGCAGGACGTCACCTGCGAGACGGGACCGCAGTACCTCTGGCTCGACGAGACGTGGCTCGACCGCCCCGACGGGCACCGCTGGCTCTGCTCGCCGCCGCTCCGCGGCGACCGCGAACGCTTCCGCCAGCTCGCCCGCGAGGGGGCGTTCGACCTCTTCGCCACGGACCACTGCGCCTTCCGGAAGTCCGACAAGGACGACTGGGACGGCCGCGACGTGAGGACGGTCGCGAACGGCCTGCCGGGCCTCGGCGGCCTCCTCCACCACGCCTGGCGCGTCTTCGCGGACGACCCGGACCGCGCCGCCGCGGAGGTCTCGCTCCGCCTCGCGAAGAACCCGGCCGCCCGCCTCGGCCTCGAGGGCCGAAAGGGGTCGCTGCGGGAGGGCCTCGACGCCGACGTCGTCGTCCTCGACCCGAACGGCCCCGAACGGCCCGTCCGGGCGACCGAGAGCGACGCGTACGAGCCGTTCCCGGGCTTCACCTCGACACTCGCCCTGCGCCACGTCTTCGTCCACGGGGAGCCCGTCGTGAAGGACGGCGACCTCGTCGACCCGGCGGTCCGCAGGGGACAGCTCCACCCGAACCACGACTGAGAGAAGAAGGAA
>JAKLER010000353.1 GCA_022711615.1 Acidobacteriota bacterium
TGCCGGTCGCAAACAGCGCCCAGCACCTCTCCGGCGGCGCTTTCAAGGACTTCGTCGCGCAGATCGTGTAGCCCTTTCCCTTGCCGTCCTTCTCGACGAGCCCCTTGTGCCGATCGTATTCGACCTGGAGCGTCGCGGACCACCAGGGGTCGACCTTCAGCTCGTTGACGAGGTGGTTGCCGATCTCCCTCCGGCCCTTCGCCGGCCCTCCGAAGGCGTCGAGGAGCGTCCACCACCCGGCGAAGCCCCTGCCGGTCTCCTTCTTCGCGTTCTCGTCGGACACGACTCTCTCGGACCGAAGCGTCACCTTCATCGGTTCCTCCTGCCTTCCCCTTCAACGGAACGGCGCGGATCTTTGCGCTTGCCGCCGCGCAATCGCAAACCTCGGCGGAACCGGTCCCTCGCCGTCCCGAAGGACGTTGTCGCGGGGTTCCCCCGAGACGAGAATCCGCATTCATGGGCGGCGAAGAACGGTCGTTCCTGAAGGCCCTCGGCCCCGGCCTCCTCTGGGCCGGAGCCGCGGTCGGCGTCTCGCACCTCGTCCAGAGCACCCGGGCCGGGGCGAGCTTCGGCCTCGGACTCGTGGTCGTCGTCCTGGCAGCCAACTTCTTCAAGTACCCGGCGTTCCAGTTCGGCCCGCGGTACGCGGCCGCCACCGGGACGAGCCTCCTCGAGGGGTACCGCCGCCAGGGCCGCTGGGCCCTCGTCCTCTACGCCGTCCTGACGGCCGGGACGATGTTCACGGTCCAGGCCGTGGTCACGCTCGTCACGGCGGCTCTCTTCGCCGCGCTCCTCGGCTGGTCCTCCCCGTTCCTCGGGCTCCCGGCGCCGTTCTGGCTGGCCGTCCTTCTCCTCGGCCTCTGCGCCGGGCTCCTCCTCGTCGGGCGCTACCGCTGGCTGGACCGGCTCAACAAGGTCGTCGTCCTCGTCCTGACGCTCACGACCGTCGCGGCGACGCTGCTCGTCCTCCCGAAGGTCCCGTGGCGGAGCATCCCCCTCCTCCCCGACGCCTCCGCGTTCACCGACCCCCGCTCGGTCGCGTTCCTCGTGGCCCTCGTCGGCTGGATGCCCTCGGCGTTCGACATCTCGATCTGGCACTCGCTCTGGACGCTCGCCCGGCGCGAGCAGACGGGGCACGCGCCGCGGGTGAAGGAGGCCGTCCTCGACTTCGACATCGGGTACCTCGGCACGGTCCTCCTCGCGCTTTGCTTCGTCCTCCTCGGCGCGGGGGTCATGTACGGCTCCGGCGAGGCGTTCGACGACCGCGCGGCGGCGTTCGCGCAGCAGGTCATCGCGCTCTACACGCGGAACCTCGGCGCGTGGGCAGCGCCCCTCATCGGGCTCGCGGCGGGCACCGTGATGTTCTCGACGACGCTCACCGTCGCCGACGGCTTCCCGCGCGCCCTCTCGGGCCTCGCCGCCCGCTTCCGCGGGCCGGAGCGCCCGGGCGAGGCGACGGTCCGCGACCGGGCCTACTGGGGCGCGCTGCTCGTCCTGGCCGCCGGCTCCCTCGCGATCATCGGGTACGCGCTCCGGGGCGGGGCGGCGTTCAAGGCCCTCGTCGACCTCGCGACGTCGCTCTCGTTCCTGACGGCTCCCGCGCTCGCGTGGCTGAACCACCGGGCGATCCACGCGGCGGAGGTCCCGGCCGAGCACCGGCCGTCCCGCGCGCTGACCGCGTGGAGCGTTTCGGGGATCCTCTTCTCGACCGCGTTCGCCGCCTGGTACCTGAAGGTCCTCGCCGGCTGATTCGGCCGGCCGGGGCCGGGCGATCAGCCCGGCCCGAGCGCCAGCTCGACGGCCTCCCCCGTGAACGGCTCCGCGAACGCGAGGAAGACCGCGGCGAGGCGCATCCCGTCGCGGTTCTTGTTCCCGGCGCCGTAGCGCGGGTCGCCGAGGACGGGGTGGCCGATCGACTCCAGGTGCCGGCGGATCTGGTGCGGACGGCCGGTCTCGATCGTCACGTCGAGCGTCGTCGCGCCGCGCTCCGCGTCGTGCGCGACGACGCGCCAGAGCGTCCGGGCGCTCTTGCCGTCGAGCGGCGTCTCGACGACGCCCTCGCGGCCGAGCGCGGAGGCGACGTCGCCGAGGACCTCGGCGCGGTAGCGCTTGACGACGCGCCCTTCGCGCAGGAGCGCGGAGAGCGCCGCGGCGGCCCGCTCGTCGTGCGCGACGAGAACGAGCCCGGAGACCTCGCGGTCGAGCCTGTGGACGGGGAACGCGGGGCGGCCGAGCGCCTTCTCCGCCTGCCGGAGGAGCGTCGCGTGGTCGCCGAACGGCGTCCCCTGCGTCAGGAGCCCCGCGGGCTTGTCCCACGCCGACCAGCGCGTCGCGTCGCGGACGAGGCGCGCCTCGGGCGGCACGAGCGCGAGGAGGGCGGCGTCGTAGTGGATCTCGAGGACGTCGCCGGGACGCACGGTCGCCGTCTCGCGGCGGAGGCGGTTCGGCGTCCGCCCCGCGCGGCCGACGTGGACCGCCCCCTTCCGCATCGCGTCCTTCACGACCCCCTTCGAGAGGCCCGAGACGCGCGCGAGGAGGTCGGCCGCGCCCGGAGGGTCGCCCGCGACGACGCGGTGCCGGAAGGAGAGGCGCTCGGGCGGAGTCATCGGTCCCGACGATAGCGCGGGAGCCGATGCCCTGCGGAGCGCCGCCGGCGTACGATTGCGGCATCGCCCCGGTACCGTCCGGAGGGAATCGACGCCATGCGTGCCACGTGCCGCCTCGCGCTCCTGCTCTTCGCCGCGCTCGCGGCCGCCGGCTGCGGCTGCGTCTGGGAGGGGAGGAACGTCTGGCTCGCCACCGAGGCTTCGGCGGGGAAGACGCTCGAGGCGAACGCCCGCGACGAGGTGCTCCTCGAGCTCCCCGTGGACGCCGGGTCGAAGGCGCGCTGGTACGTCGTGGAGGTCGACGAGAAGGTCCTCCGCAGGAAGGGCCCGGCGGAGGAGCAGTCGGACGGGACGGTCCGCATCCCGTTCGAGGCGCTGCGCACCGGGGTCACGGACGTCGTCGCCTTCTACGCCACGGCGCGGAGCGCGCCTCCCGAGCGGACGTTCCGGACGACCGTGTGGGTCCGTTGAGGTGCGCGCCCGGGGGGACCCGGTGTAACGTTCCTCCGCGACTTCCACGACGATGAACGGCTTCCCCCTCCTCCCCGACGCCGAATGGCTCGAGACCGACGGTCTCGGCGGCTACGCGCTGTCGACGGTGGCCGGGCGGAACGCGCGCCGCTACCACGGCCTCCTGGTCTCGGCCACGACGCCGCCGACCGGCCGCGCCGTCCTCCTCGCGAAGCTCGAGGAGACGCTCGTCGTCGGCGGGGAGCGGTTCGACCTCTCGGTGAACCGCTACTCGGACGGCAAGCTCCACCCGCGCGGCGACCTGCTGCTCCGCTCGTTCCGCGTCGACCCGTTCCCGACGTGGGAGTACGAGGCGGGAGGCGCGCGCCTGCGCCGCACCTTCTTCCTCGCGCACGGCGAGCCGACGGCGGTCGTGACGTGGGAGCTCCTCTCCGGCGACGGCCTCCCCGTCCGGCTGGAGGTCCGGCCGCTCCTCGCCTATCGCGACCACCATGCCCTCCGCGGCGCCGGGACGCCGTGCGACCCGGCGCTCGCCCGGGAGGACGGCGCCGTGACGCTCACGCCGGTCAGCGGTCTCCCGCCGCTCCGCCTCGCCCACGACGCGGCCTCCGCCGCCGAGACCTTCTTCTGGTACCGCGGCTTCGAATACGAGCTGGACCGCGCCCGCGGCTTCGAGTACCAGGAGGACCTCTTCTCGCCGGTCGCGTTCGGCTGGGAGCTCTCGGAGCGGCCGTCGGCCGCGCTCGTCGCGACCCTCGGCGACCGGTCGGCCTCCGACGCCTCCGACCTCGCCGAGGCGGAAGAGCGGCGGCGGCGGAAGGTCGAGGGAGCCGGCTCGGACCGCCGCGCCCTGCGCCTCCTCCGGAGCGCCGCCGACCGCTTCGTCGCCAGGCGCGGCGACGGCTGGACGATCGTCGCCGGCTACCCGTGGTTCACCGACTGGGGGCGCGACGCGATGATCGCTCTCCCCGGCCTCCTCCTCGCGACACGCCGGTTCGAGGCGGCCCGCTCGGTCCTCGAGACGTTCGCCCGCCACGTCGACCGCGGGATGGTCCCGAACCGCTTCCCCGACGAGGGGACCGAGCCCGAGTACAACAACGTCGACGGCACGCTCTGGTTCGTCGAGGCGGTCCGCGC
>JAKLER010000354.1 GCA_022711615.1 Acidobacteriota bacterium
CAAGACCTGACCCCAGGTTTCGCCAGGTTTCGTCACAAGACCTGACCCCAGGTTTCGCCAGGTTTCGTCACAAGACCTGACCCCAGGTTTCGCCAGGTTTCGTCACAAGACCTGACCCCAGGTTTCGCCAGGTTTCGTCACAAGACCTGACCCCAGGTTTCGTCAGCGCGGCGCCATGCGGAGCGCCCCGTCGAGGCGGACGACCTCGCCGTTGAGGTAGGGGCTTCCGACGATCTGCTCGACGAGGCGGGCGTACTCCGCCGGGTCGCCGAGGCGGCTCGGGAAGGGGACGCCGGCCGCGAGCCTCGCGCGGAACTCTTCCTTCACCGTCGCGAGCATCGGCGTGTCGAAGATCCCCGGCGCGATCGTCACGCAGCGGATCCCCCACTGCGCGAGGTCGCGCGCGACGGGGAGGGTCATCGAGACCACGCCTCCCTTCGACGCGGCGTAGGCGACCTGGCCCACCTGGCCGTCGTACGCCGCGACGGAGGCGGTCGCGACGACGACGCCCCGCTCGCCGTCGGCGTTCGGGGCGTTGCGGTACATCGCGGACGCGGCGATGCGCAGGACGTTGAACGTGCCGACGAGGTTGACGCGGACGATCCGCTCGAAGAGGTCGAGCGCGTGCGGCGCGCCCGTCTTGTCGAGGACGCGCCCCGAAGTTCCGACGCCCGCGCAGGTGACCGCGACGTCGAGGCGGCCGAACGCCGATACGACGCGTCCCACGGCCCCCTCGACCCCCGCCCCGTCGGTGACGTCCGCGGGGACGAAGAGGGCGGCGCCGCCGAGGGAGGCGGCGACCTCCTCGCCGCGCGAGGACGGGAGGTCGAGGATCCCGGCCCGCGCGCCGCGCGCGACGAGGCGCCTCGCCGTGGCCTCGCCGAGCCCCGAGGCGCCCCCGCTGACGATGACGACCGCTCCGTTCAGCTCCATGGCACGTCCTCCCCGCGAAGGCTACCGCAGGGTCGAAGGGTCCCGCCCGCTCCGGCGAGCCGTAAGATGCCCGGTGGTCCTGCGCGAGGGAGGGAGACGGACATGGCCGAAGACGATGCCGTACGAATCGGGTCGAACCTCGAACGGATGGCGAAGCTGGGGCGTCTCGTCGCCTCGAGCGCCGAGCCGCTCGCCCGCCGCCTCACGGACTCGGCGCGGATCCCGGCCGCGGTCGCGACCAGCGACGTCCTCGGCCTCGCCCGCCTCCTCTCGGAGTACGGGACGCTCCTCTCGCGCCTCGCCGCCGGGACGATCGACCATCCGCTCTGGGCGGGTCGGACCTTCGATCCGGCCGCGCGCGCGCCGCGCGGCGCCGTCGCGGCCACCCTTCCTGAGGACGGAGCGGCGACGGCCTTCGGGCTCCTCTTCGCTCCGACGTTCCTCTGCGGCGCGGACCTCGCCGTCCACCCGGCGCCGCGGACCCGAAGCCTCTTCCAGACGCTCGAGGCGCTCGCGGCCGAGGAGGGCCTCGGGAGCCTCCTGAAGCGGCGCGACGGCGCGAGCCTCTTCAGCCGCGCGGATCGGCCCGCGTTCCTCGCCGAGCACCTCGACCCGACCTGCCGGACGGCGGTCCTGGCGCTCCACGTCGGATCGGGCCGGGTCGAGGAGGCGACGCGCCAGAGCGTCCTCCGGAAGAAGGAGGAGTTCCGGCTCCTCGTCGAAGGGCCGGCCATGGACCGCTTCGTCGTCGCCGCCCCGCTCGCCGACCCGGCGCCGGCGGCCCGGGCCCTCGTCGACGCGGCGCTCGCCGGGGGCGGGCGCGCCCGGGGGCGGGCCGAGGTCGTCGACGTCCACGAGTCGGTCCTCCCGCAGCTCCTCCCGCTCGTCGTCGAGCTCGCCGCGACCGCGGTCGTCGGCGACCCGTACGAGGCGCCGACGCGGGTCGGGCCCTTCCCGCTCGAGAGGGCCCGCGCCGTCGCCGCCCGGGTGGACGACGCTCTCGCGCGCGGCGCCACGCTCGCGTACGCCACGGAGAGGGCGGGGAAGCTGCCGCTCCTCGGCGGCGGAGGGGACCGGCCGTCGTTCCTCCTTCCTCCCTATCGCGGCAGCGAGCCGTTCGCGTTCCTCCCGTTCGTCGTCCTGGCCGGCCTCGACGACGGGGCGCTCCTCGCCTCCGAGCCCGCGGGCGGGCCCGTCCTCGCGATCCGGGCCTTCCGCGAGGACCGCGAGCTGGTTCCCCGGATCCTCGGGTCGCCCTGCGGCCACGGAGCCACGCTCTTCGGCGACGACGCCGCGACGCGCCACGCCGACCTCCTGCAGGTCCTGACCGAGGGACACGGAACGGTGAGGGTGAACGCACCTCCGTTCGTCGGGGCCGAGGGGCCCGACCCGCTCCTCCTGCCGACGGGAGGCTTCCGGGAGACGTCGTACGCGCTCCTTCCGGGCACGGTGGAGGGCGTTCCGGCGCTCACGGAGCTCCAGGCCGGCCCCTCGTTCACGTTCCTCTCCCTGACGAAGGCGGCCGGAGGTGCTCGATGAGCCGGGACCCGCTCGACGAGAACCCGTTCCGCACCCGCCCCGCGCCGGAGGCCGCGCGCTCCGACCGGCCCGGAGTGACCGTCCTCGGGACGGGTATCGCCCACCCGCCGACCGCCCTCCGGATCGGCGAGCTCGGCCCGAGATTCGCGCGGTTCTCGCCCGAGAAGGCGCGGATGGGCTACGAGGAGTTCGTCCTCCGGCACATGGGGGCCGAGACGGTCTTCGTGGACGAGGAGGGGAAGGGGCTCGCGCACTTCATGGCCCGCGCGGCCGAGAGGGCGATGGAGCGGGCGGGCGTGACCGCCGCGGACGTCGACGCCGTCGTCGTCACGACCGCCACCGGCCCGGACGTGATCGCCGGGACCCGCGGCCTCGTCCTCCACGAGCTCGGGATGTACGAGAAGCACACGATCGAGCTCTGCTCGGCGTGCACCGGCTTCCTCGACGCGCTCCTCGTCGGCCGCGACCGCGCGGCCGTCTCCGGCGACACGGTCCTCGTCGTGGCGGGGGACGTCATCCGGTCTCGCTGCCTCGACCCGGAGGACTACGTCACCCAGGCCCTCTTCGGCGAGGGCGCCTCTGCGGCCGTCCTCGGGGCGTGCGAGCCGGGCTTCGGCCTGAAGCTGGGTCAGATCACGACGAACTCCGACTGGCGGGCGGACGCGATGACCGGCCCCGGGGGGTGGTTCGTCATGGACGCCAAGGCGCTCGGGACCCGGATTCCGGCGGCGTTCGCCGAGCAGTTCCAGCGCGGCTGCCGGCGGAACGGCTTCGACCCGGCGCAGACCGTCGCCATCCCGCACCAGGCGAACGGTCACCTCCTCGACGTCCTCCGCGAGAGGCTCGGCATCGCCCCGGGCCGGCTCGTCAACGTCTTCCACAAGTACGGCAACTGCGGGAACCCTTCGATCGGGATCGCGCTCCACCACGCCTTCCGCGACGGTCTCCTCCGCCGCGGCACCGACGCCGTCCTCTTCGGGGCGGGGGGCGGCTTCAACTTCGGGCACCTCGGGTTCACGGCCGACCGGGAGCTGCCGGAGCAGACGCCGTTCCGCGTCCTCTTCGTCGACGACGACCGGCGGCTCGCGCACGCGATGGCCGAGGAGATGAGCGTCGCCGCCCGCGCCGACGAGGAGTTCCGGACGCTCTTCACGTTCCACCCTCTCGTCGAGTACTCGGGCGAGGACGGCCTCCGCCGGATGGCCGAGGACGCGACGGTCAACCTCGTCGTGACCGACCAGCGAATGGGCGAGATGTCGGGCGCGCGGATGGTCGAGACGCTGAAGAGGCGCGCGCGAAACGTCGGCTTCGTCCTCGTGACCGGCTTCGCGGACGAGGACCGCACCGTCATCGAGAAGGCGGGCTTCAGCCGCGTCCTCGGCAAGCCGTGCCCTCCCGCGCTCCTGTGGGAGACGCTGAAGGAGGGGGCGAAGGCGCTAAGGAACCGGGACGTGAACCTCGGCGACTGAAGTTTCCCGGGGGGACCGCGCCCTGACGGGCGGCGGCCGGTCCCCCCGGACCCCCTCCGCGCCGGCTCATGCACGATCGGGGACCGCGCCCTGACGGGCGGCGGCCGGTCTCCCCGGACCCCCTCCGCGCCGGCTCATGAACGATCGGGGACCGCGCCCGGACGGGCGGCGGCCGGTCCCCCCGGGCGGCCTACGCGGCCGGGAGGTGGATCCGGACGGTCGTGCCTCGCCCCGGGGCGCTCGTCCAGGTCACCGAGCCGCCGTGCG
>JAKLER010000355.1 GCA_022711615.1 Acidobacteriota bacterium
ATCGGGACGAACGGCTCGGGCAAGTCGACGTTCCTGAACGCCGTCGCCGGCACGTTCCTTCCCGACGCCGGCACGGTCCGCCTCGACGGGGAGGACGTGACCCGCTGGCCCGAGGAGAGGCGGGCGCGGAAGGTCGGGCGCGTCTTCCAGAATCCGTTCAGCGGGACGGCGCCGGCCATGACGATCGCCGAGAACCTCGCGCTCGCCGCGCGCCGCGGGAAGGTCCGCGGCCTCGGGCCCGCGCTCCCGGCCGCGCTCCGGCGCGAGGTCCGGGACCGGGTCGCCGCGCTCGGGATGGGGCTCGAAGACCGGCTCGCGAGCGAGATCGGCACGCTGTCCGGCGGCCAGCGACAGGCGCTCACTCTGCTGATGGCGACCTGGGTGCGTCCGCGCCTGCTCCTCCTCGACGAGCACACGGCGGCCCTCGACCCGAAGACGGCGGAGCAGGTGATCCGGCTGACGAAGGAGGTCGTCGAGAAGGACCGCCTGACGACGATGATGGTCACCCACTCGATGGCCCAGGCGGTCCACCTCGGCGACCGGCTCGTCATGATGCACCGCGGCCGTGTGATCCACGAGGCGGCGGGCGAGGAGAAGCGGCGCCTGCGCCCCGAGGACCTCCTCGCCCGTTTCGAGGACGTGCGGCGGGCCGACCGCCTCGACGCGGCCGCCGCCGACCTCCTGCGCCGCCTGTACGTCTGAGACCGGACGAAGGAGACGGAGAAGAGCCGATGGAGAAGCACCCGGTCCCGACCGCCCACCCCGCCGATCGCCTCCGGCACGTGGCCGAGGCGCGTTCCGCTCCCCCGAGGCCCGTCCTGCGGGGTGCCGCCCGGGGGGAGGCCCCGATGAGGAGGATCGCTTCGTCTCTCCTCCTCGGCGCGCTCGTCGTCACGGGCCCTTCGAAGGCCCAGCCGCCGTCGAAGCTCCTCGACATGACGTACCCGTTCGAGGACGCGAGCGTCTACTGGCCCACGGCGACGCCGTTCCGGCTGACGCGCGTCTCCTTCGGCCCGACGCCGGGCGGCTGGTGGTACGCCTCGAACGACTTCACCGCCTCCGAGCACGGCGGGACGCACGCCGACGCCCCGATCCACTTCGCGGAGGGGGGGCGGACGATGGAGCGGATCCCCCTCGAGGAGTGGATCGGGCCCGCCGTGAAGGTCGACGTCTCGGCGGCCTGCGCGAAGGACCGCGACTACATGCTGACCGTCGCCGACCTGAAGGCCTGGGAGGAACGGCACGGCCGGATCCCGAAGGGAGCCTGGGTCGTCATGTACACGGGCCACGGCACGCGGGCCTACCCCGACCCCGTCGCGGTCCTCGGGACCGACCGGCGCGGAGCCGACGCGATCCCCCTCCTGAGCTTCCCCGGCTTCTCGCCCGAGGCCGCGGACTTCCTGGTGAAAGAGCGCTCGATCCGGGGGATCGCGCTCGACACGCCGAGCATCGACCGCGGCAGGTCGCCCGACTTCCGGGTCCACCAGATCATCTGCGGCGCCGACAGGCTCGCCCTCGAGAACCTCGCCGCGGCCGACCGCCTGCCGGCGAAGGGGGCGACGCTCTACGTCGTCCCGATCCCGATCCGGGGGGGGAGCGGCGCCCCCGCGCGCGTCTTCGCGGTCCTGCCCTAGGCCGGAAGGACCGCGCCCGCCGGGCGGGCCGGCGGGCTAACATCCGGACGGAGGAGCCCGATGGACCTGACGACGCGTGAGGAATCCGGATGCACGGTGGCGAGGGTCGCCGGACGGCTCGACGCCGCGACCGCCCCCCTGTTCGAGAAGGCGTGCGGGGAGTGGGTCGACAAGGGGACGAAGAAGCTCGTCCTCGACCTTTCGGCGCTCGACTACGTGAGCAGCGCGGGTCTCCGGGCCGTCCTCGTCACGATGAAGAGGCTCAAGTCCGCCGGCGGCGGGATCGCCGTGAGCGGGCTCTCCGGCGTCGTCAAGGAGGTCTTCACGATCTCCGGATTCGACGCGCTCCTCCCGACCCGGGACTCGGTCGCCGAGGCGATCGCGAGCCTCTGACGTCCCCCGGGGCCGGCGTGCCCCGCCGCCGCCCCCCGGCGGGTTCCCTCACGCCTGCCGGACCGTCATCGACAGCCGGTTGCGGCCGGCGTCGCTCGAGTACGTGATCCCGTCCGCGAGCCCCCGGACGATTCGCAGGCCCAGCTCGTCCGGCAGCCGCGCCAGGTCGAGCGGGTCCGCGGCCTCCCCCTTCGACTCGACCGCCAGCTCGAGCCGGTCGGTCTTTTCCGAGTACGCGAGGACGACGTCCAGCGGCGTCGCCGGCAGGAGCGGGGCGTGGATCTGGAGCAGCTCCTCCGCGAGGAGGACGACGTCGTGCCGCGTCTGCCGCGGAAGGGCGTGCCGGTCGCAGAAGGCCTCGAGAGAGGCGTTCAGCGCGTAGAGGTCGTAGTCGGGGCTGGCGACGCGGAACGTCGCGCTCCGGCGCCGCTCGACGAAGGCCCTCGTCCGGTCCCTCCGGGGCGCGTCGAAGACCTGCGCCGGGCTCCCCTCCTCGTAGACGACCCCCTCGTCCATGTAGAGGACGCGGCTCGAGACGTCCCGGGCGAACTCCATCTCGTGGGTGACGACGACCATCGTCATCCCCTCGCGCGCCAGCCGCCGCATCACGGCGAGGACCTCGCTCACCATCGTCGGGTCGAGCGCCGAGGTCGGCTCGTCGAAGAGCAGGATCTCGGGCTCCATCGCGAGACAGCGCGCGATCGCCACGCGCTGCTTCTGCCCTCCGGAGAGCTCGTCGGGGAGCGAGCCGGCCTTCTCGGCGAGCCCCACCATCCGGAGCGTCTCCATCGCCTTCTTCTCGGCCTCCGGCCGCGGAGTCCCGAGGAGCTTCACGGGGCCGAGGGTCAGGTTGTCGAGCGCCGTCAGGTGCGCGAAGAGGTTGAACGACTGGAAGACCATCCCCATCCGCCGGCGGACCCGCGGGACGTCGGCGCCGCGCGCGAGGAGGTCGACGCCGCCGACGCGCACCGATCCCCCGGTCGGCCTCTGGAGGAGGTTCAGGCAGCGCAGGAAGGTGCTCTTGCCCGTCCCGGAGGGGCCGATGACCGAGATCACCTCGCCCTTCGCGACCCGGACGCTCACGTCCCGGAGGACGACCTGGTCGCCGAAGCGGACCGACAGATGCTCGACCTCGATCACGCGCCGCCCCCGCGCGCGGCCTTCCTCCGCGGGTCGGTCCATCGCTCCACGGAGCCGAGCGCGTGGATCAGGAGGCCGGAGACGAGGAAGTAGAGGACGGCCACCAGGACAAGGGGGAAGAAGGCGTCGAAGGTCCGGCTGCGGATGAGGTCGCTCGCCTTCGTCAGGTCCTGGACGGCGATGTAGCCGACGACCGACGTCATCTTCACCATCGAGACGAGCTCGCCCTTGTAGACCGGGAGGATCCGCCTCACCGTCTGGGGGAGGACGACGTGGCGGAAGGCGGCGGCCTTCGTGAACCCGAGGGCGATCCCCGCCTCCGCCTGCCCGCGGTCGACGCTCTCGATGCCCGTCCGGTAGATCTCGGCCGCGTAGGCGCCGAGGTTGAGCCCGAAGGCCAGGACCGCGACGAGGACCGCGCTGACGTTCACCGAGGCGAACGCCACGTAGTAGAGGAGCATCAGGAGGACGAGGACCGGCGTCCCACGGAGGAGCGCGACGTAGGCGCGCGCGGGGACCGAAAGGGCCCGTCGCGGCGACATGCGGAGGAAGCAGACCAGCGCCCCGAGCGCGGTCCCGAGGAGGCCGGCTAGGACCGAGATGAGCACCGTCGTGTGGAGGCCGTCGAGGATGAGGAGGTAGCGGCCCTCCCGGACGAGGTTGTTCTCGAAGCCCTCGGCGACGCGACGCAGGAACGTGCCGGGGGGGCCTCCCGCCGCCCCGGCGAGCGCGAGGACCGCCGGCCACGCGACGGCGAGCGTCGTCCCGCCTCCTCCCACGTCAGGGACGCTTCGCTTCCCGGACGAGGGCGGCGATCCCGCCGGCGTAGTACGGCTCGGAGAACAGGACGCTCTTCGCCCGCTCCTCGGTGATCGTGATGCAGGCGGCGATCACGTCGACCTTGCCGGAGAGAAGGGCGGGGATCATCGCCCCGAAGTCCATGTCGACGACCTCGAGCCGGCGTCCGAGCCTCCGCGCGACGTGCTGCGCCAGCTCGACGTCGAGCCCGACGACGCTCCGCGAGGCGTCGACG